>NZ_LMCE01000001.1:0-157732 GCF_001623285.1 Pseudovibrio sp. Ad26
CAATCTTTGGTGTTCTGAAAAACGTAAACTAAGTCAGTTATTCCGTAACAGTGGCTTGTTACCAAACCACTCGCGAATAACCGCCGTCCACGTTTCTCTTTCTTCTTCCGTATTCAATTGTCAATGAGCGGAGACTTGCGCCTCAATATCCAGACTTACCTGATCTCTTAAAAACCCCGTAAATCCTTCTGTTTTTGTGCCTCCGAACCGGCGCCTCACTGGCCCGCCCCGGTGGCGTGAAGCGGGTTATAGGGATATGAGCTGACCCTGTCAACGAGCCCTGAGAGAAAACTTCAAAATTTTCACAGGACTGGGGAAACTTTTTCAATAATCGCAAACCCTGTATTTATATGGTGCTTAAAATCGTGGTTTGCCAGCCAAATTCATTATTTTCTCGCCAAATCCATTTTTTCTATAATTTTTCATAGTATCAGCGACAAAATCCAGCCGTATTTGTCTTTCATCAGTTGTTCCCATCTTCAGCATTGTCTATCAATCGTAAACACGTGATGCAGAACTCTGCTGCAGATGGCATCTCTGCCGATTTGGGGAAAGATAAGTAGCTCGATGAATTCTGGTAGGTTCCATACTAATGGAAGGCCTTCCGTCAATCTTGGCAATGAACCTGCTTTGATGGTGGATAGCCTTGCAAGTTCGTCTGACCAGCCCGCACGGCTTAATGGCCGCTGGTTGATCGGGACGATCCTGACCGGCATGACCTCCATTGTATTAATGGGTGGTGCGTTGATGGCCGCGCTAGATGGCCAGTACACCTATAAGACAGCGAAAGCCCCCGCAAGCAATTCAGCAGACCTGGCACCACAGCGTAATTCCAGCGGAAAAGGTGACCGCCTGAGTTCCGCAACCGACGGCTTCTCCAACCGGCAGATCATTGAAGTGAATACAGTGACCCGCAGCGAAGGCCGTGACCACGTAAAAGCCAAGCCATATGCGCTCGTCAGCGCAAGCCTTGAGAACATCAAGAAACAGGAAACAGCTGCAGACATTCCACCGTTCGACCCGATCACTATGTATCAGGGAGAACAGGTCGCTCCGCTACAGGTCGCCAGTGATGCGATCTATGGTGCCGACATTGAAGGTGAAGTATCCATTTCTCAACGCGACTTCCCACTGGAAGCTATGAGCATGGTGGCCCTTCCTGATCATAAAGAAGAAGCTGTTCAGGAACAGGTTAAAAAAGCAGCGATGTTCATGTTGGACAATTCCACCGACATTGCAGCCATCCCGAGCCTCGAAGACTTCAATGCAGGCTTTGCTCCTCTTTCAGAACAGTCATTTGAAAACATCGAAGTCCGCATCACAGAAGAAAACGTTTCCTTCCAGCCCAAATCTCGTAAAATCTCTCAGGCCAATCAGATTGAAGAACGCATTGTTCCGATCCTGACTCAGACTGACTTTATTGACATTCTGCTGGATGGGGAGGCTTCAGAGAAAGAAGCAGAAGGCTATATCAAAGCGTTTACCGAAAACTTTGGTATCGACACGATCAAAGCTGGTCAGATTTTCCGCCTGTCCCTCAACACGGACAAAATTGAAGACGACGACGGAATCCTTGTCCGCGTTAGCATCTATGAAGATCAGCGCCATGTGGGAACCATCGCTCCAAACGATGAAGGCGAATTTGTTGTAGCACCAGAGCCATCTACGCAGATGGCCGCAGATGCATTCACATCACAGCAGCAGAATTCCGTTGGTCCTCGTGCCACCTATTATGACTCGATCTACCAGACTGGTCTTGATAACGACGTCCCAACATCTCTCATAAAAGAACTCGTTCGCATCTACTCTTATAGCGTTGACTTCAATGCCTCCGTAAAAAGCGGTGATGAGATGAGCGTCTTCTATGGCCTTGATGCAGACCAGACCACTGGCGCCTCCGAAATTCTTTATACATCCATCACCGTGAATGGTCGCTCTCACCGCTTCTACCGTTTCCGCACACCGGACGATGGTGTCGTCGATTATTATGATGAGAACGGCCAGAGCGCGAAGCAGTTCTTGCTCCGTAAACCAATCGCGGCAGGCCGCTTTACATCTGGCTTCGGCATGCGCCGCCATCCAGTGCTGAAAACCCGCCGTTTGCACACTGGCACAGACTGGGCAGCTCCTCGCGGCACCGCAATCTTTGCAGCTGGCGATGGTGTAATCCAAAAAGCAGCTTGGTCTGGCGGATACGGCAAACGCGTCGAGATCAAACACGCCAATGGCTATGTCACCACATATAACCACATGACCCGCTTTGGTTCTGGCATTCAAAAAGGCCAGAAGATCAGACAGGGTTCCGTTATTGGCTATGTAGGAACAACCGGTCTTTCAACGGGTAACCACCTCCACTATGAAGTGAAGGTGAATGGCCGCTTCGTGAACTCCCTGAAGATCAAAGTACCGCAAGGCCGCATCCTCGAAGCTCAGGTTCTTGAGAACTTCAAGCGCGAACGCGACCGCATCAATGCTCTGATGGAAACAGGCCGCCCAAGTCAACGCATCGCTTCACTACGGAACTGACTTCAGTTCACCAAAAGCCTCTCGCTATTAAAGAGCAAGTAACGTCAAGCTGCTTGCTCTTTTTTATGATGACGCTTGCGCATCAGGATCACGAAAAACCCAAGATAAATGCCAGTCTCCAACGCACGTTGCATGAGACCACTGAAAGCGGTTTCAATAGAGAGACTGAAGAGCATCGCCATTAAAATCAGGCAGGGCAAAATCCAAAAAGGCCTCTCGTAGACTGCTCCAGACAATATACTAAGACCAACAACAGCACAGAAGTAGGCGAAAAAACTAGCAGCCATGTGAATGAGCTGACTTTGGGTTGGATCAGCAGCACTGCATTCAAAATCACACGGAAAGAAAGCAGCAACAGCAATCAGTATTGGATAGCCCGCAAAAATCACCAAACCAAAACGTTCAGCGCGACAACGCATAAGGTGAGAAAAGCAAATCACAAGGCAGGGTAAAAGAAGCAGCTCAACCATCGCGAAACCCCAAAGGTTCACAGCAGCTCCAAAAGGAGCACCAGTTGCCCCAAGCTCACTCATGAACTGAGAACTATGGCTGTAATCTGGATAGGTTGCCCCGCCAATTGCAACGGCTGCCGCAAGCCAGAGATAGCTTAGGGCCACACACGAAATCGCAAAACCAGTTTTACTCATAGCCACCACCAACCAAGAAATTTAGTGCCCCAACTTCAATCTACAGAACTAAGCACAAAAAGCATGCGTTAGAAAAGCCTCTATGGAATGCCCAACAAAAAGGGCCGGAAAATCCGGCCCTCTTCTTTAACTCATGATCAAACCTGTCAGGCCGTTTCAAAAAGTAGCCTGTCTGTTCCTGCAGAGACTCTGATGCTCTGACCGTCAGAAATTGTACCAGCCAAAAGCATCTCTGCCAGCGGATCCTGAACCTGCTTTTGAATCACGCGCTTCAAGGGGCGTGCACCATAAGCCGGATCATACCCTTTTTCGGCAAGCCAACCCATAGCACCATCATCCAGTTCAAGTTCCATTTTCCGGTCGTCCAGCAACTTCTGCAAACGGGCCAGCTGAATTTCAACGATCCGGGACATCTGAGTCCGTTGCAAGCGATGGAACAGAATAATCTCATCCAGACGGTTCAGGAATTCAGGGCGGAAGTGCGCTTTCACGGCATCCATCACCGGACCACGAACAGCCTCAGCATCTTCACCTTCTCCCTGGGACGCCAAAAATTCTGAACCAAGGTTTGATGTCATGATGATCAGCGTATTGCGGAAGTCCACAGTACGGCCTTGCCCGTCCGTCAAACGGCCATCATCCAGTACCTGAAGCAGAACATTGAACACATCGCCATGTGCTTTTTCTACTTCATCAAACAGCACTACCTGATATGGCCGGCGGCGCACAGCTTCTGTCAGAACACCACCTTCCTCATAACCAACATAGCCCGGAGGCGCTCCGATCAAGCGAGCAACACTGTGCTTTTCCATGAACTCAGACATGTCCACGCGCACCATGGCTGTCTCATCATCAAAGAGATAGCTGGCAAGCGCTTTGGTCAGCTCGGTTTTACCAACACCAGTTGGGCCGAGGAACATGAAAGAGCCAATTGGCCTGTGCGGGTCTTGCAAACCGGCACGAGACCGGCGCACAGCAGTGGAAACTGCATGAACGGCTTCCTGCTGTCCAACAACACGTTTGGCCAACTCATCTTCCATACGAAGCAGCTTCTCTCGTTCGCCTTCCAGCATCTTATCGACGGGAATTCCGGTCCAGCGAGACACGATCTGGGCAATGCTTTCACTGCTTACAGTCTCGTTGAGTATGGTGTTGTCGACATCTTCAGCTGTCTGGGCATTCAAAAGCTTCTTTTCCAGATCAGGGATAACGCCGTAAGCAAGCTCGCCCGCTTTAGCCAGATTGCCAATACGCTGCGCCTGCTCCAGCTCCGTGCGCGCTTCATCTAGCTGCTCTTTGATTTTCTGCTCACCGCTCAGCTTATCTTTTTCAGATTGCCAGCGTTGTGTCAGCGCATTGGATTCCTCTTCCAGATCAACCAGTTCTTTTTCGAGACGCTGAAGCCGATCCTTCGTGGCATTATCATCTTCTTTCTTGAGTGCTTCCCGCTCGATTTTCAGCTGAATGATCCGGCGATCCAACTCATCCAGCTCTTCTGGCTTGGAATCCACCTGCATGCGCAAGCGACTGGCAGCTTCGTCAACAAGGTCAATTGCCTTATCCGGCAGGAAACGGTCCGTGATGTAACGGTTAGACAGCGTTGCCGCAGAAACAATCGCACTATCTGAAATGCGAACACCATGGTGAAGTTCATACTTCTCCTTGATGCCACGTAAAATAGAGATCGTATCTTCAACCGTTGGCTCACTTACAAACACAGGCTGGAACCGACGAGCCAACGCCGCGTCCTTTTCAACGTGCTTGCGGTATTCATCAAGCGTAGTCGCACCAACACAGTGCAGCTCACCACGCGCCAGCGCAGGTTTGAGAAGGTTGGAAGCATCCATCGCTCCATCTGTCTTCCCTGCCCCAACCAGCGTATGCATTTCATCAATAAAGAGGATCACACCACCCGCAGCGGCTTGCACCTCATTCAAAACACCCTTCAGGCGTTCTTCAAATTCACCGCGATATTTCGCGCCAGCGATCAATGCGCCCATATCAAGAGCAAGTAGCTCTTTGTCTTTCAGGCTTTCCGGGACGTCGCCATTGACGATGCGCAGTGCAAGACCTTCAGCAATTGCGGTTTTACCAACGCCCGGTTCACCAATCAGAACCGGATTGTTCTTGGTACGGCGGGAAAGAACCTGAATGGCACGGCGGATTTCTTCATCACGCCCAATCACAGGGTCGAGCTTACCTTCACGGGCAGCTTCAGTCAGATCCTGAGCAAATTTCTTCAAAGCGTCATACTGGTTTTCAGCGGATGCAGAATCCGCAGTCCGGCCCTTGCGTACTTCGTTGACAGCCTCGTTCAGTGCGTTTGGCGTGACGCCACCTTGCGCAAGTGCCTTCCCTGCTTTGCTGTCTTTATCCATGGCAAGCGCAAGCAGCAGCCGCTCAACAGTGACATAACTGTCGCCTGCTTTCTCCGCTATTTTCTGAGCTTGCTCAAAAAGACGGGCCGTTTCAGGCGCCAGGTACAGCTGCCCGTTACCACCACTCACTTTAGGAAGCGCGGCGAGATCAGTCTCAATCTGTAGACGGACATCCTGCACACGTCCTCCGGCCCGTTCAATAAGACCAGCAGACATGCCCTCACTGTCATCCAGTAAGACCTTTAAAATATGTGCGGGAGTAAACTGTTGATGCCCTTGTCCTAGAGCGTATGTTTGCGCAGACTGAATGAACCCACGCGCACGGTCGGTGTATTTCTCAAAGTCCATATATAACTCCTATGTGCCGTGTCACCCGAAGCATGACGAAGCATTTTGGGAGGATCCGAGCCTCATAAAGAGCACCCGAAGCAGGAGACTTCCCCCTGCACTCTTCATATAGTAGTTCAAACTGCCGACAAAAGAGGGTCCTCGCAAGATCTTGCCACAATCCTTTGTTCCTCATAGTTTCGAATAGCTTAAACAACGGAATTTAATATGACTTTTTCGCCTGCGCATATCACCGCACTCGCAACACATCCAGTTAAAGGCCTTACGGCTCATCCACTTCAGACCACCACAGTAGAAGCCGGAGCTGTCTTCCCGCTGGATCGTGCCTATGCGATTGAAAATGGTCCATGCGGTTTCGATCCAGCAGCTCCTCAGCACATTTCAAAGAGCAAATTTCTAGTGCTGGTTCGTTATGAAGACGTGGCGCAGGTCAAATGCACATACGATCTGGAAAACAAAAGCATCACTCTGTCCAAGCCAGAGAGTGAAGACATCACGTTACCGCTGGAAACAGCTGAAGGACAGGATGCACTCGCAGCCTACTTCACAGCACACATGGGTGAAAAAGCCACTGGCCCGCTCAAAGTCCGCCACGCAGACGACCATGCTTTCACGGATACCGCTGAGAATTTCGTACATGTCGTGAATTTGGCCAGCGTGAAAGCGCTTTCTGAGACTTTGGGCGTGGAGATTGATCCAAGACGCTTCCGCGCAAACATCTATGTTGAAGGCTTGGCAGCCTATGAGGAGTTTGACTGGGCCGACAAGAAAATCCGTTCCAGTTCAGGCGTAGAGTTCAAATTCGCGAAACGCACCCGCCGCTGCGCTGCCGTAGATGTAAATCCAGTCACAGCCGAGCGCGACACCAACATCAACAAGGCGCTTCATGGTTCACTGGGGCATATGGATGTTGGTATTTATCTGGAAGTGCTCAACAACGGCACACTTTCCGTCGGTGACACACTCATCATTGAGTAAGCCAGCACCCACAACGAACTATTTGCCAGTCAGCAAAAAAGAAAACCCCGCCTTTTGAGCGGGGTTTTTCATAGATCTCCGGCAAACCAGTGAGCCAGCAAGCACATCATCAGACGTGCTTAGCTTTCACCGTCTCCGGTTGTTTCCAAAGCCGCAGGTGCTGGTGCAGATGCAGGTGCATCCTCAGCAGGAACACGAGCTGTACGGGTACGCTGTGAACGAGCTGCACGAGGTGTGCGAGCACGAGGCGTACGACGTGGCTTCGTAGAAGCTGCATCATCTTCACCACCTTCAGGTGCCTCAGCTGGCGCTGCTGCACTTGCGGAGGATGAGGAAGGTGTACGACGAACACCACGACCACGAGTGCCACGAACACGACGGCGTGCTTTGCCATCATCTTCGTCAGCTGGTGCAGATGCGTCTCCCGAAGCCTCTGCATTCTCGTCAGCCGCTGGAGCTGTTTCGATAAACGGCTGAGGCGTATCCAGACCGATCACAGGCTGAGGGGTTGCAACCGCAACCTCTTGCTCTTCAGTCGCTGCCACAGCGTTTGGTGTTTCAACAGCAGCAGGTGCAGCTTCATCTTCTGTACGCGCAGAAGGAGCAGCAGTCTGTGTGCTTTGGGGTTGAGCCGCAGCGACGATGCGCTGGTAATGCTCTGCATGCTGATAGTAGTTCTCGGAGGTTACACGGTCCCCGGAGGCCTGAGCATCACGCGCAAGTTGCTGATACTTTTCAGCAACATGCAATGCGGTACCTCGGATCTTAACGTCCGGTCCATTTGACTCAAAAGTACGTGTCAATGGATTTGGAGCTTTACGCCCCCGTCCACGCATGCGCTTGTTATTCTGATTTCCTGGTCTCATTCTGCCGTTAACTTTCCGGAATAGCAATCGAACCTAACTGTGAGGTTCATGGGAGTAAGATCTCCCGGATTCCAAATGCCGTTAATAAGCCTGCGTGTTGATGAGCACAAAGGCTATCAACATCGAAATGCAATCGCATTCGATCGTATAACTGCTTCAATGCGATATCCGACATCTGATCGCAGCAATACAAATGCATTGCTCTCTCAGTTCAACGATACGAGGGGTTGCTCAACTATCTGCTTTGAAACTATCAACCGACGTCTCTGCCAGGCTCGTCTCACAGTCAGTGAGTGCCCATCCCCATCGTTTTCAGCTTTTAGCTGGTATCGCTTGTCGGCGAGATGAAACTATCTCGTTCCGACGTATTTTCCAAGGGCTTTTTTCCAGATAATTGAATTCTTCGCCAATCATGGAAAAACTACAACAATCACCCTTGGTTGACCGGCCAGATCATGTTCACAACAAGCCTCCAATCCTACGAGTTCCCTCGCAAGAGTTGAAAGTTCATCGGCTTGATCAAACCCGATCTCCATAAGAAGTCCACTATTTCTCTTAAGAACTCGTTTAGCGTTGCCTATCAATTCTTTATAGGCAGTAAGACCATCCACTCCACCATCAAGCGCCAACATAGGGTCGTGCTGCTTAACTTCATGGCTTAGTCCTTCAATAACAGAGCTGCGAATGTACGGCGGGTTACTCACAACAAAATCATAAGATCCACTCAACGCATCCAGATATGAACCGCGAACTGGGATAAAGCGGTCACGAACCTTGTTGTTTGCTGCGTTTCGTTGCGCAGTCTCCAAAGCCTCTTCACTGATATCAACAGCAAGACAAATTGCATTGGGCAATTCAGTCAGGAGCGCAATCGCAACCGCTCCTGTGCCAGTTCCAATATCTGCAAAAACCCATTCTTTTTCCAAGTCGCCATGGGCCTGACAAAACGCAATCGCAGTTTCAACCAGCGTTTCCGTGTCCGGCCGCGGCTCCAATGTTGCCGAAGACAACGAAAACTCCAGCCCCCAAAACTCCCGCTTCCCTAGAACACGTCCTACCGGCTTTCCAGCAAGGCGTTCTTCCACATATCGGGAAACAACCACCAGCGTCTCAGGCTTGATCACCTGATCATATTCCAGAATCAGGTTTCTCGGCTCAATTCTAAGGGCTTCTGCAACAAGGACACGTGCATCCAGATCAGCTTCAATCAGACCTGCATCACGAAACAGGCTCCGCACCGCTAGATACAAAGCCTGCACATTTTTGAGGTCGAAATTATCGAAGAGGCCGGACATTAAAGTCCTTCATCGGCGAGCAAGTTCGCTTGATGATCCATAATCAGAGCATCAATCACTTCACCCGTAGCTTCGCCTGCGATCATCTGGTCAAGCTTATACAGCGTCAAACCAATACGATGATCAGTCACACGACCCTGAGGGAAGTTGTAGGTACGGATACGCTCAGAACGATCACCGGAACCAACCTGAACACGGCGGGCCTCGGTCCGCTCATTCGCAGCACGCTCACGCTCAACATCGTAGATCTTCGCCCGCAGCAACTTCATCGCGCGGTCTTTGTTCTTATGCTGAGAGCGCTCATCCTGCACGGCAACCACAATCCCGGTTGGATTGTGCACAATACGAACAGCGGAGTCAGTCGTGTTCACGTGCTGACCACCTGCACCAGATGCACGGTATGTATCGATGCGCAAATCAGCAGGGTTGATCTCAACGTCCACTTCTTCAGCCTGCGGAAGAACAGCAACGGTCGCCGCGGACGTATGAATACGACCACCAGATTCGGTCTCAGGCACTCGCTGTACACGGTGAACGCCAGACTCAAACTTCAGCTTACCAAACACTTCCTGACCAGTCACAGCAGCAACGATTTCTTTGAAACCGCCCATGTCCCCCTCAGAAGAGGACATCACTTCAACTTTCCAGCCATTATTGTCTGCAAAGCGCTGATACATACGGAAAAGATCACCCGCAAACAGCGCAGCCTCGTCACCACCTGTACCGGCACGCACTTCAAGAATAACATCGTGAGAGTCAGCTTTGTCTTTTGGCAAAAGCCCAATGCGAACTTGCTGGGTTAGCTCTTCAACAACACCAGTCAGCTCATCACGCTCAAGCTGTGCAAGCTCTTTCATCTCCGCATCGCTTTCAGGGTCTGCCAACAGTGCTTCCGCACCTTCCAGATCACCCTCGGCTTTGCGAAGTTCACGAATGGATTTCACAATTGGATCGAGTTCCGCATAATCCCTTGAAAGCTTGATATATACATCCGGCGCAGGACCAGATGCCATCTCGGCCTCAATACCTTCAAAGCGTGCTAGCAGTGTGTCTAGTTTTTCTGGTGCCAGCATTTCGCGGCAACTCCTCAAGCGTTAGGCAGCTAATCTAAAAGCGCGACAGCCTCTCGGGTCTGCGGCAATCGAAATATACGCTGCTTATACCGGAATATTATTTTCGGATGCAAAGTTCGCCAGGAACTCGCGAATGTCGTCCGTCCCTTTACCCGCTTCCAATTGTTTCAGCAACTCTTCTGAAAGTGCTGATAGATCCAAAGAGCGTAACATCGCCTTAACAGGACCAATAGAAGCCGGAGACATAGAGAGATTTCTATATCCGATCGCCAGCAAAGCCATCGCAGCAAGAGGTTGGCCGCCAAGCTCACCGCAAAGGGTGACGGGCGTATCCATCTTATCGCCAATAACAACGATCTTACGCAATGCGCGTAGGAAACTAGGAGACAGAGCTTCAAATCGCTCCGCAACCAGCGTGTTGCCTCGATCAACCGCATAGAAGAACTGGAACAGATCGTTGGAGCCAACAGAGACGAAATCCACTTCCTTGTAGATCTCTTCAAGCTGGTAAAGCAGCGCCGGAACTTCCAGCATAACACCAAGTTTCAGCTCTTTAGGCGTATCATGACCGTGCTGGCGCAGATGCTTTAGTTCGCGCTCAACATAATCCTTCGCCTGCTGAAATTCAGAAACATCTGCCACCATCGGGAACATGATGCGCAAGGAGCGCCCTGCCCCTGCATGCAACATTGCTCTGATCTGAGTACGCAGCAAACCCGGACGATCAAGCCCAAAGCGGATCGCGCGCCAGCCCATGGCCGGGTTCTCTTCCTGTGCCAGACGCAAGTAAGGCAGAACTTTATCACCGCCAATATCCAGAGAGCGGAAGGTAACTGGCTTGTCACCAGCTGCATCCAGCACCTTGGAATACAGTGTGTGCTGTTCCTGCATTCTTGGGAAAGCAGAAGCCACCATAAATTGCAGTTCAGTACGGAAAAGCCCAACACCATCAGCGCCAGCATCTTCCATACTTGGCAAATCAACCAGCAGACCTGCATTCAGCTGAAGCTTAACGTCCACACCGTCTTTGGTAACGGTCGGCTCATCACGAAGTTGGCGATAAATTTCCTGACGCTTGGAACGTAGACGCACCTTGTCTGCAAAAGCTTGTTCAACATCATTGGCTGGACGAAGGAAGATCTGACCGATCTCACCATCCACAATGATGGCATCAGTCGCTTCCACCAGAGAAACAATGTCTTCAACCTGCCCAACTGTCGGAATGCCAAGCGCGCGTGCAACAATGGTGACGTGGCTTGTCGGGCCACTTTCTTCCAGAACGAGGCCGCGAATACGATCCCGGTCATAATCCAGCAGTTCAGCAGCGCCCATGTTACGCGCAATGATGATGGCGTCTTTCGGTAGATCATCTTCGCCGCTGTGGTTCTTGCCCATCAGCTCGCGAATGAGGCGGTGCGCCAGATCATCAAGATCATGCAGGCGCTCACGCAAATACGGATCTGTCTGCCGGAGCATCTGAGCGCGCGTATCGCTCTGAACTTTCTCAACAGCAGCTTCAGCCGTCAAACCATTGCGGATCGCTTCATCAATCTTCCGGATCCATCCGCGGTCATAGGCAAACATCCGGTAAGCTTCCAGAACTTCACGGTGTTCGCCGTGCTGGGAAAACTCACCGCTTGCCAGCATATGATCAAGCGACTGACGCAAGCGCGTGACAGATTCTTCGAGGCGCTTCTTTTCAGTGTCCGCATCCTCGGCAATCAGATTGGTGATAACCACACGCGGTTCATGCAGAACAACGTGGCCAAGACCAATACCATCAGCAAGGGCGACACCCTTCAGATGCATCGGACGGATCACATCAATCGTTGTGCCTTGCTGCGCAATCGCTTCCAGCTCACCCGCCGCGACCATTTCTGCGATTACCATCGCAGTTGTCTGCAGGGCTTCTACTTCGTCTTCAAAGTAGGTCCGGTGGTCTTTGTTCTGAACAACAAGCACGCCAAGCGTACGTCCTGCACGCAGGATCGGCACACCAAGGAAGGAGTTATAATTCTCTTCGCCCGTTTCCGGACGATAGGCAAACGCCGGGTGCGCCTGCGCATTTGGTAGGTTCAGCGGTCTGGCATCAGAGGAAATCAAGCCAACAAGACCCTCACCAACCTTCAGAGAAGTATGGTGAACCGCATCCTTATTGAGGCCCTCTGTCGCATACAGCTCAAGAACCCCATCCGCGCGCAAAATGTACACGGAACACACTTCCGCAACCACGTTTGCCGCGATCAGACGTACAATCTTGTCGAGCCGTTCCTGCGCATTAATCGGCTCCGCCATCACTTCACGAAGCTTACGGAGGAGTACGCGCGGTCCGGCCAAGCTGCTGCGCATGCTCCGCCCTACCTATAATTCTGCTGGCCTTTTAACAGGCCACGTTGTGCCTTGGAAGGTGTCCAAGACACAACAATATTCTCGACAGCAGGATACCTAGCCGTCAAGTCCGTATAGCGAATGGAGAGTACGAACCGCAAGTTCCGTATACGCGGAATCGATCAGAACAGAGATTTTAATCTCAGATGTCGTAATCGCGCGGATGTTAATCCCCTTCTCAGCCAGGCCTTCAAAACACTGGGCTGCAACACCGGCATGCGAACGCATACCCATGCCGATTACGGAAACTTTTACAACATCAGTAGCGCCTTCGATATTCTCGAAGCCAATTTCCTCGACGTTCTCCTCAATTACCTTGCGCGCACGCTCGTAATCGCTCTCTGGAACGGTAAAGGTGATATCGGTCGTCTTTCCATCTGGGGAGATGTTCTGGACGATCATGTCTACGTTGATGTTGCCTTCTGCCAACGGGCCAAACACTCTGGACGCAATGCCAGGTTTGTCAGCAACGTTGCGGATAGAAATCTGTGCTTCGTCTTTTGAGTAAGCGATGCCAGTGACGACTTGTTGTTCCAAAATCTCGTCCTCGTCGCAAATAAGTGTACCTACAGGTGTTCCATCAGCGCTAATCTGCGGGGCATCCGGATCATCAAAGCTGGAACGTACAAACGTACGAACGCCGTGAACCATCGCCATCTCAACAGAACGGACCTGCAAAACCTTTGCACCAAGAGAAGCCATTTCCAGCATCTCTTCAAACGCAACACGTTCCAAACGGGTTGCCTTGGCCACCACACGCGGGTCGGTCGTATAAACACCGTCCACATCCGTGTAGATATCACAGCGGTCTGCCTGAATGGCAGCAGCAATTGCCACTGCACTGGTATCAGAACCACCACGTCCAAGTGTCGCAAGCCTGTTGTCCGGGGCAACGCCCTGGAAACCGGCACAAACAGCAACCTGTCCACGCTCCAGGCGTTCAATGAGAGTTTGACCTTCAATACTCTCAATACGCGCTGCGCCATGGGCTTCATTCGTACGGATAGGAATCTGCCATCCTTGCCAGGACCGCGCTTCCACACCCATGTCTTGCAGCACAATCGCCAACAAGCCAGAAGTTACCTGCTCACCAGAGGCAACAACCGCATCGTACTCACGCGCATCATGCAGCGCTGCAGCATCTCTTGTATAACCGACCAAGGTATTCGTCACGCCAGCCATAGCGGACACGACAACAGCAACCTGGTTGCCTGCTTCCACTTCACGCTTTACATGCCGCGCAACATTTCTAATACGCTCTAGGTCGGCAACGGAGGTGCCGCCAAACTTCATAACCAAACGGGCCATCGCTTCCCAAATTCCTCCGAGGGCCTTTGTGATGAACCGATCATCACTACAAACGGCGCTAATCCATACAACTAGCGCCCTTCTATCGCAACCAGCGGCTTGACAAAAACCGCGATTAGACCCACCAGTACCGGGATGAAAGTGGAGAGTTGAGCTATGAGCACCGCGCAAAAACCAAGCAACGCCGCCAAAAACCCGGCACAAACCACAATCGACCCGGCGGAAGTTGCGCATTTCTCATCAATTGCATCGGAATGGTGGGATCCGACTGGAAAATTTCGCCCTCTCCACAAATTCAGCCCAGTTCGCATCTCCTATATCAAAGAATACGCTTGTGACCATTTTGGTCGGGATGAAACATGCCCTAAGGCATTAGAAGGTCTACGGATTTTAGATATCGGCTGCGGCGGTGGCCTACTCGCTGAGCCAATGGCTCGCATGGGAGCAACCGTTGTTGGAGCAGATGCATCTGAAACCAACATCAAAGTAGCCACACTTCATGCACAGCAATCCGACCTCAACATCGACTATCGCGCACAAACCGCTGAATCTCTAGTTGAGGCAGGCGAACAGTTCGATATCGTGCTCAACATGGAAGTCGTGGAGCATGTTGCAGACGTTCCATTGTTCATGAATTCCTGTGCAGATCTTGTGCGTCCCGGTGGAATGATGTTCGTTGCAACTATCAACAGAACTCTGAAAGCCTATGCCCTCGCGATTGTCGCAGCAGAACGCGTGCTCCGCTGGTTGCCAAAAGGCACCCACCAATATGAGAAGCTGGTTCGCCCGGAAGAACTGGAAGCCCCCCTCAATGAATCCGGCATGAACATTTACGAGCGCTGCGGTGTGAGCTTCAATCCACTGACAGACAGCTGGTCCAGAACAACCGATCTGGATGTAAACTACATGGTAATAGCTCGGAAGCCAGAGTAACAGCTGGCATCCAATGACTAAGGAGAATGAAAATGCCAGAAACAGCACCTGCAGAAACTGTCGTTTTCATTCCCGGCCTTACCAGCACCGGCACTTTGTTCGGCCCTCAGATCAACTCTCTGAAAGAGCGCCCAATCATCATTGCCGAAACCTGCGACATGGACTCCATAGAGGCCATGGCACAAAGGCTGCTGGATCACGCCCCAGAAAAATTCGCTCTCCTCGGCATGTCCATGGGTGGTTACGTCGCTCTGGAGGTGATTCGACTGGCGCCTGAACGTATCAGCCGTCTTGCACTTATAAACACCAACGCCAGAGATGATACTGCCGCCCAGACGCAACTTCGCCATACGCAGATGGAGATTGCGACGAAGGGAGGCTTCCACAAAATCGCTTCCATGCAGTACCCTCAACTTGTCCACCCTGCCCGCCACGACGACACAGCGCTTCGACAAGTGGTTTTCGATATGGCTGCTGACATTGGTGCTGATAATTTCCTGAAGCAGCAAAACGCTATCATCAACCGCCGAGACCAAAGAGCAGACCTCCCGGCAATTCAGTGCCCGACGATGATCGTTGCAGGCGAAGAAGACAGTTTGCTTCCGCTGGATAGATGCCGCGAAATGCATGACGCAATACCAAACAGCAAGCTACACATCATCCCGGATTGCGGTCATCTGTCTACACTGGAACACCCGGTCCATACCAGCGAACTCATTCAAGACTGGTTGGATGCGTAGCTACGCCTGCAAATTTAACTAGTTCTTCAGAAAAAAGCCGCTGAAATCCCTTAGAATCCAGAATATCATTTTGCCAATATTAGCGCCTATAAACAGGAGGGTGTACGCGGCGTAAGTTACCGGCAAACGAGCTTCTTCCAACTTCCCTGATCGCTCGAAAGATATTGTCTCAAGACCTAGATCGCCGCCCGAGAACTTGATCAAAGTCCGGAGGAGACACGATGTTAAACATCGACAAAGAAATGAAGGAAGCAATGGACCGCTGGACCGTTGCGACAGATGGGCTGCCTTGGCAAGGCTGGTTTTGGGCGCAGGGTGGAGACCAACTTTCCAACACAGCGTTGGAGCACGCAATTTCCAACAACAAGTCCATGCTTGAGAACTATCAGGCAATCATGCATGCAAACATGTCTTTCTTTAACAAGCGCATGAAAGCCAACACAGATTTCGTTCAGGAAATCTGGGATTGCCCAACTGGCATTGAGTTCTCAAAACTTGCCAGCGACTTCATGCAGGAAGCTTTTGAAGATTGTCGGCAGGAAGGTGCCCGCCAGATGAACCAGATGTCCTCCACAATGAAGGGCACGGTTTCCAAAACGCAGAAGGCAACATCAGAAGCTTTGACAAGCATTGATGATCTGAAAGCAATGGCACAGGCCGCTCCAACAAAAGTACCGGCTAAACCTCGCCGCAGAGTGCCTCGCAAATCAACAAGCACACGCAGCCGGACAAAGAGCGCGGATAAACCGTCCTCCCCCCGAGCCCCGGGTAGAAAAGACGTGTCAGCCTGATTGAGTGACAGAACAAAAAAGGCGCCCTGCTAAACGAGGCGCCTTTCGTTTTACCATCATAACAACATAAGAAATCAGTTGCGGTCTTCTGGCAGCACTGGCAGCGGCATCAGTTCAATACCCTCTTCCAAAAGCTCCTGAGCATCATCGGGAGTAGTTTCTCCATAGATACCGCGCTCTTCGGTTTCGCCGTAGTGGATCTTGCGTGCTTCCTCGGCAAACTTATCGCCAACATATTCTGAGTTGGTCACAACCTGCTTGCGAAACTCTCGCAGTGCCTCCACCAGTTCCTTGGCTTTCTCAGGAACTTTTTGCAGATCAACAGCTGGGGTTGCCGTAGCAATAGGCTGCTCAGAACTCGCTCGGACAGTTCCACCACCTACCTTCTGTTCACTCGCAGCCTTTTCTGTAGCTTTAGCCTGCGCGGCAGCAACGGCTTTTGAAACCTGATGTTCGACCTGCGCCTTCTTCCGACTTCTCGAAGTAGAAACATTCGGCGCCATCAAGCGTTTATGGATCGATGCACTATCACAAAACGGGCACGTGACCAGCCCCAATTCTTTTTGCTTATCGTAGTCGCCAGAATTCCGGAACCATCCGTCAAATTCATGCCCGTCGTCGCAGGCAAGTGAGTAGTTAATCAACTAACCATCTCCCCATTGAGGGAAACAGTCACAACGGAAAACTCACGTGCATTTTCGATGGCAGGAATACGTCGACGTGCTTCATCCACTTTTGCCATTTCAAGTTCACCCAGCAAAACGCCCGGTTCATCATGATCAAGCTCTGCAATCACTTTGCCCCAAGGGTCAACCATCAAGCTATGACCATAGGTCTGGCGATCATCTTCATGTGTTCCACCTTGTGCAGCTGTCACAACAAAGGCACCGTTTTCAATCGCCCGCGCGCGTTGCAATACATGCCAATGCGCTTCACCAGTTTGCTTGGTGAAAGCAGCCGGACCAGTCAAAACCTGCGCGCCAGCCTTGGATTGCTCGCGGAACAGCGCTGGCTGACGGATATCGTAGCAAATCGCCATGCCAAGCTTGGCCACACCAAGATCAATAACAGGAGACACATTGCCTGCGCTGTAGCTTTCAGACTCGCGCCAGCTTTCTCCGTTTGGCAGATCCACATCGAACATATGGATTTTGTCATAACGAGCGGAGATCTCCCCTTGAGGAGAAATCATAAAACCGCGGTTGGCCAGCTTGTCATCTTCAAGCCGGATTGCCAGAGATCCGATATGGACCCAGATATTCAACTCACCAGCAAGCAAACCCAGTTGCTTCAAAAATGGATCATCACTTTCAAAACTGGAGGCAGCAAGTTGCGCTTTGCGGCTACGTTCCAGCACATTAGTCATCTCAGGCGTTTGCACATAAACCGCGCCTTCAGCAGCAGCTTCTCTTATCAACGCCTCACAGACATCAAGATTTTCGAGCGGGTTTCGTCCCGTTCTCATCTGGACACATGCAGCCACAAAACTTGTCATCAACTCTCACTTTCAAAGCGTAGTTTGCAATACGCTTCCTAAGCTTCTTTAAAGACCAACGCTCAGCAGACCATCGAGGTGTCCGCGACGCTCCAATGCAAACAGGTCATCACAACCGCCAATATGCTCAGATCCGATAAAGATCTGCGGGAATGTGTTTGCACCATTTGCTTTGGCAATCATTTCCTTACGGATCGTTGGATCTTCGCTGTAGTTAAATTCTTTATAATCAACACCCTTCTCATCAAGAAGTCTTTTTGCGCGAGCACAGAAACCGCACATATCACGGGTGTAGATAGTAACTTGAGCCATATTCTTGTCCTTTGGATACACAGCGAAGGCCAATAGAAATTCAGCCATCAAAACTGAAGTCTATATGGCTCACGTCCAAGTAAACCGCAAGTCCACCTCAACTCAAGTTGATCACTTCGTTATATCGCATAGGCTAAGACAGCCCCTCAACAACACTCAACCACTATCATCAGACATATTTTCAGGATCGACCAGAGCAAAAACAAGTACATCAACCTGTTCCGCACCCGCAGCTTTCAAAACCCGAGCACATTCTTCAACAGTTGCCCCTGTCGTCAGCACATCATCAACCAGCACCATATGAGCACCAGATACCTCTGACAGGAAATGATCCGCAACTGCAAAGGCACCTTTCACATTAGCTGTCCGTGCCCCTCGCTTGAGGCCGACTTGCTGGTTGGTACGCCGTGTTCGAACCAAGCCATCAAGAAGCACTTGACCCTCTAAATGACGCCCGACGTCCTTCGCCAGCAAAGCAGACTGATTATAGGTGCGCTCACGTAAGCGCGACTTGTGGAGAGGAACTGGAATAAGAAAACTCTCAGAAGCGACAAGTTCTGCCGCTGCATTAAGCATGCACCTGGCAAGAAACTTCGATAACCGGATCTCTCCATAAAACTTAAACCGCTTCACCAACTCTCGAGCAGGCCCATTGTACAAAGCAGCAGCCCGGGCTCGGTCATAATCAGGCGGATTAACAAGAGCAGCAGCGCTCCAGGCATTCGGACCCAACTCATAATGCAACGGAACACCAAGCCGCTCACAATAAGGCGCCGATATCAGTTCCAGTGTCTGCCAACAAGGCAGACACAAACCACCTTCACCTTGAACTAAATCATTACAAATCGGACAGCTATGAGGAAACAGTGCATCCAGAGCAAAGTTCAGTCCTCGGTTTAAATGAGAGGCCACCTTCATATCAAGAAAGCTGGGTTTGAGAGGTTGCTCAGCTCTATCCACTGCATCAGGCAACCACTCCAGAGAAGAAAACTTGTCGCTCATCTGTGCTCACCGTATATATCTGCAGAAGAATTAAGCTAACAAAGCCTCCGTCGAACATCACTCCATGTTCAATGGGGTTATAATTTCCAATAGTGCACACACAGCACAGTCTGGCCAAAGGCGCCCTCATGAGCGAACACACTCTCTTTGATCGTAAACTCATTGCACAACGTCGCAAGACTGCATTGAAGAGAGCGCAAGACGGCGCTGATTTCCTAATGAAGGCAGCTGCCGCAGATTTGCAAGATCGTCTGGAATTCATCAGCAGAGAGTTTGACTGCGGAGTAGATCTCGGCGGTCACACCGGCCACATTTTTGAAGCACTAAAGGCGTCAGGAAAAGTCAAACACCTGCTGCGAGCCGATCTGTTCGGTGCAGACCCAAACCTGTCTGATCCTGATTTGATTGTAGATGATGCCGTCCTGCCTTTCGCGCCGGAAAGTCTGGACCTGATTGTCTCTTCACTTAACTTACAGATGCTCGATGATCTTCCAGGAACACTTGTCCAGATCAAACGTGCCTTGAAACCAGATGGCCTTTTCCTCGGCCTCTTATTGGGAACTGACACCCTTGCGGAGTTACGAGACTGTCTGATGCGCGCCGAGATGGAAGTTAGTGAAGGCGTATCACCACGTGTTATCCCATTTGCAGATACCAGAGATCTCGGCGGCCTTCTCCAACGCGCAGGTTTCGCACTCCCAGTAACCGACATAGATCGGTTAACCGTCAGATACGACACCATGTTTGACTTGACCAGAGATCTGCGCGCAATGGGCGCAACGAACCCTTTGAAAGAACGCTTGAAGTCGCCGACAAGCAAGAAGGTCTTCATGAAAGCGGCAGAGATCTATGCGCAGGATTACTCAGATGCAGATGGACGCATCCGTGCAACCTTTACTTTCGCATCCCTGTCCGGCTGGGCACCACATGAATCGCAGCAAAAACCACTAAAGCCCGGCTCTGCAAAGCACAGCCTAGCCGAAGCTCTTGGTACAAAAGAGATAAAGTCCTGATTAGTTGGAAACTACCGAAGCGATTGTGTCAGCCAAAAATTGGAAATTATCAGTAATCGTTGCCCCAATTGCTGTAGCAGCTGCAACAATAGCAAGAACAATCAAACCAGCAAGAATGGCGTATTCAACTGCAGCGGCTCCGCGCTCGTCTTCGGTCATATGAGCAATCGTAAATCCACATTTTTGATTGTGATACGCTTTCTCATTCAACGCCATTACTGCCTCTTGTTCTCCGTGATCTCCCGCTAATAAGACACAAGGTCGATTAGATGCGGGATCAGCGGCTCATCTGCTGGTGGCATGTCATAATCACGTAAACGCACTGCCCGTACCCATTTCAGGTTTTGCCCCTCTGCCCCGTGAGGTGTGCCCGACCAGCGCCTACAAACGTAAAGTGGCATCAGCAGATGAAAATCTTCGTAAGTGTGGCTAGCGAAACTTAGGGGAGCAAGGCACTCTTTTTTAACTGTAATTCCCAGTTCTTCAGATAATTCACGGATCAAACAGTCCTCTGGTGTCTCACCAGCTTCGATCTTCCCACCCGGAAACTCCCAGAAACCTGCCATTGATTTGCCCTCAGGGCGCTGAGCAAGCAGAATGCGGTTATCAGCATCAATCAAGGCGCACGCCGCAACCATCACAATTTTCATTTATTTTCCCGTTTCACAAAGGACCACTCTGAAAACCTTTTGGAAACCATACCAAAGGTCCCGAGTGAAATTTTACTGATTTTCTTAAGGCTGGGCATCTTTGCAATAGTGATAAGCATAGGCTTCTCGATACCCGAGGGAATCGTAGAGCTCCACCGCTGCAACATTATCTGCCACCACTTGCAGCCAAGCTGTTTCCGCACCGCGCTCAGCACCAAGACGTTGCACTTCGCACATCAAAGTGTAAGCCAGCCCCTGACGACGAAACACTTCTGCCGTCATCACGCTAAAGATCCCTAATAGATCGCCATCAACCACACCAAGCAGAACAGCTGCAGGAACACCGTCTTCGGTTTCCAGCACCAACCCAATCAATTCAACAGTCACTCTGGAAAGCACATCATGAAGTGCCTGCACGGTTTCGCTCAAAGGCTCTCCACGCTTAGCGCCCGAAACTTGCGCGTAATTAGAAATCCACTCACCTAATGAAACCTCGGCAAGCTTGTACTCTGCAGGCACCTCAGCATCGCCAAGCCCCCAGATGGATCGTGACAGCACCAGAGTTTCATCAACGCGAGCATAATTCTGAGAAGTCAGCACCTGATCCACATCTGTTGGAACCAAAGGCGTCCAGCGAACATGGAATGTCGTCTCAAGTCGCTTGAAGCGCGCGCGCGCAGCATCCAGACGGCTCTCGGCTTCATCACCATCTTGGGCATCATAGAAGTTCAGAGAGTTGTTACGACGTGCACTACCACCTGGTGAGAGACGGGAGATCCAGCTCCCGTCATGATGCGCCATGAGGCTGGGAAAGCAATTCAGATTTGCCTGCTCCAGCTTCAAGACTGTTTCCAGATTGCAGTTCGGTTGGCGAGGTTGAACCCGCTTAACTTCTGTAGTCACCATTAATTGCCACATATTCCTTGGTGAGATCACATGTCCAGACAGTCGCACCGCCATTTCCAATACCAAGATCAACCTTCAGGATGATCTCGTCTTCTTTCATGACAGCAGACGCTTCTTCTTCGCTGTAGTCTGGGTCACGCTCTCCTTCAACCGCAACACGAATGTCGCCAAACCAGATCGCCAGCTTATCACGGTCAGCAGGCTCACCAGCTTTGCCAACAGCCATCACGACACGGCCCCAGTTCGCATCTTCACCAGCAAATGCAGTTTTCATCAAAGGAGAGTTTGCAATCGCCATAGCAATCCGCTTTGCAGAAGTTGCACTCTCTGCACCTTCCACCCGCACTTCAACAAACTTGGTCGCACCTTCCCCATCACGAACGATCATCTGAGCCAGCTCAAGCATCATGCTGGAGAGAGCCTCACGGAACTCCACAAGGTGTGGATCCGCAGCATCTTCAATCCAGTCACCTCCGGCAGAACCAGTAGCTGCCAACAGCACAGTATCAGAGGTGGAGGTATCACTATCAACCGTAATAGAGTTAAAGGAGCCGCCCACACACTCAGAAAGCAAGCTCTGCAAGGCAGACGCTTTAATCGGAGCATCAGTGAACAGGAAGCCAAGCATAGTCGCCATATCAGGCGCAATCATACCGGCGCCTTTGGCAATACCGTTCAACATAACAGTCGCCTCACCCAGCTTCACACGACGAGTGCTCATCTTAGGGTAAGTGTCCGTGGTCATGATCGCCTTAGCCGCATCCATCCACTTGTTGGCAACAGCATCAGCCACCAGACCATCCGCCACACCAGCAAACTTCTCAGCCGGCAGCGGCTCACCAATCACACCAGTGGACGCCAGATACAGCTCATCTGCGGCAAACCCGGACACCTTTGAAAGGATGTCCGCAGAAAGCTCAACAGATGCGAGCCCCTTCTTGCCCGTAAACGCATTCGCATTCCCGGAATTGACCATGATCGCCCGCGCAACGCCTTTGGAAAGGTTCTGCTTGCACCAGTCAACCGGAGCACTCGTGCATTTAGATGTCGTGAACACGCCCGCAATCTGCGCAGGCTCGTCAAACACAGCAAGAAAAACATCGGTACGTCCTTCATACTTCAAACCGGCAGCAGCTGTTGCCAGTCGAACACCTCTAACCTCCGGAAGGTCAGGATAGGACGTGGGTGCGAGTGGAGAAATGGTCGCGGACATGAAAACCTCCCGAAGAAAACAGTGCCTTTACAGCAAAAAAGTAGCCCCGGAAGGCCTAAGCCATCCGGGGCTACAAAAACAAGATGTTTTATTTCAATAATCAGCAGAGCTAATAAGCACAGGCCTATTATTTGCTTTCTTCAGCTTTTGGCTCATCAGCATCCGCACCGATGATTTCCACAGTGTTCTTGGCTTTCAGCTCTTCAAGCACCTCACGGAATTTCGTCAGAACCAGCTCCTGGCGGATCTGACCCTCAGCTGTTTCAAAGGCTGGAGCAGACTGTGTACGTGCTTCCTTGTTCAGGATTACGTGGTAACCGAACTGTGTTTGCACAGGCTCTTTTGTGAACTCACCCGGTTTCAGAGCAAAAGCAGCTGTTTCAAACTCAGGAACCATCTGGCCTTTTCCGAAGAAACCAAGATCACCACCGTTAGGGCCGGAAGGACCAGTGGACTTTTCCTTTGCAAGCTCAGCAAAGTCTGCACCACCTTCTAGCTGCTTAATGATGTCCTTCGCCTCATCTTCCTTTTCTACAAGGATGTGCGCTGCGTTGATCTCTGGAGCACCCTGATAGTTGGCATACTCAGTATCGTAAGCAGCCTTAACTTCGTCTTCGGTGATAGCGCTCTGAATGTACTTCTGGAAATATGCATTGCGAAGTGCACGCGTGCGTTCAAATGCCATTAAGCGTTTAAAATCATCAGTTTCTGCAAGTTTTTCTTCTGCGCCAGCTTCTGCAAGCAGGTTCATCTCAACCAGCACATCGGTCAATACCTTGCGCCATTCGGTTGGTGGAACACGCTGCAGCTGCTGCGCGTAATCTTGAGCTGCATAAGCAAGATCAGCTTCGGTAATAACGCTCTGGCCAACCTTCGCAACTGGCTTGTCCAGATCTGGAGCCGCATCAGCATCCTGTGCCTGCGCAGCACTCAGCCCAATAACCAGAGCAGCAACAGCAACTGAACTACCTAGGATCCCTGTAAATTTACGAAGCATAAGATCACTTTCTTTCCTGTTTATGGAGAGTTTAAAAAGAGTTGCAAAACAACAAAGCACTATATTGCGACAGCAACTGCCGTTGACAACCTTTCGGCCCACTCTTATCTCTCTGTCGCCTGCTTTTTTACTCGCAGGTGTTTAATATGCTGTGACCCAGATCAGACTCACAGAGTTTTGACTGGTTAGATCACGAATGTGAAGATTTTTAGGGCCCGACCGCGACGTGAAAAAACCGGCGCGCCCAAAGTAGGAAGGACCGCCACATGGTGGGGCTCGGCGCACTCGCTCGTAAGATATTTGGTTCAGCTAATGACCGTCGGATTAAGACACTTAAGCCCACAGTGGACGCTATTTCTGCTTTGGAGCCGGAAATGGAAGCTCTGACAGATGAACAGCTGAGAGCCAAAACTGACGAGTTCCGCGAGCAACTGGCAAACGGCGCAAAGCTGGACGACCTCTTGGTCCCGGCATTTGCAGTCGTGCGGGAAGCTTCCCGCCGCGTCCTTGGTCTTCGTCACTACGACGTGCAGCTCATCGGTGGTATGGTTCTCCATGCTGGAGAAATCACCGAAATGCGCACCGGTGAAGGTAAGACCCTTGTTGCGACTGCTCCAGTATACCTTAACGCATTGACAAGTAAGGGCGTTCACGTTGTGACTGTGAACGATTACCTGGCAACGCGTGATATCGAATGGATGGGTCAGGTTTACCGGTTCCTAGGTCTGACGACTGGTTTGATCGTCCATGGTATTTCTGATGAAGAGCGCAAAGCCGCTTATGCAGCAGACGTCACATACGGCACCAACAACGAATTCGGCTTCGATTATCTTCGTGACAACATGAAGTATGATCGCGAGTCCATGTGCCAGCGCCCGCATCATTATGCAATCGTGGATGAAGTCGACTCCATTCTCGTGGATGAAGCTCGTACCCCTCTGATTATTTCCGGCCCGCTGGAAGATCGCACAGACTTCTACAATCTCATCGATACATTTATTCCTCAATTGACTGAAGAGGACTTTGAACTCGACGAGAAAGCTCGCTCCGCAACCTTCACCGAAGCAGGTAACGAGAAGCTTGAGCAACTCTTGACAGAAGCAGATCTTTTAAAGGGCGAATCGCTTTATGACGTGGAGAACGTGACAGCTGTTCACCATCTGCAGCAGGGTTTGAAAGCGCATAAGCTTTTCCAACGCGATAAAGATTACATCGTCCGCAACGACGAAGTCGTTATTATTGACGAGTTCACTGGCCGCATGATGCCAGGCCGTCGTTTCTCTGAGGGCCTCCACCAGGCTTTGGAAGCAAAAGAAAAAGCTGCTATCCAGCCAGAGAACCAGACACTCGCATCCATCACATTCCAGAACTACTTCCGCATGTACGACAAGCTGGCTGGTATGACCGGTACAGCAATGACGGAAGCTGAAGAATTCATGGACATCTACAGCCTAGACGTGGTGGACATTCCAACCA
This sequence comes from Pseudovibrio sp. Ad26, assembly GCF_001623285.1. Classification (NCBI taxonomy): domain Bacteria; kingdom Pseudomonadati; phylum Pseudomonadota; class Alphaproteobacteria; order Hyphomicrobiales; family Stappiaceae; genus Pseudovibrio; species Pseudovibrio sp. Ad26. The sequence goes on from NZ_LMCE01000001.1 coordinate 25,336, forward strand.
ACGTTGCTGTTCAGCGTGTCGATGACGACGATGAAGTGTACCGCACAGTTGCCGAAAAATACGACGCTATTCAGGTGCTCGTAGATGACTGTCATGAACGCGGTCAGCCTGTTCTTGTAGGCACGACATCCATTGAAAAGTCCGAGATGCTCGCCGAGCTGCTCGTAAAGAACGGCTACACTCAGATCGATGTGTCAGACCCTCTCGGCTTTGCAAGCATGTACACTGGTAAAGATGCAGGCAAAAAGAAAGTCTTTGCCGTTCTGAACGCTCGCTACCATGAACAAGAAGCAACCATCATCGCACAGGCTGGCGTGCCCGGCGCTGTAACCATCGCAACCAACATGGCTGGCCGTGGTACTGATATTCAGCTTGGTGGTAACGTTGAAATGCGTATCTCCACCGAACTCGGCGATATGGAAGCTGGCCCAGAGCGCACAGCGAAAGAAGCGGAAATCAAAGCTGAGATCGAGCAACTGAAGCAACGGGCATTGAATGCTGGTGGCCTTTACGTTGTTGCAACTGAGCGCCATGAAAGCCGCCGCATTGATAACCAGCTGCGCGGTCGTTCTGGTCGTCAGGGTGATCCTGGACACTCCAAATTCTTCCTGTCTCTGCAGGATGATCTGATGCGCATCTTTGGTTCTGAGCGTATGGACTCCATGCTTCAGAAACTCGGTCTGCAGGATGGCGAAGCAATCGTTCACCCTTGGATCAACAAGGCGCTGGAAAAAGCACAGCAGAAAGTGGAAGCCCGCAACTTCGACATTCGTAAAAACCTGCTGAAATTCGATGACGTTATGAACGACCAGCGTAAAGTGGTCTTCGATCAGCGCCTCGAAATGATGGACCCTGAAGTCACTCAGGAAGCTGTGGCAGAAATGCGCGAAGAGTTCGTTGAAGACCTCGTCGCAGCACACATTCCAGAGCGTGCTTACCCTGAGCAGTGGGATACTGAAGGCCTTCAGGAAGAAGCACGCACAAAGCTTAACCTCGACCTGCCAATTATTGAATGGGCAAACGAGGAAGGCATTGCAGACGAAGAAGTCACCGCTCGCCTGAAGAAGGAAGCCAACCAAGTGATGGCGGGTAAGGCTGCAAACTACGGTCCTGACGTTATGCGTCAGATCGAGCGCGCAGTTCTCCTGCAAACCATCGACAACTTGTGGCGTGAGCATCTGGCAAACCTTGATCACCTGCGCTCCGCAGTTGGTCTGCGTGGCTACGCACAGCGTGATCCACTTCAGGAATACAAAACAGAGTCCTTTACTCTCTTTGAAAACATGCTGAGCACTCTGCGCCAGACAACCACATCACAGCTGATGATGGTTGAGTTGGTTCAGCAACAGGCTCCGGAAACACCGCAGATGCCTTCCCACATGGAAGCTCATCACACCAATCCTTTGACTGGTGAAGACGAGATGATTGAAGCGGACCGCCAACTGGCTGAAGCACGTGCAGCATCTGCACCAGACGGTCGTGAATCCGATGACCCTGAAACATGGGGCCGTGTAGGTCGTAATGAGCCTTGCCCATGTGGATCTGGCAAAAAGTACAAGCATTGCCACGGCGCACTTGTCTGATCCGGCATTAATCAAGTTCAAGAAAGGGCTGCTTCGGCAGCCCTTTTTTATTACAGGCTAGCCTCCCACTTCACACCAAGGAAATCTGCACCAGAAAGGCGGGAGTATTCCTAAAGCCTGAGAATGCTAATCTACGCTTCTTTCAGCTCCAATTTGTAAGAAGCGGCAAAACATGAACACTTCAAGCACGCTCGATTTTAACAAGGTCCTTCGACAGCTCACCCCAAAAACCAAACTGGAAAGAACACGAGCATCCGTCGAAGAGCATCTCGGACAGCGTATCGAAGCGTTCTACGCACCTGCAAGAAACAGCTATCTGGCTCAACTCTGCGACGTGTACGGCAGTGACAAAGGCACCAACTGCCCGGAAACCACCCAGTTCAACTGGGAGCCTCACACCTACACCGATTTCTACAGCATGATTTTCGATCATTGCCGCGACAAGATCACAAACGTACTTGAATGCGGTATCGGCACAAACGATACCAGTTGCCTTTCTAACATGGGTACAGAGGGCAAACCCGGTGCCTCCCTTCGTGTCTGGAGAGACTATTTCCCTCACGCAGAGATTACGGGCCTCGACATCGACGAGAAATGCCTGTTTTCCGATACACGCATTCAGACCTTTCAGGTCGATCAGACCAGCCCGGAAAGCATAGCGAGCTTCAAAAGCAACGCACAACCAGAGCCCTACGACTTGATCATTGATGATGGTTTGCATCATTATGAGGCGGGGATTGTCTTCTTCGAGAACGTTAAAGACCTGCTTGCAGACCATGGCGTCTACATGATCGAGGATGTGAACCGCCACGACATTCATCGCTATGCGGAGTACTTCCAAAAGCGTGAAAGCAAATTTAACTGTCGCTGCCTCCTACTCTACCGGCAACATGTGAGCCTGCGCGACAACATGCTGGTTATGGTAACACGCAAGCATTAGCCTCACTCCGCACATAGCCCTCTGAAAAGCCAGATATTGACGACTCAACACCATTATTCTAGTGCTAGAATATAATCTTATTCTAAGGCTAGAATAGCATGTCTGAGAGCCTCACTGACAGCGAACTCCTCGTCCTCGGTCTTGTCTCCGAGATGCCCCGCCATGGCTATGAGCTGGAACAGGTCATCGAGCAGCGCGGGATGCGCGAGTGGACGCAAATCGGCTTCTCTTCCATTTACTTCGTATTGGGTAAGCTTGAGAAGAAGGGCCTCGTCACCTCAGAGAAGCCCACTGGTGCCAAAGCTAAGAAGAGCTTCATCATGACCGAGGCTGGTCAAGAAGCACTCGTTACACAGACGCTCTCAGCCATCACCACAGTTCGCCCAACATATTCATCGCTACTCATGGGCATGATCCACTGGCCAGCACTGCAACGAGAACAGGCCCTAGATGCATTAAGCCAGCGTAGCAAAGCAATCCAAATAGAACTCATCCGAATTGAAGGCATCCAATTAGACCAGCAGCCTTTACCTGATCACGTAGAAGCCCTCTTTGACTACTCCATCGCTCAACTCAAATCAGAGGCAGACTGGCTGCAGAAAACTCTGGACTACATGACCTGCAAACCATGGAACACATGAGGACACAACGATGACCACGATCGATTTCAGAGACAGACTGTATGACCTATACCGCCCGCCAAGCGACCATTTTTCGTTTGTCGATGTTCCTGATATGCAGTTCGCTGTGATCGATGGCAACGGGAACCCTGAAGGGGCATCCTTCGCTCAAGCGATCAAATGGCTTTTCACCGTGATCTATCCCATCAAACGTGATGCGAAGAAGCGGATGGGAAAACGCTTTGCGGAACCACCTCTGGAATGCCTGTGGTGGGCCGACGATATGAATGACCTCATCACCGGTAATAGAGACAAGTTGAAATGGCGTTTGATGATCGTTCTGCCTCATTGGACCGATGACGCCCTTTTCGCTCAAGGCGTAGAAACTGCAGTCGGGCGGCTTGGAGAGAAACCCACAACGCTGCGCAGAGAAATTATGACAGAAGGTCGCTCAGTCCAGATCCTTCACAAAGGCCCTTATGAAGGCCTACGCAACACCAGCGCAAAACTCTATCAGGAATTCCTGCCGGAAAATGGCCTGAAACCAAACGGACACCATCATGAGATCTACCTTGATGATGCAACACGAACAGCACCGGAAAAGAGAAAAACAATCATCAGACAACCTGTGATCTAAATACTCTTTCAGAGCCTTGAGTCTGGCTCTCCAGAGCACAAACAACTAGCTGAATTAAAAATAACAATAAATACCATAGCCTTACAGCTTAATATTTCCTAGGCGATACTCCGCTACAATCCTGAGAAAACAAAAACCGTGTGGTAGCGGGGTTCTCAACCTCCGCGTCTCAGGAGCAAAAGATGGCCTCAGATATCTTGGGGAATGCATTTTATAGGTTTCTAACATTGATGTTAGTGAGCGGTATGTTGATGGGAGTACTCTCACGACCAACTGCAGCACAGTCAGAAACGCCCCCTTCTCCACAACAAGATCAGGCACCAGTCTCAGATGCGGCCTCTGAACAACCAACGACCAGCCAATCCTCCGAAGTGAAACCGGGCTACTACAGTCAGGTAGACCAAAGCCTCGGCGTCCTACTCTCCATCTACGATGCACCATCAGACGATGCTGCTGTTATTGTTCAACTGCCCGGAGATACAATCCTCAACTCCGACGGTGAACAAAAGCAGGTTGACGATCTGCGCTGGCAACATGTCAGCCTCGGAGAGATAGAAGGTTGGGTTGAAGCCCAAAAGCTGAAAGCCGCTATACCCGTCCCATTCGCCGGGACCGATCTTCCGGTTCTGGGCGTCTGCGGAGGAACTGAGCCGTCTTGGAGCATTGAATGGAACTCCAGCGTAGTAACTTACTCGAACATCACCGGACTGCTCCATCGCGTCCCGTTTCAGTCAGTAAAAGCAGAAACAGACAAGAACACCACATTGCTTCAGGCAGGTAATGAAAGCATCGATCTACAAATGACCATCTCCGAGAAGCAATGCACCTTCACCCCACTGGACTCTTTCGTTTGGGGAGAGGCTGTCGCCACCATCACACAGCCTGGGCAAAAACCAGTAACACTCAAAGGGTGCTGCAGACCAGTCTCAGATGGCTACCGCTGAACCGCATCCAACTGCCCAATAAAAAAACCCGGGTCGCCCCGGGTTTAATTCTCTTAGCCCGTCATTCGTGACTTAGTTCACGACAACCTTGGCACCAATATCGACATTGTCATAAAGATAGGAAACATCTTCGTTGAACATGCGGATACATCCGGATGAAACAGCACGACCGATGCTCCAGTCCTCAGTGGTACCGTGGATACGGTAGATGGTAGCACCCAAATACAGCGCACGAGCGCCCAATGGGTTGTCTGGACCACCCTTCATGTAACGTGGAAGAGTACGGCCTTTTTTCGCTTCGCGACGGCGCATTTCTTCCGGCGGTGTCCAACCCGGCCATTTTGCTTTGCGGGTGATACGCTCGGTACCATTCCACTCAAAACCGTCACGGCCAACGCCGATGCCATAACGCATCGCTTTGCCGCTTTCCTGCACGTGATAGAGATAGCGCTTTTCGGTATCAATGATGATGGTACCTGGCTTCTCATTAGTACGGTACGTGATCAGCTTACGCTTGAACTTACGGCGAGCTGAGCTGGATGCCATGGCAGGAGAATCTGGGAAGATGTCCCATTGGCGTGTGTCTGGATTCCACAGCTTGCCCGCGCTTGCTGGTGCTACAAACACAAAGCTAACCAACGTACAAATGACAGCAAATATTCCCTTGCGAAGATGTCCTCGCATCGTCACCCCCTGAAATTGGCGATAGCCCCTGACCCTGCGGGGCCTGTCGAATTTTAAAAATAAATCAGCACCGAGAAAGAACAAACTCTACCAAAAAAAATTCTCGGACCTCTGAGTTTCCATATGTTTCAAATTGAGACTGATTATCAACATCTGATAATCGATATCCAAGCAAAACCTCACTTTCGCGGGTCATTTGTTTCACTTTTTTCAATTTTCCTCATGCCAAGCGAAATTTTCACTCAATTCTATCGGTTCATCTGCTGATAAAAAAATCCTGCCTTAGCCTAAGTCACAGGTAAACCTCTGAATGAAAGGGGCATATAATACGGCCAATGGGAGGCCTTATATGAATATCGATAGTATCCAAGATGTAACCTGCCTGCCTTTCACCGCCTTTGGCCCTGAAAGTGCAGAACCAATTATTTTCATCCATGGTTTTGGTGGCGACGCCAGCACATGGCGCAATATTCAAGTTCAGCTAGAAAACAAACGTCGCACAATCGCATTTGATCTTCCTGCGCACGGACGTGCACTGGCCGATTTTGAACCATGCAACGCAGTGGGCTCGGCAAAAGCCGTCGTGAAATCTCTCGATGCGCTGAAGCTCGACCGCGTCCACCTAGTCGGTCACAGCATGGGCGGTGCAATTGCAACACTGATCGCCATGCGCAGCTCAGAACGCATCGCAAGCCTCACTTTGCTTGCTCCGGGCGGATTTGGCCCTGAGATCAACGCAAAGCTTCTGCGCCGATACGCAGTTGGCCAAACAGAAGCAGAACAACAAGTGCTGCTGGAACAGTTTGTCGGCCTTGACTTCGAACTTCCGAAGAAACTGGCAGACTATGTGGCCACGCAGCGTTCCACTCCGGGCGCTGCTGAAGCACTCAAAGCTGTATCGGGCCTTATTCTGGAAGGTGAAAGTCAGGGCGTACTGCCAACTGGTAAACTCGGCGAACTGCCAATGCCAATCAAGGTGGTCTGGGGCACGCAGGACAAGATCTTGCCAACCCGCCAATGCCATAAACTGCCAGGACCAATCGCCTGCCACGTTTTCGATCGTGTCGGCCACATGGTTCACATGGAGATCCCGCAGGAAGTGATCCGGCTAATTCTGGAGAACACCCGTTAAAGCCAACATCCCACCTTAGTGCTGGGATTTGACAAAAAGAGCGTGCCGGAGATCTCTCTGGCACGCTTTTAAAATCACTGGATTAAGCAGGTGGAAGCAGTCCGTCTTTCCACTCCTGCCCAATCACCCGACGCGCCATCATGTGAGAACGCGGATGGTTGATACTATCAACCGCAATCAGCTTGCCCTTTTCCAGATACGCGACATAGAAGCTGTCGGAACTTGTATCCCCAACAAGCACAGCCTCATCGTATCCATTAGACAAACCGGCAATCTGCAGTTTGATATGATGCTGGTCAGACCAGAACCACGGCAGAGGATCATAATCATGACTGTGATCATGATCTGGATCAGTCAATGCAACAGCGACTGCCTTTGCCTGATCAATCGCATTCTGAACGCTCTCCAGACGAATGCTGCGGCCATAGCGCTCTGAGAAGAAGCGAACACAATCACCACAGGCATAAACATCCTCGTGAGAGGTCTGTCCCGCTCCATCAACCAGAATTCCGTCATCCACATCCAGACCAGCAGCCTCAGCAAGCTCCGCATTCGGCACGGCACCAACAGCAGAAAGCACCAGATCACACGGAATTTCACTGCCATCAGCAAGTTTCACGGAAGAAACCTTGCCGTCAGTCCCTTCAATGCTAGTCACACCGGTTCCGCAAAAAAGTTCCGCGCCGTTGCCGGAATGCAAACCATGGAAGAATGATGAGATGTCAGGCGAAACCACACGTTTCAGCAGGCGTTCCTGCGCTTCCAGCACAACAACATCAAGCCCCATGCTTTTTGCAACAGCCGTCACTTCCAGACCGATATAACCACCACCGATAACGACCAGTTTCTTGTCAGGCACAAAGAGTTGCTTGATGAGCTCAACATCACCAATGGATCGAAGCGTCACAACGCCTTCTAGCTCCGCACCTGGCAATGGTAAGTCGCGAGCGCGGGTTCCGGTTGCAAGCAGCAACTTGTCCCAACTCACCTCTTCACCGCTTGCCAGCCTGACACTCTTCTTCTCCAAATCGATGCTATCAACATGCGCATTGACCTTCAGATCGATATTGTTGGTTTCATAAAACGCTTCTGGACGAATAAACAGCGCATCCGGCGCCACATCTCCACTCAGAAACTTCTTGGAGAGCGGAGGGCGTTGATAAGGCGGCTGAGGCTCGTTTCCAAGCATCACAAGCTCACCTTCATATCCCTTTTGTCGAAGAGTTTGCGCGGCCTGTACACCTGCTTGTCCAGCACCCACCACAACAATCTTATTAATCATTCTCAAAACCCGTATTAGTCGCAGTCAAACAACACAGCAGATCCGTATTGTCTGCTTTGCTCAACAAACCCGTACCGCAAAAGCAATGTGGCGCTTAGCCCTGATAAAAACCAGAGCAAGCGCCACATTTAAAATGAAAATTTGTGAAGATCTTAAGGTCGTATCTCTGAAAAGTGCCTTGTGGTTTTCAGAGATACGCTATTCAAATCCCTAAAGCAGTTTGAAGTCGTCGAAACGAAAGCAAACTGCTTTAGGCAGCGCGCACTTTTTCAAGGAATGCACCAACAGTATTGTTGATGTGATCCGCCTGACGAGAAAGCGCGTCGGCAAGATCAGACACAGTCCCGCCAGTGCTACGTGCATTGCTGGATGCATTTTCAACCATTTGCATTGCGCTCGCCCCTTCCTGAGAGCTCTGCGTCGCATTCGCTACATTCTCAGTAATCGACTGAATGGCTGCGTTCTGCTGCTCAACAGATGCCGCAACAGCCGCTGCGATCTGGCTCATTTCGTGAATAACATCACTCACATCACCAATAGCACCAACCGCTTCCGCTGAGGCCTCCTGAATGGAACCAACCTGTTGTGCAATTTCTTCGGTTGCCTGAGAAGTCTGGTTTGCCAGCATCTTCACTTCCGATGCCACCACAGCAAAGCCTTTGCCGTGCTCACCTGCACGGGCCGCTTCAATGGTCGCGTTCAAAGCAAGCAGGTTGGTCTGGTTCGCAATATCACGAATGAGCCCAACAGCTTCACCAATACGGTTTGCGGCATCACTTAACAGATTCATGGTTTCAGCAGTTGCCTTGGAACCTTCAACCGCACGGTCTGCAACACTCGTTGATTGCTCAGCCTGTCCAGCAATCTCGTTGATAGACATGGCCAGTTCTTCCGTAGCGGCAGATGCACTGGAGACATTCTCAGCAGCACTCTCAACGGCACGACCTGCGGATACGGCCTCTTTCGATACGTTGTCTGCAGCAGAGCCCACATCATTAGACGCCTCACCAAGCCCATCCGCAGCGCTGTGCAGACTACTCAGCGCTTCAGCAACGGTTTGCTCGAATCCAACAATGAGATTATCGACTTGCTCGGCACGGGCCTGTTTCTCAGCATTTTCATTATCTTGATGATCCTGCAGCTTGCGCCGCTCCTCAATATTGTCGCGGAACACCTGCAGCGTCTGCGCCATGGCGGAGATTTCCCTACCGCCTTTATTGAGAGGAATAACGGCTGACAAATCATTCTTAGCAAGCAACGCCATAGCATTACGCAGTGCATTCAGATTACGCAAAATACCGAAAATCAGCAGCGAACCAAGGATGAAGAGGGTCAGCGCAATGCCACCAACTGCAATGCCCAGATAAAGATTGGTTTGCTGAGTTGTCGCTGTCAGACGTGCCTGCGCATCATTTGCGCCCTGCACAGCAGCGCTCTTCAAGTCATCCAGACGTGGTGGCAAAAGGTCAAATAGGTTCGCAAGCAACTCAGAACTTGTTGCTCGCTTATCATAGGCCTTTGAGTAAGCCTCAAATGCTTTCTGATAGGCCAGCATATTGGTTTTAACCTTCTCAGCAACAGCCGGGTCAATCTGCGCTCGAGGAATGGTGCGTTCATAACGGGAGAAGGCCACTTCAAACGCGCCGAGAGAGTTTTGACTACCGGTCAACGCATAATCCAACTGAGCCCGCGACAGGTCACTAAACGTGTGCATCAGCTTCAGAGTATTGGGGTCTTTGCTGCGTCTATGCTTTTGTTTAACGGCGGCTTCTGCCTGAGAAAGCGTGGCTGATAATTCTTTCTGCAAACCACGGTCAGCATCATATCCAAGCGTTGACTGATAGCCGTGCAACATCTCAAAGGCACCACTGATTGCATCAACGGTATCCCGCGCATCGGAAATTTCGAGGAAGTAATCCATGGCAACCGGAAGAGTACTCAGTTCCTGCAACTCAGTCTGCGCTTCACCAACCAACGTGTCGAATCGACTTTTCAGGCTGTCGCTCGGCACATTTTCATAATCTTTTTGTGTCGATTGTAGCACACCTGCGGTAATTGCAATCGTCTGGCTCAGCTCAGCAAGTTCGGTGTATTCTTTCGACTGCAGAAAAGCAGCCTCCGTTTGCTGCTGGCTCCAAAGATAAACAAAGCCAACACCACCAAATCCGATAAGTGTCAGAATACCAAGAGCAATTGCCCGAAACCGAATACTTACATTTCGAGTTAACGAGAAAACTTTATTTCCCGTAGAAGAAATAGCCCGCGTCCAATTTACTCGCATCGGAGACCCCTAGACCGATAAAATTACTAATAGTATTTTTAATTATTCCTCACAGGTATAAGTTCAAATCGTTTAAAGATTACAAATAATGCATCGCACAAATGATTTTGTTGCTCACCCCACCCAGCGTCATGTGCTAAAGACGCATAAAAATAAGACACACCATTGCTCTCGCTTACCAAACTAGTTCCCATTATTTTCGTTTTGCTCTGGTCTACCGGCTTCATCGGTGCCCGCCTCGGAGCGCCTTATTCAGAACCTTTCGCGTTCTTGAGTCTCCGCTTTCTGCTCGTCCTGCCGCTGATGGGCATGATTGTCTGGTTATCTGGCAGAAGCTTTGCACTAACGCGTAAACAGGTCCTCCACGCTGTCGTTACCGGCATGCTGGTACATGGCATCTATCTCGCTGGAGTATTCTGGGCCATCGACAACGGTATGCCAGCAGGCGTAACTGCTCTTATCACCGGTCTGCAGCCCTTCATCACCGGCACTCTCGCCTATTTCCTACTGAAGGAAGATGTGACGCCACGCCAATGGATCGGCCTTGCTGCCGGATTTGTCGGCATTGTACTGGTGATCTTACCCAAAATGGGAAGTGGCGTTGCGCAGATCCCTCTTTGGACTGTGGCAGCTGCCTTTGTGGCAACCCTTGGCATCGCCTTCGGCACCACATGGCAAAAGCGTCAGCCAACGAATACAGATCTGATCACAGGCATCTTCTACCAGTATTTCGGCGCCCTGCTCATAACTCTACCACTGTCCATGACTGAAAGCTGGGTCATCACCTGGTCCGGTGATCTGATCTTCGCATTGGCATGGTTGGTCATTGTGCTGTCAGTGGGTGCTGTCCTGCTGCTCATGTACCTGCTCCAGCACGGAGCCGCATCAACGACAGCAACGCTGTTCTACCTGACACCAGTCGCCGCAGCCGTTGCAAGCTATTTCCTTTTCGGAGAGACGCTCAACATCATCCAGTTGATTGGCATGGCCATCGTTGTCGTTGCAATCGCTGTCTGCCGACCAAAGCAGAAGGCTTAAGCTCAGCCCTCGGTATCAGAACAAGGGCCAGCCTCAACACGCTGGTTCACACGGCGCACACGCATCAGCGCTGCATTAAACTCGCCACCCAGAATAAAGATGACGGCTGTCAGATACATAAAGATGATAGCCGTCATGATACCAGCAAGACCAGCATACAAAGACACATAGTTCGCCCACCGCGCCAAATAAGCACCAAAGGCTGTACCAGCGATAATCCAGAGGATCATTGTCAGTATAATACCGGGCAACACTTCAAAGAAGCTACGACGGCCAGCCGGCAGATACATATGAGCTGCCAGCAGAGCAAACATCAGCAACAAAGATGTGATGCCATAACGGACAATATTCGCCTTGTAGCTAAACTGCTCCATAACCGGTGCCAGATGAACAGCCCATTCCCAAGCCAGCGGACCAAACACGATCAGGAACGTTGAAACCATCAAAACAGCAGTTCCAATCAGAACCGCCAGAATGGATTGTGTTCGGCAGAAGAACCAACTGCGATTATCTCGAACACGATAAGCACGGTTCAACCCGACTCGCATGGCCTCAACGCCATTGGACGAGAACCACAGCGTGACGACCACACCAAAGGTCAGCAAATCACCACGTGGCTGAGTGAGAACGGCTTTGATTTCACCGGAAACAGGGCCAGCCACACGTTCGGGCCAGACATCAAAGATCAACTCCGTCGCACTTTGTGCAACCGAGTTCAGACCAAGAAAACCTGAGAACGCCGCCACAAATATCAAAAATGGAAACAGAGCCATCAACGATGACAAAGCCACATGGCTCGCCACAGCATAACCATCATCAGAGTTGAAATGCCCGAGAGCATCTGCAAGCACCTGATACAATTTTCCCCAAAGGCCACGTTTCTTCATAAAACTGATCTGGTCTGTCTCTCTGTAAGTTTCAAGTTAGATAATAGACGGGACTTCAAGAAATATTCATGAAGAAAGCTCCCACCTTTAGGGCATTGCACAAATACACATCCCATTTAAGTTTGCAGTGCACAATGACCGAGTGGATTGAGGGAGGCAAGCCGTGTCGGAAACGGTGAATACAATAGAACAAGCAGTCGCACCATCGAAAGAAACACGTGCTCAGGCGCTAAAATCTCTTGAAGCTCTGCTTGGCATCGCGCGCAAAAACGTAAAACTGCGCGTATTGAAAGATGGCCGCATCGCCTCCGCTCTCATGGAGCAGGAACAGCGCGCCACCCATGGTCTTGCCTGGCTTGCAACTTATGTGGAAGCCCTCAAGCAGCTGAACGCATACGGCGAACGGCTGGAAACCGAAGGCACCTTCGGCGAAGTGGAAAGCCTGATCCTGCGCATAGGCCTTGCAGAATACACCGCACAAGTCTTTGGCGGCCTACCAATGAGTCAGGGCGAAACCCTTCGCCTCTCTGATCTGGGCATCAGCCGCAGTGAAGCAAACAGCCATCACACAGAAGCTGTTGAAGCAATCATTGCAGACGGCACTCAACCAGCCTTGCGCACGCGTCTTGCAGAACTCATGCAGCACGCAGAAGGTCAATCCACCATCGGCGCAACGGGACTGGACGAGACCTACGAGCAAATTCGCGAAGAGATGCGAAAGTTTGCCGAAGCAAAGGTCACTCCGTTTGCTCACGAATGGCACCTGAAAAACGAATACATCCCTCTTGAGATCATCAATGAGATGGCAGAGATGGGCGTATTCGGCCTGACGATTCCGGAAGAATTCGGCGGCATGGGTCTTGGCAAAGAATCCATGTGCGTGGTCTCAGAGGAACTCTCCCGCGCCTACATCGGTGTTGGCTCCCTTGGCACCCGCTCCGAAATTGCAGCAGAGCTCATTCTCGGCGGCGGTACGGAAGAGCAGAAAGCCAAGTGGCTCCCACGCATCGCCTCTGGCGAAACTCTGCCAACCGCAGTCTTCACCGAACCAAACACCGGCTCAGACCTCGCATCGTTGAAAACACGCGCAGTTAAAGACGGCGACACATGGAAGGTCTCCGGCAACAAAACATGGATCACCCACCCGGTCCGTGCCGACATCATGACCTTGCTCACCCGCACCAAGCCGGAAGAGCCTGGTTACAAAGGCCTGTCCATGTTCATCGCGGAAAAGCCTCGCGGAACAGATGAAGACCCATTCCCGGCTGAAGGCATGTCAGGTGGCGAGATTGAAGTTCTCGGCTATCGCGGAATGAAGGAATACGAAATCGCGTTTGACGGTTTTGAAGTCAAAGACGAGAACCTGCTGGGTCAGGTGGAAGGTCAGGGCTTCAAACAACTCATGCAAACCTTCGAGTCCGCCCGCATTCAAACTGCCGCCCGTGCAATCGGCGTCGCTCAATGCGCTCTGGATCTCGGCCTGCGCTATGCGCAAGAGCGTGTCCAGTTTGGCAAATCACTGATCAACTTCCCACGCGTATCCGACAAACTCGCCATCATCGCCTGCGAAACCATGATCGCCCGCCAGCTCACCTATTTCTCTGCTTGGGAGAAAGACAGTGGCCGACGTTGTGATCTGGAAGCAGGCATGGCGAAACTACTGGGCGCACGCGTGGCCTGGGCTGCAGCAGACAACGCATTGCAGATCCATGGCGGCAACGGCTTTGCACAGGAATACCCGATCTCTCGCGTACTCTGCGATGCACGTATTCTCTCAATCTTTGAGGGCGCAGCAGAAATTCAGGCGCAGGTTATCGCACGCCGTTTGCTGGATGAAACCGAGCTGTAAAGCGTTTTCCCGAAAAGAACAGGAAGCGCGACTATTTCCGTCGCGCTTCTTCATAAACTGAGAGTTCAAGGCGCTTATCCATAAGCGTCTTTCTTATTTCAAATCGCTCATCAGTCTTGGTCGCAGCTTTAAGCTGATCTTCCAATGTGGAGATCTCACGGCGCAGTTTCAGTTCTCCCTGAATGCTACCACCAGCTCCATTCACCACACTCATTTGTGCACTTTGAGCGAAATTTGTCCCGGACCTTCTGGGAATAGGTTTTCCCGCGCCTTCAAGGCGATCCATAGAACCATTCATCTGTGATCGGCGAATTTGTTGCTCGATTAGTCGATCCATTCCCATAAACAGACCTCTATCCTTTGTTTTTCTTAGATCAATTTCTCTGATGACTGTGGCTGCAACATGTTCATTCACAATTTTTCTAATTATTTTTGCTGAATTCAATTAACTTACAATCGCACCAAATTATCGATTTTAACTTTACGCTAATAAATTCACCATCTCCGGTTGCATTATGCAATTTACACGGTACATTTTAGTTAAATTTTTATTTAATTTATATTGAACTGGAGAGCGCGATGTTGCGGCCTCTTATTTTTGCAAGTCTTATCGCGGGCTCAGCACTGGTATTAGCTGGCAGCACATGGGCATTGACGCAGACCCGCGCCATTGGTCCTGGTCTCACCCAAATCAGCGCACCTTCTAACAATGCATTGAAACCAATTTCCGCCGATAGCAAACTCATCCGCTATCCAGCAAAGTCCGCTCTGAAACCGCTAAAAGCAAAATCAAGGCTTGTTCGGCTTGAACCCAAATCAAAGCTGATCCGGTATCGAGTAAAAACAGCCGATACTACAATTCCAGCTAAGCCAGCCTCATTGACTTACGCGCATGTAACCGGAGTCCTCAGTTATGTCCCACGTCAGGAACTGGACGAACTGCTCGCCTTCCTGAACAAGGACATCTATCTGCTGACAGGAACCCACTCAGCAGCAGGCTTAGTACACCAAACCTCATGGCGGCTGGAGAGACAGAGCAGTCAGATAATGGAGAACGTCTCCTCCTACCTGCCCTAAGCGGTTCTACTCGTAGAAACGCGTGCACCAGTACGCCTCTCTCCCAATCAACCCATCACGTCAGGCAGCCAGCGGATAGCTTTCTTCCACCAGATACGGCCCGCCACCCACTGCCGCTTTTGCTGAGAAGAGCACAAACCGCCCAGCGGTGAATGCAGGCGCTGAGAATTCACCACGTATCTCGAGCCAATGTGCCAACTCTGCAGGGGATGTTCCCCTCAACCGAGCCAATGTCACATGCGGCGTATATTTGCGCCGAGCGGCTTGCAGGCCGAGCCGCTGCAAGATGCGTTCTTGCTCAGCCTGAAGCTCCGCCAGCTCCTGAGTGGGCTCAACACGTGCCCAAAGCGCATGTGGTTTGGCTCCCCCAAACGATCCCAGCCCGGTCAGCTTGATCGTCAACGGAGCACGATTCACCCGTGCCAGCTCATAGGCAACTTCGTCAGCAACGCGATCGTCAATATCGCCTATAAACCGTAATGTGATGTGGTAGTTTTCTGGGTCGATCCATCGAGCACCGCGCAGTCCTCCGCGCATAAGGCTCAACATCATCCCTGTGCCCGAAGGCAGCTCTAGGCCAGTGAAAAGGCGAGGCATATCAGGACCCTCCGCTAATGCAGATGATAAATTAGCTCACGTTTAACGCCAGAGTACAAGCAGAAAATCACAGCTCTACGAACATCTGGGGATTTTCTTTCCATCCCTTAAAACAAAAAATGCCGAAGCCCACACAAGGCTCCGGCACAATTCTGTCTCTGCAGACAAAAGCAAATTATCTGCCAATCACGGGCATGGATTGGAGTACTGCAGATGGATATCGTTAATCCGTGCCACAACCTCGTCAGTCATCTCAAAGTCTGTCGCACGAATATCTGTCGCCAGCTGCTCCATATTCGTCGCACCAATGATCACAGAGGTCACGAATGAACGGGAATGAGCAAACGACAGCGCCATAACTGCTGGATCAACACCCAGCTCTTCTGCCAGGTCGCAATACGCATCAATAGCTTTCTGACCAAACGGGTTCTCATAACGGCCAAGGCGCTTGAACAGTGTTTTACGCGCACCAGCTGGCAACGCACCATTCCGGTACTTACCAGTCAGATACCCCTGTGCCAGAGAAGAGTATGCCAGCAGACCAACATTCTCCCGCTGTGCAATCTCGGCGCCACCCACTTCAAACAAGCGGTTCACCAGAGAGTAAGCATTCTGGATAGACTGAACCCGTGGCAATCCACGCGCTTCAGATTCCTGCACAAATTTCATGGTGCCCCAAGGGCTTTCGTTGGAAAGACCGAAATGACGGATTTTGCCTGCTTTCACGAGCTCCTGCATAACTTCAAGAGTCTCATGGATCGCATTTTCGTCTTCTGCCGGGTCCGCATCCTGCCAGATGGTGCTGACAGAACCAAAGCCGGACACATTACGATCTGGCCAATGCAACTGGTAAAGGTCGATATAGTCTGTCTGCAAACGCTTCAGGCTGGCATCCACTGCTTCCATGATCTGCGCACGAGAAAGCTGGCTTGTGGAACCATCTTCACGATGCCAGTCCTGAGCAGAACGGCCAACAACCTTGGTTGCCAGAACAACCTTGTCGCGGTTACCGGATTTCTTGAACCATGTTCCGATAATTTCTTCAGTACGGCCTTTGGTCTCTGGCTTCGGCGGCACAGCATAAAGCTCTGCAGTATCGAAGAAGTTGATGCCCTGCTCTAAGGAATAATCCATTTGAGCATGGCCTTCAGCTTCGGTATTTTGTTCACCCCATGTCATCGTACCAAGACAGATGCTGGAAACGTTGAGGTCTGTACGCCCCAATTTACGAAATTCCATGTATTCCCCATTTGCAGCCCCAAGCTGCTTTTCATTCTCACGCCCTAATTGGACATAAAGGACAAAGATCCAGCCTCGTCCAAAGACAACGGATCATGCCCCGAATTCTGTTTTGCTAAATCTGCCTCATGGATGGAGGTCGGCAGAGGAAGTGGTCTGGTAAGCATACCAAGCACATCTTCGAAAAGTAGGATGTGTTTTTCCGACAGGAAGGCGCAGTAAGTCAATACTTTAAAGCAGACTCTGCGTTCCAGCCTGAAAAGGAAGAGTATCAGCTCTTATGATTTAGCCTGTTCGATGAGCAGTTCAACAGAAGGCAGAATTTTTTCGACAATGATCGAAACACCTTTACCCGTTGGATGCATGCCATCACCAAGGTTTAGCTCAGGTTCCGCTGCCACACCGTCCAGAAAAAACGGATAAAGCAACGCATCATGCTTCTGCGCAAGATCACCATAGATGGAGTTGAACTCCTGACCATACTGATCACCCAGATTAGGCGGTGCCATCATGCCAGCCAACAGCACCGGAATATCGCGAGATCCCAACCGTTCCAGCATTGCATCCAGGTTTTTGCGCGTTATTGACGGATCCAGCCCGCGCAACGCATCGTTGGCACCCAGTTCAAGGATCACTCCGTCTACGTCATCGCCCACAGACCAGTCGAGCCGTGAAAGGCCACCTGAGCTGGTATCACCAGATACGCCAGCATTGACCACGGTGATGTTATAGCCCCGCTCTTGCAAAGCCTTCTCCAGCTTTACAGGAAAGGCGTCTTCAGGTGGCAATTGATAACCAGCCGTCAGGCTATCGCCAAAGGCAACCAGCTTCACCGGCTCGGCTCCATCCTGCGCCATTCCGGTTGAAGCACCTGCGAATGCAAGGCCCAGCGCAACGACAGCACCACTGAAAAAACGCAGCACACCAGATTTAGCTTCAACTTTTCGTGATCCAGACATTCAAATACCTTAGATTTTTTCAAACCGAGCTGGACGATGCAATCCACCCTACCCATATGCTTCCCAAGTGCGGCTGCGACAAGAGCCGCCAACAAATTTATTATAAGATGTAATTCAGAGATTTGCATCGCCTGCACATCAAGGTAGAAGAATGACAGGTAATCCCGCATTAGACTTAAACGGCGTTCACCTCAGCCTGGGCCATGGCGCAGGCCGCACCCATATTCTCAAAGGTATTGATCTTTCAATCAGCACCGGCGAAAGCGTTGGCCTCGTTGGACCATCCGGCTCAGGCAAATCTACTTTGCTCATGGTGATGGCAGGTCTGGAACGCGCAGACAAAGGCACCGTCAAAGCTGCAGGGCAAGAACTCGGCGCAATGAGCGAGGATCAACTCGCCCGTTTCCGTGGTCAGAACGTCGGCATCATTTTCCAGTCCTTCCACCTGGTCCCAAACATGACCGCTCTGGAAAATGTCGCTGTACCTCTTGAGCTTTCTGGTGACCTCAAAGCATTTGATCGTGCGAAGGAAGAACTGGAAGCCGTCGGCCTTGGCCACCGCCTCAATCACTACCCAACCCAGCTTTCTGGCGGTGAACAGCAACGCGTTGCCGTCGCCCGTGCCCTCGTCACCAACCCTGAAATTCTGATCGCAGATGAGCCAACAGGCAATCTGGACGAAACTACTGGTGAGCAAATCATCGAGCTGATGTTTAATGCGCAGGAGCGCAAGAACACCACACTGGTTCTCGTCACCCACGATCCGTCTCTGGCAGACCGTTGTCAACGCAAGATCCGGGTGCATTCCGGCACCGTTGAGGAAGAAACACCTGCAGTGCATGAGGTGCGCGCCCGATGAGCCACCCCAACTCAAACGGTTACCAACCCGGCTTTGGCCTTGCAGCCCGCTTTGCCCTGCGCGAAATGCGGGGCGGCCTTAGAGGGTTTTACGTTTTCATCGCTTGTATCGCACTGGGTGTTGCTGCCATCGCTGGCGTTGCCTCCTTCTCCCGTGCGCTGACAGAGGGGATCTCAGCGGAAGGTCAGGCTATTCTTGGCGGCGACCTCGCATTCTCTCTCATCCACCGCGAAGCAACTCCAGACCAACTTGCTCATCTGCAAAGCATGGGCGACATCTCTAGAATCTCCAGCCTCCGCTCCATGGCCCGTACGGACACCGCAGGCAATCAGACACTGGTTGAGCTGAAGGCGGTTGATAATCCCTATCCGTTGATCGGCGATTTCGACCTCTCTTCTGGCAAGGACCTACAAGCGACCATCAACGGCAGAACAGAGGGCCTGCGTAATGCTGTGGCTGAAGTTGCCCTGCTGGTACGCCTTGGTCTGGAAGTTGGCGACCAGATTGCCGTCGGCAAAACCGAGTTCCGCATCGCCGACACAATTGAGTTGGAACCGGACAAACTCTCCTCAGGCATGACAGTCGGCCCGCGCCTCCTCATCTCTCAGGAAGCATTGCAAGACACTGGCCTGATCCAACCAGGCTCTTTGATCCGCTATATCTACCGCGTTCGAATGGGCAACAACGTGCCGGAAGATCAGCTCCAGCAAGCCATTGATCAGACAAACCGTCAATTCCCTGATGCTGGTTGGCGCATCCGCTCCAAGCTGGAAGCCGCTCCAAGCCTGCAACGGAACATCCAGCGCTTCGCCCAGTTCCTCACGCTCATCGGCATCACGTCCCTCGTGGTTGGCGGTGTTGGCGTGGCCAACGCTGTGCGCAGCTACATGGATACCCGCCGTGAAGTCATTGCCAGCTTTAAATGCCTCGGCGCATCTGGTGGCTTTGTCTTCAAGGTCTATCTCATTCAGATGATGGTGCTCGCCACTATCGGCATTATCATCGGCATGGCACTGGGCGCCTTGATCCCACTAGTCGCCATGGCAGCCTTACAATCCATTTTGCCAATCAACGCTGTTCAGGCGGTCTACCCGCTTCAGCTTCTGCTAGGCATGGCGTACGGCTATCTCACCGCTCTCGCCTTTGCCTTGTGGCCACTTGGCAGAGCACACGATATCGCACCAACCGTACTGTTCCGGGATGAAGTTAGCACCCGCAGCCGCTATCCAAAGCCGCTGTATATCGCAGGTGCTGCGGTAACGCTGGTTCTGCTGGCTGGCCTTGCCCTTGTCATGGCTTACGACAAAACCATCGCAATCATCTTCATCGGCGCATGTACCGGCACATACTTGCTCTTGCTCGTCGTTGCCCGCCTCATAATGGCCGCAGCGCGGAAGGTGCCAACAGTCCGCTCCACAGAGCTGCGTCTGGCGATCACCAACATCTACCGCCCCGGCGCACTGACACCATCCGTCGTGCTGTCACTCGGCCTCGGCTTGTCACTGCTGGTTGCTTTGGCACTGATTGATGGCAATCTACGCCGTGAGCTCAATCAGGCCGCTCAGGAACAGGCTCCAAGCTTCTTCTTCGTGGATATTCAAAACCACGAAAAAGACGCCTTCGAAGCTCTCGTCACTGAAAAAGCAGCAGGCACAGAGTTCAACGCAGTCCCAATGCTACGCGGAAACATCGTCGAGCTGAAAGGCATCCCCTCCTCAGACTATCCCGCTCCACCAGAAGCGGAGTGGATCTTGCGTGGTGACCGCGGCATCACATATTCCGAAACTCTGCCAGAAAACTCCGTCGTAACAGCAGGCAAATGGTGGCCAAAGGATTACACTGGCGAGCCACTCGTCTCCTTCTCTGACGACAACGCCCGCGAATTGGGCCTGAGTGTCGGTGATAAGATCACCGTCAATGTGCTTGGACGCCAGATCTCTGCGAAAATTGCAAACTTCCGCACGGTGGACTGGGAAAGCATGTCCATCAACTTCGTAATGATTTTCTCACCAAACACTTTCGCAGGCGCACCTCATACCCATCTGGCAACCGTAGGCTGGCCGGGCGAAGCAACTTTGCAGCAAGAGCTTGATCTGCTGAAGGAGGTCACACAAGCCTTCCCAACCATCACCTCAATCAGAGTGAAAGATGCCATCGCACAGGTAAATGACCTTGTCGGTCAGCTGGCATGGGCCATCCGTGGAGCTTCCTCCATCACGCTCCTCGCAAGTGTGCTGGTTCTGGCAGGTGCATTGGCAGCAGGCCATCAAAGCCGCATTTACGATGCAGTGATCTTGAAAACACTGGGCGCCACACGCGGACGCCTCATCAAGGCATACATTATAGAATACCTGATCCTTGGTGGAACCACCGCAGTCTTCGCTCTGTTTACAGGCTCACTGGCGGCCTACTTCATCATCACAGGTGTGATGGACGGCAGCTTCACCCTCCTGCCCGTAACGGCCATCACCGCCATCATCGGTGCTCTCATTTTCACAGTAGGCTTCGGTTTGCTGGGTACCTGGAGAGTGTTGGGAGAAAAACCTGCACCCGTTTTACGAAATCTGTAAAACTCCGTGGACTGCATCAAGTAAAAAAACGTTGATCGACGCAGATGCAGTCCACATCTCTCAGAATTATGAGTTAACAGACCAACTCTTCTATTTTCCGGCTAAGGTCTTGGACCGCCAGCAACATTACAACTGGTTAATAATAGGGTCCGGTTTTACCAAGTTTATACCAAAAGACCTTGCTTTAAGGGGCGATTTTACAAAAATCGGCAGGGTGCACTCTTGTCTTACGCCCTTTTTCCCACCATATTTGCTGATATGTAACTCGGGTCAATCACCCGTGCTGTTCGGTATGCCCAACAGCGAATACGTGTTTAACAAGAGAGAGGATCCACATGGCGACCTTCGACCGCAATAATTCTACGCGGTATGGAATGGCTGGCTCTCATGCCAATGCAGCCGCATTTGACGCTGGTCTGCGCGCCTACATGCTTCGCGTTTACAACTACATGGCAGTCGGTGTTGCAATCACCGGTGTGCTCGCACTGCTCACCTCAATGATGGCGACGACGACTGATCCATCTATGGCAGCAGCTCAGATGGGTAATACTTTGCTCACCAGCCTTGGTGTTGCACTGTATGGTAGCCCGCTGAAGTGGGTTGTTATGCTTGCTCCACTTGGTTTCGTGTTCTTCCTGAGCGCACGGATCAATAAAATGAGCGCATCCGCCGCACAAATGACCTTCTGGGCATTTGCAGCATTGATGGGTGTTTCTCTCTCATCGATCTTCATCGTTTACACCGGCAACTCCATTGCTCGTGTATTCTTCATCTCTGCAGCTTCCTTTGGCGCGCTGAGCCTGTTCGGCTACACCACCAAGAAAGACCTCTCCGCTTGGGGTTCCTTCTTGTTCATGGGCCTGATCGGCATCATCATCGCGTCTGTGGTCAACCTCTTCCTTGCGTCTTCTGCTCTGCAGTTCGCAATCTCCGTGGTTGGCGTTCTGGTATTCGCAGGCCTCACCGCCTACGACACCCAGCAGATCAAGGAAATGTATGCAGCTGTTGATGACAGCGAAGTAGCAGGCAAGAAAGCCATTATGGGCGCGCTGCGTCTGTACCTGGACTTCATCAACCTGTTCATGATGCTTCTGTCCCTGTTCGGCAACCGCGAGTAATCGCAGCAGCCATCAGGCGTGCAAATCAGAAAAAGCCCGAGGCACCCGCCCCGGGCTTTTTTCTTGGCCAAGTGACACTGCAGATATAGGCTTCAAGCTGGCATCAGAAACATACCCAGACTGCAGGACACCAAATGTACAGACCGCTCTCACTGTTCCATTGGTATGAACGCAAGGTTTTTCAGTTCAGAGATTTTCACAAAACCAACCCAACGAAGGCCGAACGCTACCATATGAGCGCAAGCATTGTGGCTGTCATCGCCACCATCGCTGCCG
The DNA here is from genome assembly GCF_001623285.1 of Pseudovibrio sp. Ad26. Classification (NCBI taxonomy): domain Bacteria; kingdom Pseudomonadati; phylum Pseudomonadota; class Alphaproteobacteria; order Hyphomicrobiales; family Stappiaceae; genus Pseudovibrio; species Pseudovibrio sp. Ad26. The sequence continues at coordinate 47,908 of NZ_LMCE01000001.1, forward strand.
CCATCTACCTGCCAGTTTTACTGATACCTGCAGTAATTGCCTATGTTTTGCAGTCACCATTTAGCTACATAATCAATCGGGCCAGAGAGAAACGAAACAACGTTTACAACTCCACATTCCCGAATAAGCGCTGGTACGCCGACTCAAATCTCTGGAAACATAACCAGCTACAATCCGCAGTCGTAAAAGCTGTATTCCCTGATTTATAGCCAGTTAAATGCATCCAACACGCACAGATAACCACAACGTAACCGCTTAGTTTTCAGGGGTACAACCAAATTTCACTAGCCAAGATCAATAAGAGGTTTTATTTTCTTAACGTAGCGTACCATATGTTTTTCTAAGCAATTTTCTGCTTGTTCCAACAGCATTTGTAGGGGCAAAAAATGCCAAGACACTCGCCTTGTGCCATCGCCAATGAATTTCTGAGACGCCGAGGCAGCTCTGAATACCCATCTCAGATGTACATTCAAAAGCTCGTTGCCATCGCAAACGGGTGGAACCTTGCTATCAATGGTGAGCCATTGGTGAACTCAGCTCCACAAGCTTGGAAAAATGGCCCAGTGTTTCGGCAGATATGGGATTTCATAAAGGAAGGCGGGCACAAAGGCCCCAATTGTGAAATCGCTGATCCCGTCACCGGTCAGATCGTTACGGGTCGGGTCAGCGGCAGCGAGCAGGACATCATCGATCACGTTTGGAAGAAGTACCGCAACTACACACCACAACAACTGTCAGATCTCACCCATCAAGCGAACTCTCCGTGGGCTCATGCCTACTTTGAAAAAGGGAGAAACGCAGAAATTGATACAGAACGCACCCGGCAATATTACATCAAACTCGCCTTAGCGGGCCGCTCTCATGCAGAAGAAGAGCAGTCCATACAAACAGCGGGTCGGATCAATGCCGCCTAATGATGTATTCGATGAAACACTCGAAAAACCGCTCACCGTCGATGACATCGACGCAGCAGTCTCCAAGCTGCCTATTGAGGTGGATCCTCCCGCCAAGATCGGGTTCGAGCAGCTGCTGAAAGACCGTCAGGCTCTGTCTGACGACAACACCCTGCTTCAGAACGAGCTGATGGAGCTCAAGTCACGGCTCGCGACCAAGCAGGAGCTGGACGCCCTCATCAAACCCTACGCAGGCAAAGCCTACTGGTTCATGTGCGTGTATTGCGGCACAGTGGCCCTCATTCTCGTGCTGGCAGGCTTCAAGAACGTCTATGGCAACTCGTTCAATCTGGCCGACAGCGTGCTGGAATTCCTCGTTGGCAGCACTGCAACCACCGTCATAGGCCTGGTCGGCATGGTACTCACCGGCATCTTTGTGGGCGCTCGAAAATAGCGCCCCACATGCTCTAATGACCGGATAGCACCAGCACCTTAACTGGGAAGGCCAACGCCTGGAACCGCAAGATCAATGCATGCATGATCGAGGTCGCATCCACCATGTGATAGTAAAGGCCACCCCAGAACCCAAACTCACCCGCAGCAATCTGCTCACCATAATTGCTGTAGGCATTGGCAATGCACTTGCTGCCGGGAGGAATACCATTCGTATCACCGGGATAAAGCGGCTCCATGATCACCAGCAAGGTTCCCGGACGCGCAACATCCTGCGCATCCACCAGCTGATCCGTCGGACGGAATTGACCCGAGGAGATAAAGTCCTGCGTGTCCACCACAACCATCGGAATAACCTCAAACGGACGCGAGGCGCAGGTAATCTCTGCCGCCATACCAACCTTGATCACAGAAGCAGTAATCTGCCCAAAGCCCGCCTGAAACCGCCCATACCCAGTCGTAGAAGGCACGAGAATACCTGCAGGACGCAGGATCGGGCTTACAATATCACCCGGCTGAAGAATGAACTGCGTGATCACACCATCAACGCCAGCATAAACGAACTTCTTATTGTAGGCAGACTCCGCCTGATGCAGCCGCGCAATCGCACTGGTCCGCCGTGCAGGTAGGGAAACACTGATCTTCGTCTGCACGATATCCCGGTTCGCAACAGCTGCATCCAGCTGCCCTTTCCGCACAACCACCTGATTTTCGCGCGTATCAATTTCTTTCTGCGTCACCACATCAGAATTGCGTCGCTGCAAATCCAGTGTCCGCTCCAGCTCGCTGACGGCCTGATTATAAGCACCCTGCGCCTGAGAGATCATAGCTTCCGCACTGATCAGCTCAGAATTTGCCAGCTGGATCTCAGCATCAATCTCATCCACCTCACTCTGCGCCGTATCCACCTGCGCCTTCTCAGTGGAAGAATCTAGCGTAAACAGCAGCTGTCCGGCCTTCACATGCTCGTTGTTCTCCACCACCACCAAATCCACGCGCCCTGCGGTTTCCGGCAGGATGGAAACAGTACGGTAAAGCGACAGAACGTTGGAAGTCGTCGGGTGGTAGAAGAACACCAGAGTAATCAGCGCAATGGTCAGCATCAACGCAGATGTAATTCCCCAGCGCAACTCGTACCAAACCGTAAAAAACGTAATCTCATGCCCAAATCGCTTACCCTGCTTGTAGCGACGAAACAGATAGTCCGGCAGGATCGTCACAAGCGAACAAAGAAGAAACTCAATCATTCTGTTTCTTCCCCTTTATCGTCTTACGCAAGGTTTGGGCGATTGTATTAAGCGGCGTCTCATAATCCGGCAGGTTAATCGCAGCCAGCAACAACGCTGCAATCCAAAAATAGTTGTTGTGCGTGAACAGCGCGAGGACCGCCAATATGGCCACGATCTGCATGTGCGACCGCCCATATTTGTGCGCCATCTTCTCTGGCAAAGCATGCAAGGAGAAGTAAAAGACACCCGCCAGCAACACCGCACCAATGGCAATGAAGATGGTAACCACCATCAAAACATCTGTACTGCCCGGTGCAGTGATGAAGATAGGAAGGTGCCCAGCGAATTGCTCATGTTCGCCACCAGAAGCCATAGCTTGTACCGCTCGTCTCTCAGGGGTTGCATGGTGCCAGCGCAGAACGCGGACGAAATGGAGCATCTTTCATGCCCCATTCATGGTTACCCTGAGAGAAACAAATCGGGAGAAACTCGGTAAAAATGGAAGGTTTCGGGCCTTAAGGTAAAGGCCCACTAAGCGAAAACAGATGAATTGAAATCAAACGGCAGTCAGCTCTTCCCGCGCTTTCTTAAAGAGCGGCGCCAATGCCTGCGACAACGCAAAGCTCTTCTCCGCATCTGCTTCAGTGTAAGCATGGTCCGCGTCCAGCAGGTTCACCGTGCCAATCACCTCGCCAGATGCCACCACTGGCAAATTCAGAGTTGCCCCCAGCCCCATGGCAGCAATCTTCTCATGGTCAGGAAAGTAGTCTTTCACATCTTCGATGGTGTAGCCAAGAAACGGCTTCTGCTGCACAAGCACGCGCTCATACCAGCCACCTTCTTTTTCAACCGGCTTGGTGCCGGAGGTACCATAAGAGCCTTCCGCGCTGGAAAACAATCGTACCACATGGCTCCCGTCAGGATGCGTCACCGTAAGCGTAAACAGCTTGTATCCGGGAAACTTGGAGAACAACGCACCAGCTTTCTGCGCCGCTTCCTGCAAGCTGGAGCTCTCTGCCACAGCTTGCACAAACTCATTCTGATCAACCACTTCAAATACCTGTAATTGTGAAATGCAGATACTGTAACTCCTCGGTGCCGACCATCAAGTCAGAGAAACTCAACAAAGCCTCTTTCACAGATCAACCACGCTTCAGCTCTTTGAAGTCATTGTCGTCCGTATAGAACTTGTCATCGATACAGCACTCAGCACGTAAAAACTGCAGGACCTCATCCAGCTGCTCAAACTGAGCAACACAGTAAAGCACCCGCCCCTCTCGCCGCTGTTTGATCAAGCCTGCAGAGGCCAAACCAGACAGATGATGCGACAGTGTGGAGCCTGGAATCTCCAGTTCTTCCTGCAATGTGCCCACGGCGAGGCCTTTATAGCCAGCTTTTACAAGCCGTTTGTAAATTGCAAGACGCGTTACATGTCCAAGTTCTTTCAAGGCCTTAGCGGTTTTCTCGATATCCATCTCATTCACCAGAATTTCTTATATTTCGATATTACTAGAAATATCTTGACATGAAAACCTATTATTCTATTATTTCGACAAATCCGGAAATATCGTAATAAGGATCACACCCAATGTCACTGTCCTCTGAAATGCTCATAAGCAGCCTGGAAATGTTCGCATTCCTTGCTGTGGAACTGACAATCCTCTTTCTGGCAATCAGCTACTTCGTCGGCATCTTGCAGGAATACATTCCGCCAAGCCGCGTGCAGAAGATCCTCAGCAGCCAGAACGGCAAAGGCTATGTCACAGCAGCAGCGCTGGGTGTCATCACCCCATTCTGCTCCTGTTCAACCATCCCTTTCCTCAAAGGTCTGCTCAGAGCACAAGCCGGCTTTGGCACCATGATGGTGTTCCTGTTTGCCAGCCCACTGCTGAACCCGATTATCATCGGCCTGTTCGCGGTGACCTTCGGTCTGGAAGTTACAGTGTTCTACTTCGCCATCGCATTGGCAGTCTCCATCATCGCAGGCTACACGCTTGAGAAACTCGGCTTCGAAAAATTCGTGAAACCAGAAGCATACGCAGCCCCATCCACCTCTTCATGCGGAAGCAGCTGTGGCGGCAGTGCGCCAGTTCAAAGCAAATGGGCAAGGGTATGGAAATCAACATGGGTAGACTTCAAGAAGGTCCTGCCATACCTGATCGGCGGCATTGCCATCGGCTCAGTGATCTATGGCTTCATGCCAACAGATCTGGTGTCCTCTTGGGCAGGTGAAGACAACCCACTCGCAATCCCTGTGGCCGCTGTCATCGGCATCCCGCTCTACATCAGAGCAGAAGCCGTCATCCCCCTCGCTGCAGCATTGGCAGGCAAAGGCATGGGACTAGGCGCAATCATGGCCCTCATCATCGGCAGCGCAGGCGCCAGCCTGACAGAGGTAATCTTGCTCAAATCCCTCTTCAAAAACCAGATGATCGCCGCTTTCCTCGTCGTCATCCTCGGAATGGCCGTCAGCGCAGGCGTACTGTATTCGCTGATCTTTTGATCCTAAAAAACATCATAAAACCAACAACTCATGCAAATCAGACCCTGCTAACATCCAAGTTAGCGGGGTTTGATTTTTCTAGTCACGAATGATCTCCAGGAAGTCTGGACCAAAGCGTTCCAGTTTGGATTCTCCGACACCGGAAATCTCCAGCATCTCTTCCAACCGCTGCGGGCGTTCTACTGCCATTTCAATCAGGGTCTTATCATTGAAGATCACATAAGGAGGCACATTCCGCTCTCGCGCCAACTCCATCCGCCGTGCCCGAAGTTTCTCGAACAGCTCCTGATCCGCAATGTCTTCAATCTGAGCCTTTGCCGGTGCTTTCGCCCGCCGCTCCATCTTGGCTGAGTTGGCAAGCTGATCCACTTTCAGCTCAATGGTCCGGCGTTCCTTCAAGAACTCCATGCCCAGCGCTGTCATCTTCAAAGCCCCATGCGCCTCATGATCAGCATAGATCAGGCCAGCAGCTAGCAGTTGCCGCGCAATGGCATTCCACTTGATCTTGTCGAACTCACCGCCAATGTTGAACGTCGACAGCTGGTCATGTCCACGTGAGATGATCCGTTCACTCGCATTGCCAAGCAGAACATCAATCACATAGTTCGCGCCAAAGCTCTGCCCAGTGCGCAAAATGCAGGACAACAGCTTCTGCGCGGCAATAGTGCCATCCATAGTCTTCGGCGGGTTCAAACAGGTATCGCAATTGCCACAAGGCTCACACTCATCACCAAAGTAGCGCAGCAGAACAGAGCGCCGGCAGGTCGCCGTCTCACAGTATGCCAGGAAAGATCGCAGCTTCTGCCGTTCAATCTGCTTCTGGCTCTCTGGCGCTTCACTGCGGTCAATCATCTGGTTCAGGAACACAACATCCTGCATGCCATAGACCAGCCACGCCTCAGACGGCAGGCCATCACGCCCAGCGCGGCCCGTCTCCTGATAATAAGCCTCAATGTTCTTGGGAAGGTCCAGATGCGCCACAAACCGCACGTTGGGCTTATCAATGCCCATACCAAACGCGACCGTGGCAACCATGATCATGCCTTCTTCTTTGATGAAGCGATCCTGATTGGCCTCGCGCACGGAACTATCAAAGCCCGCATGATAAGGCAGCGCATCAAAGCCCTCATCAACCAGCCAAGCAGCCGTCTCCTCCACCTTCTTGCGCGACAGGCAGTAAATGATGCCACTCTCGCCAGCTGGCCGATCCTTCAGGAAACGTCGCAACTGCTGCTTCGGATTACTCTTGATGCCCACGGTGTAGGTGATGTTAGGCCGGTCAAACCCGGAGGAAATCAGGCGCGGCAGATCAAGACGCTCTTGAATATCCTTCCGCGTCGGTTCATCCGCCGTTGCTGTCACTGCCAGACAAGGCACACCCTCAAGCTTCGCCCGCACATTGGTCAGTTCACGATACTCAGGGCGGAAATCATGGCCCCACTGGCTGATACAGTGCGCTTCATCAATCGCCAGCAGCGCAATCAATCCGCGCTGGTTCAGTTCTTCCAGCAAACCAACAAACTCAGGCCGCACCAACCGTTCCGGCGCCACATAAAGCAGATCCAGCTCGCCAGCCCGTAAATCCCGATAAGCGGTCTGAATGTCCTCACGAGAAAGCGCTGAGTTGATGGACGTCGCCCGCACCCCAAGCTCGCGCAGCGTCGCAATTTGGTCCTGCATCAGCGCAATCAGCGGAGAAACGACAACACCCACCCCACGGCGGCACAAGGCAGGCAACTGATAGCACAGCGACTTACCGGCCCCTGTCGGCATAAGAACACAGCAGCTCTCACCAGCCATTACGCTATCAATCACAACCTGTTGATTGCCGCGAAACGCGTCATAGCCAAATACTTTTTTCAGAACATCATGTGGCGAGGCAACAATATCTTGCGCGAGGGTCATGAGCAGCAGCACTTACCTAAAGGGATTTGAAGGGCGTTTCCTAACGTCTACCCGTCTGCCCCAAGTGCGCAAGGTTTATCTGCCACTCGGGCACATAAACTTCGAGCAGCCGATCACCGATACTTCGCAGCAGAAATAAACTCACCAAAGGTTTCGCACCACACCAGCACGGTGTTGTAGGTCTCAATATCAACGCCCTCAGGCACATTCAGCAGGAAGCCGTCGAAGGTTTTGACATCACCAATCAGCACAGAGTTGTCCTTGATTGGCAGGAACTCATCTTCATGCTCAACGAACTCAGAGACCAGATAAACCTTGTAATCCGGCCCCGGTGCAAGACGCCCCTGATGAACGATCATCTCTGGAGAGATACTCACCTTGCCCTCACCCCAATGCAGGAAGTCACTGCCACGCAGGTCGCGGTTAAACTCCGCAGAATATTGCGCGTTCTGAGCTTTCTGCTCCAGTACGGCGGTCTCAGGAGAATCCGGTGCAGTCAGGATAGGCAGGAAGTAGATCCCAAGCGCAAAGCCAACAACAAGCACTATGGTGTGCGAAACGAGCAATGCAACAAAACGGATCATAGGAGTTCTCTCGGTTTACATGGTCAATATCATTATGATCATAAAAGCGATCACATCAAAGTGCCTAGCAACCACGTATGAGGATGGCAACAAAGCTACCTCATTGTAATCAATCCCAAAATCTCAAAACACTGTGAAATACCGTGAAGAGCCCACTGTTTCTAAATTGGTGCTCATATCACCTCAAAATACCCTTCTCTCACACACAAAATATTATCAATTTCAACAGGTTAACACTATCCACTCTAACAAAATGAGTGACCTCAGCCTGTTCATCCATGAAATATGCAGACTTAACATTCATGAAGTAGATTTACCTAAATGCTGTTTAGCCTCAGCCCTTTAACCCCCTAGGACAAAAGGTCTGAATTATGAGCGAAAAAACTTTATACGAACGCCTCGGCGGCTATGACGCGATCTCTGCAGTCGTCAATAATCTCCTCCCACGCCTACAGAGCGATGAGCTGCTTGGACGCTTCTGGCAGAACCGCGGTGATGATGGGATCGCCAGAGAAAAGCAGCTCCTGATTGATTATCTGGCAAACAGCGCGGGCGGACCTTTGTACTACACAGGCCGCGACATGGTGATCACACACACTGGCATGGGCATCACCGAAGCAGATTGGGACGTATTTTTAGCCCACCTGAAAGCCACTCTGGAAGCTTTCAGCCTGCCAGAAGCTGAGTTCAACGACACCGTTGGTTTCGTGAGCAGCCTGAAAGAGGAAATTCTGGTTTAACTCCCTGATTATTTTCCAGAGCATTTAAACGCGCATCCCCCGGTATCTGGCCGCTGAGTTCAGGCCGGGCGATGCTTCCTTCCACGCAACCCAACCATTGCACATTTGACTTAGCGGCAGCTTTACCTCACAGTTTCAGAGAGTTCATTTTTCCGCCCATTGCGACACCCACAAAGTTTCATCATGCCGCTTTCATTGAGTGCCTATCTTAGTCTCGGGTTAGCTATTGCAAGCGTCCCGCTCATCACACAGCGATGGGTGCCGCTCACCTTATTCGCACTCTCGCTGGTCCTTGCAGTCACCGCAGGCGTACTGAATGCAACCGGGCTCCTGCTCGTTCTCAGCTGGGCTGTGGTCTGTGCTGTCCTCTTCCAGCAAAAGCACCCTGTCTGGCTCTATTATGTGATGGTTGGTCTGCTGTTGCTGGCAGGGCATCTGGTGATGACGCATGAAGCTCCCGGCTTTCACAATCTTCAGGTCCTGTCTGGTGCAAAAACCAGCCCGGATGCCGTGCCATACTCGCTCTACCTCAATTTCGATAAGGCAGCTCTGGGCTTCCTGCTGTTTCTCTTTGCAGCACCCCGTATCCGCACAGCCAAAGACTGGCTCCGCAGCCTGCGTATAACACTGCTGTTCTTCATCCCGGCAGCAGCAGTGTTGATCGGCGCAACCTACACCGCAGGGCTGGTGGTGTTCGACCCGAAACTGGTGCCCTTCTTACCAATCTGGATCTTTGCAAACCTGCTGTTCACCTGTGTGGCAGAAGAGGTCTTCTTTCGCCAGTTCATCATGGGCCAGCTGATGGAAAAGCTTGGGCGCAGTTTTTGGGCAGGCACCGCGGCACTCGTGATCTCCTCACTCCACTTCGCCTACTACCATCTGGATGGAGGCCTGCCTTATGCAGCCTTTGCCTTCGTCGCCGGGCTGTTCTACGGCGCCACCTTCTGGAAATCAGGGCGTGTAGAAGCTGCCATAGGCGTCCACTTCCTCGTCAACCTCACCCACATCCTCTTCTTCACCTACCCCATGCTGGCGAAGTAAGGCAGGCAACCATCCACGATACCTTTTCCGTAAGGGAATGCTGCTAATCATTGCTTTGTAACGTGCTCGCACTTCAAGGCCTCGAGCTCTCGGAACAAAGGGTGGCTGAATGTCCAGATCGCAAACGAGGCTAACACCACGTTCAATCATCGCTGCGACGAGTGGAAACGTTCTGGAATGGTATGACTTCACCGTTTACAGCTTTCTCACGGCAACAATTGCCACCCAATTTTTCCCGTTAGAAAACAGAGTGGCTTCACTGCTTTCTGCATTCGCCGTGCTGGCTGTCGGCTATGCAGCGCGCCCTATCGGCAGTGTAATCTTTGGTCATATTGGAGATCGTGTGGGCCGCAAGGCCGCCATGATGATCTCCGTCCTCTTGATGGGCGGAGGCTCTCTCGCGATTGCCCTGCTACCCACATATGGTCAGATTGGGATCGCCGCAGCCATACTTCTGGTTCTGGTACGGATCATTCAGGGTATTGCTGTCGCCGGAGAATACACCGCCTCCGGTGTCCTCCTGGTGGAGCAAGCAGAGCCGGAACGCCGGGCATTAACGGGAGCATGGATTGCATGCGCCATGATATCCGGCTGCCTCGTCGGCTCGGCTGTTCCAGCCGGTATCAGCCTCCTTCTTTCAGCTGAACAGATGGCGGATTGGGGATGGCGTCTGGCTTTCGGTTTCGGCACGCTGGTCGCAATCTTCAGCGCAGTCATCAGGCGAAACATCACCGATACAGTGCTGGACGAAGACCCGGCAGATAACTCATCACCTGTCTGGCAAAGCCTGCGGGATCATTCTGGTTTGATCGGGCAAATGATTTTGCTGCTCATTCCAACCGCTGTGATTTACTTTGTAATTTACGTCTATGCGGTCTCATATTTAAGTGCAGAGCCAGGTTTTGGCGCATCCACGGCTCTCAATGTCACAACACTCAACCTGATTGTTATGGCTCTGTTTATTCCGGTTTGCGGACTAGCTGCGGACCGGTTTGGGTTGCGGCCAGCTTTTCTCGCAGGGGCTTTGGCAACCTTCATCCTCGCGGGCCCTTGCTGGTGGCTTATGCTCCAGGAGGACATCACATCCGTTTTTCTTGGACAGTTCGGTCTCACCTTAACAAGCACAGTCGGGTGGGCACTCTCCATCACAGCCCTCACCCTAATGGCACCGGACCATCTGCGCTGCAGCGTTGTCGCGCTCGGATACAATCTAAGCATGGCCCTCTTCGGCGGCACCACCCCAATCGTCGCCACATATCTGGTAACCCAGACCGGCAAGGACTACGCCCCCGTCTACTACATCCTCATCGCAGTCCTCATCTCCCTCCCAATCATCTGGCGTCTGCCCAAACTGATCGCCACAACACGGCTGCAAAACGCTTTGGCATAACGTTCAGCACCTCGTGTTTAAGCGAGCCCTCTAATGCAAAAAGTAATGTGTTAAGCTGAAAATGCGCCGCTCATCAAAAGGATACTTTCTCCTATTTGATAGGAAGATAGACATCTCCGTTACGCGTACATTACCATCACTGTAATGACCGTTGAGCCCCCCTCATAAAGGCCAGCATAAACAACATCTCGGTGCGGAGCGCGCGCTGATACGATCCAATGGGAGATTCCGCATGACACAACGCACTTCACCAAACATGGGCGAGTTCCTGCATCTACGTGGTCAGAACCTGTCTAAGGGTGAGCCGATTGCGTTACCTCTGGTACAAAGCTCAATGTACCATCTTCCAGGATTACCGGAGGACTTCCCAAATTATGGTCGTGTCAGCAACCCGACATGGACCCAGCTTGAACATGCGCTCGCTCATCTCGAAGCAGCACCTTGCCTATGTTTTCCTTCTGGAATGGCGGCAATTTCAGCAGCCCTCTTCGCAACGCTCAAAGCAGGAGATCGGCTACTGGTCCCGGCAGATGGGTATTATGTAACCCGCATCCTCTCCAGCCAGTTTCTGGCTAAGTTCGGCGTTGAAGTCGTTGAGCGCGACACCGCTGAGTTTACCACAGGCGGCTTTGATGGTTTCAACGTTGTGTTTCTGGAAACGCCTTCAAATCCCGGCCTCGATCTACTGGATATGAGGGCAATAGCCTCTGCTGTGCAGGCTGCGGGTGGCATCACAATCTGCGACAACACAACCCTGACACCGCTTGGTCAGCGTCCATTAGATTTTGGTGTAGACCTCGTCGTCTCCTCAGATACCAAATCCATGGCAGGCCATTCCGACGCCCTGATGGGTCATGTCGCCAGCCGAAACGCTGAGATCCTAAAGGCTGTTGAAGAGTGGCGAAAGTTTTCCGGCTGCATCCCCGGCCCGCAAGAAGCATGGCTGTTGCATCGAGGCCTCGAAACGCTGGATGTGCGCTATGATCGAATGTGTACGTCTGCAGCCCTGCTCGCAGAGCGTCTTGCAAATCATCCAGCCGTAAAGTCTATTCGTTTCCCTGGTTTGGAAACGGACCCAGCCCACGCATTGGCCAAAGCGCAGCAAACACGGTTTGGATTCTTGATATCCCTCACGCTTGAAACAGAAGCCCAGGCTGAACAGTTCATCAATTCATGCACCCTCTTGCGCCCTGCCACCTCATTTGGCGGCGTTCACAGCTCGGCAGAACGCCGCGCCCGCTGGGGAGACGCAGTAGATCCCGCCTTCATCCGCTTATCCGTGGGATGCGAGCCGGTAGAGGAACTTTGGCAGGCCTTCTCAGAAGCCCTGGAGCAAGTCTCTTAAGAGACGAATTCAACCCACGACGGGCAGTTTCTCAGACTGTCCGTCTCCCCCATCCTCATCACAGTCCTCGCCTCCCTCTCAATCCATTCCAACATCTATCCCTAATCCAAAGCTCGAATATCCGGTTGGCGCCACAGAACGAAAATAAGCCCCAACGCAATGGCAAAGCAGACGATGCCCGCGATAAACACGCCATGAATGTTAGCGGTCATTAAAGAGGCACCAGCAATAGCAAGCAGGAACTGACCTCCCGTCGAGCTCGATATGGTGATCCCCATGATCCAGCCTTGTTCGCTCTCATCAACAGCAGCAGAAAACAAGGAAAACATGAGAGGCAGGGTAAGCGCAAAGGCCGCTACAATTGGCACTGTCAGGAGATAAGAGAGCCAGGCCACATCATTCACAGTAAAGGCCAGGAGCCCAACTCCCATCACAGTCACACTCACAGCAATCGTCGCCACCTTAGAAAATCGTTGGGATATTGGCCCCACCAGAAGCGCACTTACAAGAGCCAGAACCGATCCAAAAATGATCAGGAGAATGCTGTTTTGAAGCGTATCGAACCCAAAGCGCAACACCATGTAGTTATTGAGATAAATATAAAAGGCGCTCAGCCCGACCTCTATAAAGAGGAAAACAGCGCACAGTTTCAAAATTGTAGGCCTTGAATGTGCCCGCCAAAGAACGAGAAAAACCTCTGACAGGCCAAAATCTATCTTGCGGCGTGTCTGGTTCGTTTCCTCAAAGAAAATAATGATCAAGACAATGTTGATCAGGATCAGCACCAGCGCTGCATAAAAAGGCAGTTCAAGCGAAGCATAACTGCCCATGATGGAGGGATCACTGAGCACTCCCGCAAATAACGGCCCCACAATCAGGCCAATGGCAATGGCTGCTGTCACATACCCCATATTCCGGTTTCTTTCTGCGCCCGTACAGCTGAGATCAACAAGAGCAGCTTGTGCGATTGGCTGATTGCCTGCAGCGAACCCGGTAATTGCACGCGCAAGCACCAGCAAAGCCAGATTTGACCAAAGCAGCGCAACAACTGCCAGCCCATATCCGAACAAGGCACCAAACAGACAAATAAGAATGGCCTTCTTACGCCCGATATAATCTGAAAGCTTGGAGATATAGGCACCACCAAAAAACCAGCTGATGTAGAACGCTCCAGTCAAGAGGCTGAAATCAATCTCCCGGATTGCAAGAGAATCTCCAAGCGGAACAAAGGTGCTGCCAGGCACCATCACAAGGCTATTGACGATCGGAAAAATCAGCCCTTGCCCCATAACATCCACAAGGACAAGGAGAAGCAACGCAATTCGAGACCACCCCATCGCTTCACGCCTTTCGCGCTTCACATCAGCAAAGCATCATTCTGAAAATCGACAGATGCTCACCAGAGCTATCCGGTAGCGGACCAACCGTCCGCCAACTCACTCCACCACGCGCAGGTGCTTCTTCTTTTCAAGCACCTTCAGCACGTTGGCTAGGTCGTGGCCGCGTTTGAGGATCATGCCGCCGGTGCCAACAACGCAGTAGGCACCTTGTTTGCGGGCAAGCTTGGGGTCTTTTTCAATACGGTAGAGCGGCATTTCGCTGGCACGGCGGAAAATGGCAAAGATCGCCTTGTCTGTTCCGTGGCCGATGGCGTAATCACGCCACTCGCCGCTGGCAACCATACGTCCGTACAGCCTGAGGATCTGATCGAGTTCCGTTCGATGAAAAGCAACTATCGGTTTCGGGAGGTTCGGTTTTTGTTGAACGGCTGCGCTGTTGGCGCCACCATCAAGAGAGCGAACGCTCCCGGACACTATTGCAATATCATCCCCTTCACTCATGAAGGCCTCCTGCGTTCAGATCCTGTGGTTGGGCATCCCGGAGAAAGCAGAATATCGGCTCTCGCATCGCGGATGCGCCGAGGCAATCTGGTTGAGCACGCAGCGTGAATTTGAAAATCCGCGACGCACGCTAAGCCATCGGCAACCCCATTTTACCACATAATCCGCCCATCCTGCGGCAAAGCCTGAAAGAACGCAAGGGAACCTCCTTTTGCTGCCCGGCAAAGGACCCCGTGAGAATTCAGAGTACACGCTAAAATTGTCACAGTAGTTTCTCTATTTCGCCCCAATTGGGTCATTGAGGAGCCACGAATGCCAGCCAAATTATCGTTGTTGCCCAAGCAGGTTCGGTTCTGTGGAGCTGTGGTGAAGACTCTCACCCCTACCCCCCGTTGACCCACTCGTCACAGTGCTGAAGGAGAACCGAACCGCTTCCCCCTACAACTTATCGCTGCGATAAACCGCTGACTCTTAATCAGTGAGGCCAAGGGACAGGCCACCACCCCCAAGTAGTTTCGGCTGACTGGTACAATCCCAAATCCCAGCCAACAGCCCGGCAGCATCCCGCGCCAGCTTATTGGCATTCTTGGTCGCACGGGCATCCACGTAACCGATGTGACAGGTCTTGCCCTGCCCCAGCTGAGTGATCACCAGCACCTGCCCGCGATAATACCCATCCGCATCCGCTTTATCATCCCCCGCAACATCCGCCGGAATGTCCGTATGCCACCGCAGAATGGTCGCCACAGGCTCACCACCTTCCAGCACCCACTCAATAGTGGAGCCAAGCCGGTTCCACGGACTCAGGCCTTGCGTCGCCGCAGGTTCATCGCGCGCCTGCTCGCCATAACTGACGAAGAACCGCAAATCACCCTCAGCCACGTAAACGGGGATACCGTTATACCCCTGACACATCCACACAGCAGAGCCCACTGCATTTTCGGGGGTGTCTTGCAGCTCGCATGTCTCGTTTAAATCCAGCGTGGAATAAACACTCTCGGCCAACGCGGTGGTGCAAACAAAAATTCCGGTCATGGCAACAATGAGGAACTGAAAATTCTTCAACATTAAGCACCCACTTATCCCAGAGTTATCCGACAGGAATTACTTGAACGAAATACGCAAGCTCGACTGCGAAATATATCTTGCAACAGGCCGATGCCCCTGTAATACAGGCAGCAAATGAAATTGGAGTATACATAAATGCGTATCGATCGTATTCCTGTCGGTAAGAACCCACCTGAGGACGTCAATGTCATTATTGAAGTTCCAGTTGGCGGTGAGCCGATCAAATACGAGATGGAAAAAGAATCCGGCGCAATGTACGTCGATCGCTTCCTCTACACCCCTATGCGTTACCCGGGCAACTACGGCTTCGTTCCACACACCCTGTGCGGTGATGGCGACCCAATCGACGTAGTTGTTGTGAACCAGCGCCCAATCGTTCCAGGCGCCGTCATGAGCTGCCGTCCGATCGGCGTTCTGGTCATGGAAGACGAGTCCGGTCAGGATGAGAAAATCATCGCTGTCCCAAGCAGCAAGCTGACCCGTCGTTACGAATCCGTACACAACATCGAAGACCTGCCTGAAATCACCATCAAGCAGATTGAGCACTTCTTCGAGCACTACAAAGATCTTGAGCCAAACAAATGGGTGAAGATCACCGGCATTCACGGTGCGGACGAAGCAAAGCGTCTGATCGTAGAAAGCATCGAACGTTACAACAAAGAAGAAGGCTAAGCCCTCTCTTTGTGACTGACACAAAAAAGCCCGGAGCTGCGTAGAGCCCCGGGCTTTTTTCATATCAAAACAAAGCTCTGGAACCTCAGCTCTTGCGGGGAAGCACCAGACCGCACAGTGTAATGAAGACCATCACTGTGGCATAAATCGCATTCAGACCAGCAAACGACAGACCGAAGATGCGGAACTGCGCTACGGAGCAGCTCACAACCTTAGTGGTCGCAAGGCTCTGCAGCATGTTGGAAGCAGATCCCAACTCCATGCTGCCACCAGCGGCACAATCATTCGGCCCAAGCCAGAGTTCCCACTCTGCGCCAGCCTGATAGATGCCAACACCGCCGCCATACAGAAAACCACCAGCCGCACCCAGCAGCGCCAGCACAGAAACCCAGCGCAGCTTCTCGGTCCGGGTAAAGATCAGCGCCAGAATACCCAGCACCAGACCAGCGTAGTACGGATTACGCTGAATGAGACACAGCGGGCATGGCTTGAAACCACCAATAAGCTCAAAACCCCACGCGGTCGCCAACGCTGTGGCACTACCCAGTGTCACCAGCGCAGCACCAGAGGTGAGCGGATCTTTCAGAAGCAGCGCAAAAAAGCGTCCTAGCATTTCCAGTTAACCTCTCCTGCGCATTCCCGAGGCTCCAAACCAGCACTCCAAAGAACACGCGCCACAAAACAGATTAAAGCAACTGTCCCATTCTCAAAGAAACGACAGCCGCTTTAAAGAAACTTGATCAGAGCGAAACCACCAACCAGCAGCACCACAAACACAGTGAACACCAGCCCCAGCCGCTTTTCGATGAAATCCCGAATTGCTGGTCCAAACAGGTACAAAAGCCCTGCGACCGCAAAAAACCGAATTCCACGAGAGACAATGCTCGCCGCAATGAATACTGGGAGATTCAGAGCAAAAACACCACTCGCAATAGTTATTACTTTGTACGGAAATGGCGTCAAACCAGCGATAAACACAAACCACCAGCCCCAGTCCTCAAAGATTTGCTTAAACTGGTCAAACTTATCCATGTAACCGTAAAACGCGAGGATTGGTTTCGCCACTTCCTCAAACAAGACAGCACCAATGAGATACCCCAGCAAACCACCCAGAACAGAAGCCACAGTACACAGCGCAGCATAAAACCAGGATCGCTGACGTTTGCTCACACACATCGGGATGAGAAGCAGGTCAGGCGGAAGCGGAAAGACAGAGCTTTCCACAAAGGCGACAGCGCTCAGCGCATGGGGTGCACGTGGTCCCGCAGCAAGGGAAAGTGTCCAGTCATAAAGGCGACGCAACATAAGTCAGCGATGCTCCAAACAATCATTCATTCAAGCGAAGAATATGGTTCATTTCGCAATGCGGTAACATTCAATAACAGCCCCACGCTGGAGTCCTACCTCAATCATCAGCAGCAATCACAGGATTATGGCCGGAAATATGACCTCACCCCCCTTATCCCCCGTAAATATATATAAGTATGGGCTGACAAATGCTGTGGTTAGCTGAATCAAAATATTGACGTCGCACCCCATCTCGATATATTCCGCCCTTACCAACCGTTGCCCCCGTGGCGGAACTGGTAGACGCGCCGGATTCAAAATCCGGTTTCTTCGGAAGTGCCAGTTCGAGTCTGGCCGGGGGCACCACTCTTCTCTTCCCCAAAATTTAAGCGCTTTCATCCAAGGCCATACATGCGTCTTGAGTTCTCTGCGACCTCACGCCAGCGGGTGATGGTCTTCTACCAGCTTCTGCAGACGCTCTTCCAACACGTGGGTATAAATCTGTGTTGTTGAGATATCCGCATGCCCAAGCAGTTGTTGCACCACGCGCAGGTCAGCGCCGTTCTGCAACAGGTGCGAGGCGAAGGCATGGCGGAGCACGTGCGGAGAAACCTTGTTGCGGTCAATATCCGCTTCCAACGCAAGCGCTTTCAAGTCCCGCCCAAATGCCTGACGCGTAAAGTGCCCGCTCTCACCGTGAGAGGGAAACAGCCAAACACTGTCCGCATAAGCCCCTAAAGATGCACGCAGCCGCACATACTCAACCATGGCCTTCTGTGAGCGGGGAGACAGCGGAACAGCCCGTTCCTTACCGCCCTTTCCTTTCACGGTGATAAGACGGCTGTCACGAATAGCCGCTGACACTGGTAGGGAAACAAGTTCGGAAACACGCAGACCCGTCGCATAAAGCACTTCCAGCAATGTATAGACACGCGCAGCTCTGATCTGCTTTGCATCACTATCATGCGTGATAGTAGCCAACTGCTCTGCTTTGCCGATCAGCCGATCCACCTCTTCCTCACTCAACACACCGGGAAGAGTTGAGGCTTTACGCGGAGAAGCAACGGTTCGGGTTGGATCATCATCACGAATATCCTCGGCATAACAGAACTGGTAGAACTGCCGAAGAGCCGAAAGACGCCGCGCCTGAGAGGAGGCCGCAAACCCGCGGTCAGTAAGGTCAGAGAGGTAGGCACGGACATCCGTGACCTGCACAGCAAGCAGATCCACACCTTGCGTACTCAGGAAACTATCAAAATCTTCCAGGTCAGTTCGGTAGCTTTCCAACGTATTGAACGCACTGACGCGCTCAACGCTTAACATTTCAAAAAAGCGTTCAGTCTCAAGAGTTCGACGCATAAAAAGCCTATTCGAAGCCTTCCTTTTGGATTTCGACGATAATTTCACGTGGCTCCGGCTCAACGTAGCTGACAAGCAGATACATGCTCAGCACAGCGCCAGTAACGATCAAACCTATGATAGACAGCAATCGCATCAATGTTGGCATGGCAGAACCGGATGCTCCCGTATAAATCTGGATACCCCTAAATCACCCGCAGATGGTGGGGTGTAGCAGTATACTTCACAATCAAAAATAGACCGTTTCACTGTGAAGGTTCAACCCGAAGGCACCCAGTGTACCGCGTATTTTGCGATATCCTCCAGGCCTGTGAAGGGGCACCTACGGTTTCTGTAGAAAATTAGCAGTTAAATGCTGGCAAACACTCTTGGTCTAGAACCTTGACAGGACAAGGTGTGATAATGTCAAAGCGTAAGTAAGAGTAGATGAATCGGCGAGGGCGTGGCGTGACTGCAAACGACACAAAGTCAGACAAAAAACGTCAACGACAGCAAGATATTTTGAAGCGCCTCGGCACTAAGCCAATTGTACTTGTTGGCATTATGGGCTGTGGCAAATCCACAGTAGGTCGCCGTTTGGCTCAATATCTCGCTCTCAATTTTATTGATGCAGACTCAGAGATTGAAAAAGCAGCAGATCGTTCTATCTCAGAGATATTCGCTGAACACGGTGAAAGCTATTTCCGGCAAGGTGAAAAGCGTGTCATTGCACGCCTGTTAGACGAAGGACCACAAGTCCTCGCAACAGGTGGCGGTGCCTTCATCAATGAAGAGACACGCTCCCGCATCAAGGAAAAGGGCATCTCCATCTGGATGAAGGCTGAGCTGTCTGTCATCATGACCCGCGTGCGCAAGCGCCCTACCCGGCCATTGCTGCAGACTGCGGATCCTGAGGCAACCATGCAAAAGCTGATGGATGAGCGCTATCCGATCTATGAAGAAGCGGACATGGCAATCTGGTCGCGTGATGTGACCCATGAAGCAGTTATGGAAGAAATCCTGATCGCTCTGGAAAAAGGACTACCGCCTCTCTCTGATGAGGCATCTGAAAATAACGAGGTTGGAAAGTGACAGAAGAAAATAACGCCACGCTCGTCAATGTCGATCTGGGCGACCGTAGCTATCCAATCCTCATTGGCCGCAACCTGATCAAACGCGCTGGAGAAGAAGTCTCCACCCGCCTCCCAGGTGCCAAAACAGTCATCATCACAGATGAGACCGTCAAGAAACTCCACTTGAAGGCACTGGAAGAAAGCTTCCAGTCCGCAGGTGTTGAGTTCAGCACACTTGTTGTGCCAGCAGGCGAAAAAACCAAACGTTTTGAGATCTTCGAGCGCCTCTGCGATGATATCCTCGCCCTGCGCCTTGAGCGCGGCGATGCTGTTGTCGCCTTAGGTGGCGGCGTTGTTGGCGATCTTTCCGGCTTCGTCTCCGGTGTTGTTCGCCGTGGCATGAAGTTCGTTCAGATCCCGACCACCCTGCTCGCTCAGGTCGACAGCTCTGTCGGCGGCAAAACCGGCATCAACTCCCGCCATGGCAAAAACCTGCTCGGTGTGTTTCATCAGCCTGCTTTGGTACTGGCAGATACATCCGTTCTGGATACGCTCAGCCAGCGTGACTTCCGCGCTGGCTATGCAGAAGTTGCCAAATACGGCCTGATCAATGATCCGGACTTCTTCGAATGGCTGGAAGCCAATTGGGAAGGTATCTTCGCTGGCGGGCCTGAACGAGAACACGCAGTCGCCCATTCCTGTCGTGCCAAAGCAGCTGTTGTTGCTGCGGACGAGCTGGAATCCGGCAACCGCGCACTGCTCAATCTCGGTCACACCTTCGGTCATTCGCTGGAAGGTGCCGTTGCCTACGAGACCGAACGACTGGTGCACGGAGAAGGCGTTTCCATTGGCATGGTATTAGCCCATGAGTTTTCTGAGCAACTTGGCCTGTGCCCGGCAGAAGACACCAAGCGTGTCATAACGCATTTGGAAGCCGTCGGCCTGCCAACGCGCATTGATCAGATCCCCGGTCAGCTACCACCAATCGACACTTTTATGGACTTGATTGCACAGGACAAAAAAGTAAGTCGTGGTCAGCTCACTTTTATCCTTACAAAAGGCATCGGCACTTCCTATGTCGATAAAACTGTAAGCGCGGAACCCCTCCGCGCGTTTCTTGAGGAGAAACTCGGCAAATGACGGACTACGCTTTCTGGGCTTCCGTTGTCGCTATTGTAATTTTGCTCGTTCTTTCGGGCTTTTTTTCCGGGTCGGAGACTGCCCTGACAGCAGCATCACGCGCCCGTATGCATGCGCTGGTCAAATCCGGTAATAAAAGAGCGCTTATTGTTGCAAGACTGATCGAGTTCAGAGAGCGCCTCATCGGCGCACTGCTGCTCGGCAATAACCTTGTCAACATTCTGGCCTCTGCACTCGCAACATCCTTGTTCCTGAAGCTCTTCGGAGACGCAGGCGTCGCCTACGCAACACTGGTCATGACGCTTCTGGTCCTGATCTTCTCTGAAGTGCTGCCAAAAACATGGGCGATCGCAAACGCAGAAAAATTCGCACTCAGCGTTGCACCTGTTGTTCGCGTGCTGGTGATTGTCTTTGGACCGATCGTTGCCGCCATCGAGGTAATCGTACGCCTCGTCCTGCGCATCTTCGGCATTCGCATTGATGATTCCACAGCCGTCCTGTCAGCACACGAAGAGCTGCGCGGCACACTGGACCTTCAACATAAAGAAGGCGGCCTGATCAAAGCGGATAAAGACCGTATTGGCGGCCTGCTGGATCTGGTTGAGCTTGAAGTGTCTGACGTGATGGTTCATCGCACCAAGCTGTTCGCACTCAATGCCGACCTGCCACCGGAAGAGCTGGTGGAAGAAGTGCTGGCCAGCCCGTTCACCCGTATTCCGTTATGGCGTGATGATCCCGACAATATGGTCGGCCTGCTCCACGCCAAGGATGTTCTGCGCGCAATCGCAAACCTCAAAGGCGATATGGAGAAGTTCGAGCTGGATAAGGTTATGAGCCCGCTTTGGTTCGTACCGGACACCACCAGCCTTCAGAACCAGCTCAATGCCTTCCTGAAGCGCAAAACCCACTTCGCTCTCGTCGTAGACGAATACGGCGAAGTGATGGGCCTCGTCACGCTGGAGGATATTCTGGAAGAGATCGTCGGTGAGATCGCAGACGAACACGACATCGAACTGCCCGGCCTCAAACCACAGGCAGATGGTTCCGTGATCGTCGAAGGCTCCGTACCGATTCGCGACCTCAACAGAGCGACTGATTGGAACCTGCCAGACGACGAAGCGACAACCATCGCCGGTCTCGTTATTCACGAAGCAAAAATGATCCCCGAGGAACGTCAGATCTTCACCTTCCACGGATTCCGCTTCACAGTCCTGAGCCGGGAAAAGAACCGCATCACGCGCCTGCGCATGATGGCGCTCAGCCCGCTTCAGGATGCGAAAAAAGCCAGCAAATAAAAATGGGCCCAGCCGGGCCCATTTCCTTTTCTGCAGTCCCTTAAAGAACGCAAAATTATCGTAAAGCGCTCAAATCAACGCACATAACAACGCAAACGAGTAAAACACGTGCACCTGCAACGTACTAGCCATTTGCCGCATTGATTTAGCTGTGCCAATGTACCAATTACTGTAAGAACCAATTACGTGTGAGATTTGGCTTCAATGGCAAGCGCGTGAATGCCTCCGGCGATCTCTTCAGCCACGCATTCGTTTACTGCACGATGCATAGCGACGCGGGACATACCCTCAAAGGCTGTGGATATGATCTTGATCCGGAAGTGGGTTTGTCCACCCTCGCGCCAGCCGCCGTGACCGCGGTGACTCTCGGATTCGTCGGTTACTTCAAGAAGCTGCGGCTTAAACGCGGCTTCCAGTTTAGTGATCATGATGTCTCTTGTGCTCATGTTTTCTATATCTCTCACGTAGGAAACCGTCGTCAAGGCCTTGCCTAACAGGGTCACTTTTTTCTATCTATGTCGGCTACCTGCTTTATGGCAGGTGCTAACCCAATCGCAAGGCAACTGAAAACCGAAAAATGAAGCAAGCATCCTCCATTTTCGACAGCATTCGCGTAAAACCCGGCAAAGAACGCACAACAAGCTCAAAAGGCCCAAAGTGCGAATGGGACGGTTGCGACCAGCCTGGCACCCATAAAGCACCGAAAGGTCGCGATCGGGAAGGCCAGTACTTTCATTTTTGCGTAGACCACGTAAAGGCCTACAACAAATCGTATAATTATTTTTCCGGCATGGACGATGACAGTGTTCGCAGCTACCAGCGCGACAGCATGACAGGACATCGCCCAACCTGGAAAATGGGCGTAAACTCGCAGGCAGACGCCGCGAATGCCCGCGATGGAAACCGCACAAACATCGGTGGCGAAGACGTTAACGATCCGCACAACTTCTTCGCTGGCGCCACCGGAGCACGCAACCAACCTCAGGAACCACAACGTAAGGTGCTGGCACTTGAGAAAAGGTCATTTGAAACATTGAACCTTCGGGTAACCGCCCGTGGCGCCGAGATAAAAACTCGCTATAAAGAGCTGGTAAAGATTCATCACCCTGATGCCAATGGTGGCGACCGCTCTTCGGAAGACCGCTTGCGCGAGATTATTCAGGCCTACAACGTGCTCAAGAAATCCGGTTATTGCTAGGTCATACGTTTGACCAGTTCCCGGATCTCTTAGAATTTTTTAGATTTTCATTACCCCGATTTCGACGTGGGGCCGCGGAGGAAAAATGATAGATACGATGCAAACCGCTCAAACCCTGCCGACCGAAACAATCTCTGTACGTGAAGTATTTGGCATCGACAGCGACATGGAAGTGCAAGCCTTCGCTGAACCAAACGAACATGTTCCAGACGTAGATCCAGACTATCTGTTTGATCGCGCAACAACTCTCGCAATCCTCGCAGGTTTTGCCAAGAACCGCCGTGTGATGGTCTCCGGTTACCATGGGACTGGTAAATCAACCCACATCGAGCAAGTCGCAGCCCGCCTGAACTGGCCTTGTGTGCGCGTAAACCTCGACAGCCACATCTCTCGTATCGACCTTGTTGGTAAAGACGCAATTGTTGTGAAGGACGGTCACACCGTCACGGAGTTCAAGGACGGCATTCTTCCTTGGGCGCTTCAAAACAACGTAGCGCTTGTATTCGATGAATACGACGCAGGCCGTCCAGACGTGATGTTCGTGATCCAGCGTGTTCTTGAGGTTTCCGGGCGCTTGACCCTCCTTGATCAGAACCGCGTGATCAATCCGCACCCGGCGTTCCGCCTGTTCGCAACCGCGAATACCGTCGGTCTTGGTGATACATCCGGCCTTTACCACGGTACACAACAGATCAACCAGGGCCAGATGGACCGCTGGTCTATCGTGACCACACTGAACTACTTGCCTCATGACAATGAGGTAGAGATCGTTCTGGCGAAGTCTCCGCACTACAGTGGTGCAGAAGGCCGTTCCATCGTCTCCAAGATGGTTCGTGTCGCAGACATGACCCGAAGCGCTTTCATGAACGGCGAGCTCTCCACTGTGATGAGCCCACGTACAGTGATCACATGGTCAGAAAATGCTGAAATCTTTGGTGATATCGGCTTCTCATTCCGCCTGACCTTCTTGAACAAGTGTGACGATACCGAGCAAGCGCTGGTCTCTGAGTTCTACCAGCGTTGCTTCGGGGAAGATCTTCCTGAATCAGCGGCAAACATCGTCATGAGTTAAGGGGAGTTACATGGCAGGTACCAGCAACTCCTCAGCCAAGAACAAACCTGCCAGCCAGCCATTCAAGCAAGCGATGGGCTCTACAGTCAGAGCCATCGCAGGCGAGCCTGAGCTGGAGGTTGTTTTTTCGCCGGATAAACCGGGAATGACCAGCGGGCGCATACGCCTGCCGGAACCTTCCCGCACGATGACAAAGGAAGAAGTCGCCGTTACTCGCGGTTTGGGCGACTCCATGGCTCTGCGCCTTGCTTGTCATGATCCTGCTGTTCACACCAAGCACATTCCGCAAGGCGAAAACGCACGCGCTATCTTTAACTCGGTCGAACAAGCCCGCGTTGAAGCCCTTGGCGCTGTCCGTATGCCAGGCGCTGGTGACAACATCGACGCCATGCTCGAGGACCGTTACTTCAAAGCCAACTTCGCGGAAGTAACCACCAAAGACGAAGCTCCGATGCAGGACGCTATCGCTTTGTTGGTACGCGAACGCCTGACGGGCCGCGAGATTCCCAAAAGCGCACAGCGCATGGTGGATCTCTGGAGACCTTTCGTTGAAGAAAAAGCTGATCATGATCTGAACAAACTCGTCACCCGCATGGATGACCAGATCGCATTTGCCAAGCAGATGCGTGATCTTCTCACCTCGCTCGATATGGCTGACGAGCTGGGAGAAGAGCCAGAGGACGACGACGAGAACAACGACGAAAGTCAGCAGGATCAAGAGGATCGCTCCGATACCTCTGGTGACATGCAGGAAGATCAGGGTGATCAGGAAGGCGCTCCTGAAGAGATGGAGCTTTCCGGCGAAGAGCAGGAAAGTGGCGAAACCGAAGGCGTCGACAGTGAGATGCAGGATATTTCCGAAGAGGATATGTCCGATCAGGCTGAAGACCCGGGCGAACAGGAACGCCGGGACCATCCTTTCAGCAATCAGCCGTCTGCTGATGCCTATCACATCTTCACACAAGCTTTCGACGAGATCATTGCAGCAGAAGACCTCTGCGATCAGGAAGAACTGGATCGTCTCCGCGGCTTCCTCGACAAGCAGCTGGCCTCTCTATCTGGCGCAGTATCCCGTCTAGCCAACCGCCTGCAGCGTAAGCTGATGGCGCAGCAGAGCCGATCATGGGACTTCGATCTGGAAGAAGGCATCATTGACAGTGCCCGTCTCCATCGCGTGGTCATAGATCCACTGCAGCCGCTTGCGTTCAAATGGGAAAACGACACCGAGTTCCGCGATACCGTAGTCACTCTGGTGATCGACAATTCTGGCTCTATGCGCGGTCGTCCGATCACCGTAGCAGCCACATGTGCCGACATTCTGGCACGTACACTTGAGCGTTGCGGCGTAAAGGTGGAGATCCTCGGATTTACTACCAAAGCGTGGAAAGGCGGTCAGTCCCGCGAAGCATGGCTCAAGGATGGCAAACCGTCTAATCCGGGACGCCTGAACGATCTACGCCACATCATCTACAAGTCCGCAGATGCCCCTTGGCGCCGCGCCAAACGCAATCTCGGCCTGATGATGCGCGAAGGCCTGCTGAAGGAAAACATCGACGGAGAGGCTCTGGACTGGGCACACAAGCGTTTGCTTGCACGCCCGGAACGCCGCCGCATTCTGATGATGATCTCCGATGGTGCACCGGTAGATGACTGCACGCTTTCAGTGAACCCAGGCAATTATCTAGAGAAACATCTGCGCAGCGTGATTGCTGAGATCGAAAACAGATCGCCGGTCGAGCTGATCGCAATTGGTATCGGCCACGACGTGACCCGCTACTATAAACGTGCGGTAACAATTGTGGATGCAGAAGAACTGGCTGGCGCGATGACTGATCAGCTTGCTGATTTGTTTGATGAAAACAGCGGTCAGGATCGCGGTAGACGTCACGGACGCCGATGAAATTAACACGACGCATTTTGCTAACAGGAGCAGCGGCAGCGGTAACAACCGCAGTCGCTGCTTCTTTGCCTTTCAGCGAGAGCACCGCACAGCAGAGCGGCTTTCAGCCAATGAAAGTCCGCTCCAAGGAAATCAACCGCTTCAAGTTCTCTGGTACCCGAGCAGAGCAATACGGCCCCCTCATGTTTCTCGGAGGTCTTGAGCTAAGCAGCTCAAACAGTCGCTTCGGCGGCTATTCCGGCTTGCTAACGCTCAACAATGGCTCAGACATCATTACTGTCTCAGATCGCGGCCACTGGCTGCGCGGCGAACTATCCCAGACCAGCCGAGGAAAGCCTCTCAAGCTGCTGGGTGCGGAAACAGCAACCCTGCTGGACAGCAAGGGCAGAAAGCTCAAACGCACCTACAGGGCCGACACAGAAGGTCTGAGCATTGGCGGCTCAGCCAACACACCTCGTATTTTCGTCAGCCATGAAGGAAAAGGCGGGATCATGACATACCCGCTTAACCTGGAAACAGGCGAAGAACGCGCCAAGCACCTGTTGATTCCCAAAGAGATCCGAGGTTTAGCAAAGAACAAGAGCCTTGAATCTGTTGCTGTTGCCCCTCCCAATTCTCCACTTTCGGGCGCGATCATAACGATCGCCGAACGCGGGAAGTCTCTGAAGCACAACAGACCAGCGTGGATCATCGGAGGTCCGCGTCCGGGGAAGTTCTGGATAGGAAAACAAGGCAATTACGATGTTACGGATGCTGCCTTCCTTCCCAATGGCGACCTCTTGATTCTGGAGCGTTTATTCAACCTCTCAGAAGGTCTTGGGATGCGCATCAGGCAGCTGGATGGTTCCAACCTGCGGCCAGACCATCTCCATACAGGTAAAACGCTCCTGACCGCTGATTTCAGTTATCAGATTGATAATATGGAAGCTCTGAGCGTTCACATGAACGCTTTTGGAGAAACAGTCCTGTCCCTCATGTCAGATGATAACCGCTCATTCCTACAGCGCACCTTGCTACTGCGCTTCATTCTGACAGACAACGAACCTTTCAGAGAGCCATTCGTTCGCGCGCCCAAAGAGGCAAAGATCGTCCCAGTGCCAAAACCGAAGCCTCGGTAAACGACTACTGTCTTTGTGAGTTGCGCCGACATTCAATCCCAAAAACAAAAAAAAGGCACCGGAACCAAATCCGATGCCTCTTTAAATTCTTTTCAAACGAACAGCTTATCCGCGCTGCGAAGCAGGTACCGCGCCGATTACTCCCAATACGATGCGGTATGGAACAAGCATGCTCATCGCGACGATGATCTTTACGCTGAAATCACCAATCGCCCAGGAAACCCAACGAGGAACTTCCAGAGCAAACACACCAAACAATGGTGCAACTTCTACCGCAAACGCATCGTGATAACCCAAGAACGCAAACTGTGTAGCAAAAGCAAGGCTAAAGAATAGCGCGGTATCGAGCATGGTGCCGAGTGTAGAAGAGACGACAGGCGCCTTCCACCAACGACCATCACGAAGACGATGGAACACAGTCACGTCCAGCAACTGAGCAATCAGAAATGCACTTCCTGACGCAATTGCGATGCGTGGTGTTGCCAAAACAATAGAAAGAGCAACTGCAACAGCAAAGCCAGCGTACACGACTTTGCGTGCAGCAGCAGGACCAAACTGTCGGTTAATCAAATCAGTTACAAGAAATGCCACTGGATAAGTGAATGCACCCCAAGTAAGCAGGTCTGCTAGATTAACAGCCCCGAACATTCCCTGAACAGGGAATTGAACAAGGTAATTCGAAGCAACGACCACTGTGGTCATTGCCATAATGGCAAGAGCCAGTGGTCGAGCAGTATTCGACTTAGTCACGTTCAATCCCTTTCAAGAATGATGTGATTAAGCAGCTGCCTGACGACGCTTGATTTCGGTCTTCAGCAAACGCGCTTTAGGAGAAAGCTCAGCTTCAACTGCTTTCGCCAAGAATGCGTCCAAACCACCGCGGTGCTCAACAGAACGCAGAGCGTGTGCAGAGATACGCAGTTTGTAAGTTTCGCCGAGAGTTTCACTCATCAGGGAAACATTACAAAGGTTTGGCAAGAACCGACGACGGCTCCTGTTTTTTGCGTGAGACACGTTGTTGCCGGTCATCACGTCTTTACCGGTAAGTTCGCAGCGGCGTGCCATGAGGGTCACCCTTTTAATTTGTAGGCGCCCTCATTTTTGGGCGCATTCTGTTAAAACCGGCAGGTCGCGGACACCACGGTCACGCGGAACCACCTCCGGCCCTGTACGGAAAAGTTGGCTTGCTATAATTAGTACAGCAGAATTCGTCAAGGCTTTGCTGCCTATTTGCCTGTTCGAAGCCCATATTTCAATCAAAACTCGAACAAACTCACATCTCTTAACCACCGTGTTACCATGTTTAGGTAGTTTCATATTTCAATGAGTTTGAATTTTTTGTTCAGTTTCCTGAGTTCTCAGGCTGTCAGGCGCGAATGTCTGCGGCTGCGGAGGTACAGTATCGTGCGAGTAACAGTTTCTAAGGTTTGCAATTTTCTTGGCAAATCGAGCGTAATAGCCGTCGCAGCACTTTCATTTAGCACACTATCCACAGCTGCGCTGGGGAAAACAGAGCGCCTCGGCGGTGTCTACAATATTTCTTATGCAGGCTTCACTGTGGCAAAAGGCTCCTTATCGCTTATCCTCAGAGAGAACGCCTATTCCGCAAAAGTGGGTATAGAGCCAGCTGGCATTGGAACCCTCTTCTCCACAGGCAAAGGCGGCGCACACGCGACCGGGTGGATGAAAGGCGCAAAAGTCCTTCCAAGCACCTACACAATGGCCTCTCGTGCATCCAACCGAGACTTCTATGTCAATCTAGGTCAGGGGTCTGGCCATGTCCGTACAACTCAGGTCACGCCAAAATACAAACCGTCCAAGACCCGCGTTAAGGTCACTGGCAAGCACAAGCTCAATGCGATGGACCCATTAAGTGCAGCGATTGTACGCGCACCGTCCCGCTCAAAAGTGCTTGATCCATCAGTATGTAATCGCAAACTGCCAATCTATGACGGCTGGGCGCGCTTCAATATCAATATGAGGTTCAAAGAAGTGCGCGAAGTCTCAGGTAAAGGCTACAACGGTCCGGTTGTCGTCTGTTCCGCACGCTGGGAGCCCGTTGCTGGACATCGTCCAGAGAAAAAGGCTGTTCAGTATCTGGCCAAAAACGCAAATATTGAGACATGGCTCGCACCGATCGGAAACACCCGTATTCTTATTCCTTACAAGGTCTCCATTCCGACATCGACAGGTACACTTGTCCTGGAAGCAGCAGAACTCAATATGCCGCAAACGTCAGGACTTCGCAAAAAAACAGCTTCCAGATAGGATTTGCACTTTAATCCCAAACCTTCTTGTCTGAAGGGGTTCAAACACCCACATTTGTGATGCAAAGCCTTGACAGATGACCCAGCTGTCGCCAGTGTCGCGCCAAAATTATAGCGCGGTCCAACACCTTTTAATCGGTGGGTCAAGCCCGCTGATTGTTACGAGTGAATATCCAATATGCGCAGTTACCTCGAATTCGAAAAACCAGTTGCTGACCTTGAAGGTAAAGTACAGGAATTGAAAATCCTGGCTGAAGGTGGGGAAGCGGTTGATGTGGAAGACGAGATTGCTCGTCTTCAGGAAAAAGCAGATCAGGCACTCAGCGACATCTATTCCCGCTTGACGCCTTGGCAAAAAACTCTGGTGGCTCGCCATCCAGATCGCCCGCATGCGCTGGACTACATCGGCACTTTGATCTCAGATTTCACACCTCTTGCTGGTGACCGTAAATTCTCCGAGGATTGCGCAATTATTGCAGGCTTTGGTCGTTTTCGTGGACAATCAGTCGCTATTCTTGGCCAGGAAAAAGGTAACAACACCGAAAGCCGTCTGAAGCATAACTTCGGCATGGCACGTCCGGAAGGTTATCGTAAAGCCGTCCGCATCATGGAACTGGCAGACCGTTTCAACATCCCTGTTGTCTCTTTCGTGGACACTGCAGGTGCGTACCCAGGGATCGGCGCTGAAGAGCGCGGTCAGGCAGAAGCGATCGCACGCTCAACTGACATGTGCCTCGGCCTTGGTGTTCCAAACATCTCCATCGTCATTGGTGAAGGTGGCTCTGGCGGTGCGATTGCAATTGCAACCACCAACCACGTAGCAATGATGGAACACTCCATCTATTCCGTGATCTCTCCGGAAGCAGGCGCATCCATTCTGTGGCGCGACAGCACCCGTGCACAAGACGCGGCAACCAACATGAAGATCACTGCAGAAGATCTTTCCAGCTTCCGCGTCATTGATGAGATCATCAAAGAGCCAATCGGTGGTGCTCACCGCGCAAAAGAGATCGTAATTGATCGCGCTGGTAACTCGATTGAAACCGCTTTGAGTAAGATGGCCGGCCAGTCTGCAGACGAGCTCAAGAAACAGCGTCGCGAGAAGTTCTTACGCATAGGTCGTGAACTCGGCTGATTCGAACCTAGGATTTATTGTGGGTATCCACTAAATTTTTTATAAAAGGCATCAGAAGTATATCTGATGCCTTTTTTTGTTTGATCCAATCAAACTCGGGGGAAAGTGCATCTTGGGGAATACCCCACAATCTCAGAGAGAATGATCTGTGGTAAGATTCGATCAACCTTAACCCAGATAGTCTTAGTATCGAGTCGAGATTGGGGTTTGGGCAAACTAGCCCCAGCATGGTGGGTCAAGCACATGATTAAAGTGTTTCAGGGAGAGACTGGCAAGAACGTAAAGCGTGCTGCAGCGCTTGCGCTGGCTTTAACGCTAGCAGCTTGTCAGGGAACAGAGTTTGGCGCTGAGAAGCACCAACAACCTGTGAGCAAAAGCCTTTCCAACAGAATGAAATCCAAGGACATGGAGCTCAAGTCTCCAATCATGATTCGTCTGTTTAAGCAGGAGTCTGAATTAGAGATCTGGAAACAGACCAAATCAGGCCAGTATGCTTTGCTAGAAACTTACGAGATCTGCAAATGGTCTGGCAAACTCGGCCCAAAGTTTAAGGAAGGCGACCGACAGGCACCAGAAGGCTTCTACGAGATCACTCCGGGCCTGATGAATCCGTTTTCCTCTTACTATCTCGCATTCAACCTTGGTTTCCCAAACAAGTTTGACCGTGCTCATGATCGCACCGGCTCAAATTTGATGGTCCATGGCGCCTGCTCTTCTCGTGGGTGTTACGCCATGACGGATGAACAGATTGCAGATATCTACTCTCTTGGCCGTGATAGCTTCCTTGGTGGTCAGAGAAAATTTCAGGTCCAGGCCTTCCCATTCCGCATGACACCGGACAACATGGCGAAGAACGCCAGTTCCGAGCATTATGAATTCTGGCGGATGCTGAAGCGTGGTTATGACCACTTTGAAGTCACCAAACGCCCTCCATCCATTGAAGTCTGCGAAAAGGAATATGTCTTCAACGCGAAGGCAGATGCGCGTGGCACCAAATTCAACGCACGGGGTGCTTGCCCTGCCTACACAGTGCCTGAGCACATCGCAGTGGCTGTAGCAGAAAAGCAAACTCGGGATGCACGCGAGACTGCTGAGATCCAGATCGCTATGGAAAACAGTAAAATTCGCAAAGAAAAGATTGCAGCATTCTTTGGTGGCACCTCAACAACTGATGTCGCAAAAGCAGAGGCACCAAACGCAACACCTGTAAATGTAGAAGCAGCAAAAGTTCTGGCACTGGCAGCTGAAGAGCCATCCCCAGCACCACAGAAAGCCTCTGAATCAGAACGCGCTTTCAGCTACTTCACATCCCTGTTCTCTAACAGCCGTATCGGCGAAGAGAAAAAAGTCGTTGCAGAGGTCATAAATCCATACCCAGCCGCCCCTGCACCACGCATCAAACCGCAATTGTGACGTTGTGTTAATCGAAACCTAGCCTGACTTATGTACGCTGGTCTCAACGAAGATCAACAAGTCAGGTTAGGCAAATGCCAGGCTCAAAAACCTTCTTTGGAAAGTACCACAGCAAAGCGTACATCAACGAACGGCGCCATCTGCGCGGCCTCCTAGGCTACTACATTAAGTACATTCCAATGTCTTGGGGCGTGCGACTAGGCCTCTCTTCCGGCGTCCTAACGAGGTATGGCGTAGAACTTACACCCAATGTCTTCGATGCCACATTCCGCACTTGCTGCGAAGGTGGCTATGGCACATTCCTCACCAGCTATCTCGTCGACTATGAAAAGCCCTTCATCATGCTGGATATCGGCGCAAATCAAGGCCTCTTTAGCCTGCTTGCCGCTCAAAATACAAACTGCCAGCAAGTCATAGCTTTCGAGCCTGTTGCCAGCACATTCCAACTGCTTGTGCAAAACATCGAGCTTAACCTTGCCGCATCTCGCATAAAGACAGTGCAAGCAGCAGTGTCTGATCACACAGGCCAAGCTAAGATCTTCCTCAGTAAAACCCATAGCGGCGGCGCATCCCTCAGCCAAAACACCGTGCATTCAGACGAAAAAACCGAAGAGATTCAAACTATCTCTACCCAGCAGTTAGACGAGATGATCACTGATGAAATCGACATCGTGGTCAAACTCAATGCTGAAGGGCACGAAGAGACCGTGATAAAAGAGCTCATCAAGACAAGCTTCTTTCCTCGAGTTCAGTCAATTTTCTATGAGAGAGATGTCAGATGGTCCGATCCAAACATGCTCAAAAATCTTCTGGAAGAGCAAGGCTTCAAAAGCTTCAAGAGAGTTGGTCATGAACCACGCTTAGATGTACTGGCAAGCCGTGAGCCTGACGAGACCTAAGCCCATA
Organism: Pseudovibrio sp. Ad26; assembly: GCF_001623285.1. Classification (NCBI taxonomy): domain Bacteria; kingdom Pseudomonadati; phylum Pseudomonadota; class Alphaproteobacteria; order Hyphomicrobiales; family Stappiaceae; genus Pseudovibrio; species Pseudovibrio sp. Ad26. Next base: position 80,714 of record NZ_LMCE01000001.1, read on the forward strand.
TTGCCATACGCAAACCACGTTCATCTCGCCCAAAGTCAGCTGGGAAAGGCTCCGCATGGCCATTCAATAGCCGCTCCGCGATAACGGCATTCACAGCAGCATCCATCAAGTCATCCCGAGCAGCACCTTTGGGTGGTTTCTGGTCCAGAAAGTTCGCCACAAAGCCAAACTGCACAAGCAAGTCCCTACGCGCATCCAAGCCCGCAGGATAGCTGCTTCCCTTGACCTTCTTAGGAATAGCAATGGGCTCCTGCCCGTTTAAGCGCCAGAATGCAACCTCAGGATGAACTTCATACACCAGTGCTTCCAACTCAAGTGTCATGAGCTGATCAATCTCTCTAATTTTTGGGAAGATATGAAACGCTTGCTTGGATACTTTTTTGGGTGGTGTTGAATCTGCCAGCGCAGCAGAACAAGCCTCGCGATAGTCCTCACAATAAATCGCTGCTCGTGCAGGAATGGAAAACACCGTTGACTGTCGCATACCTAAAAGAGGTCGAACCGCCTTCTCAGGTCCACGACCATTGCTGCCAATCCTCTGCGGCAACCCAATCGGCATATCAACTGCAATCTTATGCGGTTCATGTTCAGAGGCCAGCAAATCTGCAAAATGAGGAAAGATCTGCACTTCAGGTGCACGGGTTGAGCCAACCCAGCGAAAAACAGCAACCCAACCTGCTTTGCAACCGTCAACCCCAGCCACACAGACCGGATCAACAGCCACTGCTTCAGGCACGTTCAGGTGCCTCAACTACCCGGCGGGTATTCACAAGCGCCATCGGCTGGATAAGCGGATCTTGGTGCTCAGCATAAAGCAAATCATCCGAACCAACTTTAACAGAGCGCGCAACCAGCTCAAACGTTGAAGCTGTTGCTTTCTTCAATGCCTCTTCATCGCTTTGTCCACTCAAGCGGCGAGCCAGATAAAGCGCTGCCAACAAGTCACCAGTGCCATGCGGTGCGCCCTGCACTTCAGCGTGCTCAATCGCGAGGCTACCACGCGGTCCAACCAGCAAATTGGAGATGGAATTGCGTCGGATTGCTGGCGACGATGTAATGATCGTCCGCTCCACTTGCAGCGTCCGCGCTGCCGCAACGGCTTCATTTTCCATTTCAGTACCAAAACCGCTGAGCCAAGCGAGCTCAAAACGATTTGGCGTAATCACGTCAGCAAGCGGCAACAGTTGGTCACGAATAGCTTCAGCAATCGGCTCGGCAACATAAAGGCCGCCTTTGTCACCAATTACCGGATCGCACAGATAGACCGCATCATCATTGCGAGCCTTCACTTCCTGCACAATCTTCGCAACATCAGAAACCTGAGCCGCATTTGCCATGTAGCCAGAGATAACGCCCTTCACAGTATTCAACCGATCACTGGCGCAAATCTGCTCAACGATATGCTTAAAGGCTTCTTCACTGGCCGAGATACGTTCACCAGCACCTTGTCCCGGATGCCATGGCAGAACAATAGTTGGCAGCATCCAGACATTAAAGCCCATGCGCTCCAGTGCAAAAACAGCACTACGCATGCCAACGCAACCGCTGACAACCTGCGAAGAGATCACCAAAACCGAAGGCTTCTCCTTCGGAGCGTTTTCTCTGATTTTATGTTCTACTTTTTTGACAAACCGCTCAAGCGACATCTAGGAAATCTCGTGTTCAGATGAAACGCCAGTACCAAAACGTTTCTCGATATAATCAAGAACCATCACTTTAAACTCGTCAGCGATGTTCGGCCCGCGCAGAGTAACAGTTTTAGCACCATCAACAAACACAGGTGCAGCAGGTGTTTCACCGGTACCAGGCAAAGATATACCAATGTCAGCATGCTTGGATTCACCTGGGCCATTCACGATGCAGCCCATGACGGCAACGTTGAGTTCCTCAACACCCGGATATTGCTCACGCCACTTCGGCATACTTTCGCGGATATGCGCCTGAATGTCCTGAGCCAACTCCTGAAAGACTGTAGAGGTCGTGCGTCCACACCCCGGACATGCAGCAACAATCGGCACAAAACTGCGGAAACCCATCGTCTGAAGCAGCTCCTGAGAAACTTGAACTTCACGCGTACGGTCTCCACCCGGTTCAGGTGTCAACGAAATACGAATGGTATCGCCAATGCCCTGCTGAAGCAGAATACCCATGGAAGCAGAGGACGCCACGATGCCCTTTGTACCCATACCAGCTTCAGTCAAACCAAGGTGAAGAGCATAATCGCAACGCTGTGCCAGATCCGTATATACGGCAATCAAATCCTGAACCTGAGAAACTTTCGCAGACAAAATGATCTTGTCGCGACCAAGCCCCAACTCTTCAGCACGCTGAGCAGACAACAGACCAGATTGGCAAATCGCTTCGCGCATCACTTGTTGCGCTGTCAGCGGAGAGCCTTCCTCCTGGTTTTTATCCATCAGATGCGTCAGCAGCTCTTGGTCAAGCGATCCCCAGTTCACACCAATTCGAACCGGTTTGCTGTGCTTCATCGCCATTTCGATGATCTGACCAAACTGTTTGTCTTTTTTGGTCTTGAAGCCAACATTCCCCGGATTGATCCGATACTTATCAAGCGCCTCAGCACAATCAGGATGATCTGCCAGCAGCTTGTGTCCGATGTAGTGGAAGTCTCCAACCAGCGGAACGGTGACCCCAATCCGGTCCAGACGCTCTTTGATACGCGGAACGGCCGCAGCAGCTTCATCGCGATCAACAGTAATACGAACCAGCTCAGACCCGGCACGCGCCAAAGCAGAAACCTGCGCAACCGTTGAATCTATGTCTGCGGTATCGGTGTTCGTCATGGACTGAACAACGACAGGCGCTTCTCCGCCAACAATAACCCCACCAACGTCTACAGCCACAGAACGACGGCGCGGAAACGGGGAAGAAATATAGGTTTGGCTCTTGTCAGTCATGATCATTCCACTGGGATAAATCTTTAGGCAAGCAAGTGCAGCATGCAGCCCGCGCTGTCAACTTTTTAGCGCAAGCTCAACTCAGTTTGATGTCATCGCCAGACGCCATCATGCACCCCAAGATTTCACAGTAAACCTCTCCTCAGAATGATGCTAGGTCCACTCCATCATCAGCCTACTGAAAATAGCCATCAACTTTTGATGCGATGCACTCATCACTAACCTTCCATTAAGGACAAAAGACAGATCAGTAGTCAGTTTTGGCCTTTTTGCACTGCACGCTAAACAACTATGCTTTTTGCTAATGCAACCAGATTAAAAAGTGGCGCAAGCTCACACCAACACTTTTTTCAATACATTTGGGCAGGAGACACGAAATGCTCTCAGGAAAAACCGCTGTAATCACTGGGTCCACATCAGGCATCGGCCTTGCTTATGCCCGCGCAATGGCAGAGCAAGGTGCCAACATCATGATCAACGGGTTTGGTGATGTTGATGCCATCGAGAAAGAGCGCGCTGCGATCGAAGCCGACTTCGGCGTAAAATGCGTGTACTCATCAGCCGACATGACCAAGCCTGATGAAATTCACGCAATGATTCATGATGCGGTTAAATCCCTCGGTTCCGTCGATGTCCTCGTCAACAATGCAGGCATTCAGCATGTTGAAGCTATTGAGCATTTCCCCGTCGACAAATGGGATGCCATCATAGCAATCAACCTGTCCTCCGCATTCCACACGATCCGCACCGCCGTACCTTACATGCGCAAAGCAGGTTGGGGCCGCATCATCAACACTGCATCCGCTCACGCACTGGTCGCATCTCCATTCAAGTCAGCATACGTTTCTGCAAAGCACGGCATCGCTGGTTTAACCAAAACCGTCGCACTGGAAGTTGCAGAAAACAACATCACCGCGAACGCAATTTGCCCCGGCTACGTTTGGACACCGCTCGTCGAAAAGCAAATCCCGGATACCATGAAGGCCCGTAACATGACTGAGGAGCAGGTGAAAAAAGAGGTTCTGCTCGCAGCTCAGCCAACCAAAGAGTTCGTAACTGTTGATCAGGTTGCTGGCCTTGCTGTGTTCTTGTGCTCGGATACAGCTGCTTCAATTACCGGCACTCTGTTGCCAATAGACGGCGGCTGGACAGCACAATAACGCTCAAATGATTTCCCGGAGTTTTCTTTTCCAAGCGACCCATGGAGGTCCATATGGCAACTACTCGGAAGACCGCGAAAAAAGAACGAAAGAAAATCAATCTGGCCTTACAAGGTGGAGGCGCCCATGGCGCCTTTACCTGGGGCGTTCTGGATTGGCTCCTTGAAAACGAAGATTGGGAGATTACCGCTATCTCAGGCACAAGCGCAGGTGCCATGAATGCAGCGGTTATGGCCGATGGCCTCGTTGAAGGCGGGCAGCAAGGCGCAAGAGATGCCCTCGCCCGCTTTTGGAAGTCCGTAAGCGCGGCAGCAGAAACCAGTCCATTCCAACGCAGCCCAATGGATGTCTATTGTGGCAATTGGAGCATGGATAATACTCCGACATATCTGGCATGGGACCTGCTTTCCCGCATCATGTCCCCCTACCAGCTAAATCCGATCAACTACAATCCACTCCGCGACCTCGTTGCTGAGCAAATCAACTTCGAACGCGTACGAAGTTGTGACCAGATGCAGGTCTATGTTGCCGCGACCAATGTTCGAACCGGAAAAATCAAAGTTTTCGCAAAAGAAGAGCTTACCCTTGATTCACTCATGGCGTCCGGTTGCTTGCCTCACATGTACCAAGCAGTAGAGATTGGAGACGAGGCCTATTGGGACGGTGGCTTTATGGGCAACCCACCCTTGTTCCCACTATTCCAACACGGAGGCTCGACTGATGTACTTCTTATTCAGGTCAATCCAGTTGAGAGAGTTGAACTTCCGCACACCGCTCAGGAAATCTCAGAGCGCATGAATGAGATTACCTTCAACTCAACATTGTTGCGCGAGCTTCGCGCGATTGAGTTTGTGACACGGCTTATTGACGAAGGTCGCCTTGATTCGAACGAATACACCCGCGTTTACATGCACAGAATAGAAGCAACAAAAGATCTCGCTCCTTTCGGAGCTTCATCCAAGGTAAACGCTCAGTGGGAATTTGTAGAACTTTTGCACGACATCGGCCGTCAAGCTGCAAAAAAGTGGGCGCACGATAATTACGACAGCATAGGCAAACGCAGTACGCTAAATCTGGATCATGAGTTTAACTAGACCTGAACGCAAAAGTTAACACTCCCAAACCGCATTGCAAATTGCGACGCAGCATAGGTAAGCAATCTGTTAAATTAACCCGCATTTTGGATAGAAGAAGCGCCGCCACCCTAGATATTGTGCTAAAAATTTATCGTAAAACTGGCACAGCTTTTGCTTTTAAATAGGCAGCTGATATCAAGGTACTGCGTAATCAGCTTTAGAGAATATAAAGAGGGTTTTTGAGCGTGTATTCAAAGCCCTCTTTTTCTTTGGGCAATGCATCCTCGCTACACACAGCTCTCAGAAAAAATCGTTTTATCCCTAAAAAAGTCTTTCAAAAAAATCAGCGTGCCAACCTTTTGGCAAGATTTTAGCGTTAGGAAAGACACGCTGATTGTTGAGTTATGCGTATTCAGCGCTACAGCGGAAGGAGCAGGCGTTTGCGACCCGACTTGCTTCTTCCGCTCACAAGCCTTCAAGCACATCTCTTAGCCCTTGATTTAGTAAGGAACCCACGCGCTCGCAAGGGTAAAGGGCTTTATTTGACCGATATCACATCATGTTCAGCCCTGCACGTAAAGCGTGTTCACTATTTAACTATTACAATCTTTGCGTTTGATCGACCATTTGCCTGAATCAAACTGAACAATCGCTTTGCGTTTTTCGGATGCAGCCGCACACAGCCATGTGAAGCAGGCGCACCTAAACGCTTAACCACATCCGTTCCATGAATGGCATAACCCTTATAAAAAAACACAGAATAAGGCATAGGCGCCCCGTTATACTTGCGAGAGAAATACCGCTTGTGCATCCGCGTTGGTTTAAAGGTGCCCACTGGCGTTCTGTAGCCACGCCGGGCCGTCGAAACAGGCCACGAATGTTGAACCTTCCCATCCACGAAGATCCGCATCCTTTGTTCGGAAATATCGATCTTAGCCAGCACTTTAGTGGAGGATGCTTTTGCTGGAACCATAAGCAACAAACAGATAAACAAAAGTCCTGATATAGTAATTATTGTACGCATACTGAAGCCCCCTCACTCAACGCAACACTCGAAGTGAATTAGCACGCGCATCATCAGGAGTCTTTCAACGACATATTCTAAGGGTATTATTAACGATCTATCAGAAGAGATACTTCAATACTGAGGTAATATAACTCTCAATACCAATACACTACGCATACTTTGTTCTTCATGAATATACACAAAGCTTCACTTCAAACATTGCTTTACTCACGACACATTCAATGAGAACTCACAGTGCATGCGGCAAATAAAAAAGCCCGGAAATCCTTCCGGGCTTCATTCATCAAATCCATCCAACACTCTGTTTGCCTAGAACATATCCCAGGCAAACCGGTAAGTCGCACCAAAACCGACAGACCACATATTATCATTTTGCGTGATCGGACTATCTGCAGCGTCACCAATCAAACGGTCATACCCACCTTGGAGGTGCAACCCAATATGATCTGTAAGCGCATAGCTTGCACGCATAACACCACCAACGCTCTTGAAACCGCCTTCTGCGGTGTATGGGCCGGATGGAGTACCTGCAGCAACGCTGAAGTAAGTGTTCATGTATGAACCATCAGCAGCATCAACGCGTGGACCAAATACAAACGTCAACCGATCTGTAACTTCAGTGATCACATCAATTCCGGCACGCCCGACAAAGCCGCGGTGACCGTTAAAGCCGTGGCGCACTTCAATGAATGCACGGAACCAATCATGACGGAAGCCACCGCCAAGCCCGACCTCACCAGCCCAAGGCACGCGAGTTGTCCCTGTCAATGAAGAGGAATCGGAAGGATTACGCTCCCCCACAAACCCAAAAGACGGGTAGATGAAGAGTCCTTGGGTCTCTCCTTCTTTCACCTGACCGAAGCCCGGCAGGTAAAACCGCGAAAACGCGATCAACGGTAGCGGATAGATGATGTATTCATCCGCGCCATCATACTTGGGGTTCACAAAACCAGCCACGCCAATATCAACGACGTACCTCTTACTGGCTTGCTCGTCAGTCAAATCACCAGGCGTAAAGTTATCTTCTGCCAGTGCATGACTGGAAACGGAAGCAAGCGCTAAGCCTGCAAGAATACGAAGAGAGGCGGTCATAGGTGCAGCCTTGATCGGAAAAGTAAGTACCACCTATGATATACGTTTTAAGTCACTTTGAAGACCTGCAGTTTCAGGAGTTTTCTACAGACTGTTGCCCATAGGCATCATAAAACTGAACAAGTGGTAGTTTTTTCATCTCAATTCACATTGACTGAGTAAAACAAGTCCATCAATTCCCCGTGAAACCAAAGCGTTTTCTTCAATCCTTTCAGTAAATCGGCACTCAAAAAATCTTTTTGAATCAACAAGCGTCCGATCAGAACAGATAAATTCTGCGGCATCTGGACAAACGCAACGTCAATTTCAAATATCCGGAAAAATAATCCTCTTGGTTTCAGAGGCTATGACGATTATTCCTAGAAAATTCAGTGATAGTGGCTGTTCTCTATCCTAATGAAACAAAAACAACGCCCCAGCCATCTGAAAGGTGCCAAACACATGTTTCTCAGCGTCTTTGAAATTTTCAAGATCGGTATAGGTCCGTCTTCGTCCCACACAATGGGACCGATGACCGCCGCCGCACGTTTCCTGGATGAATTGAGAGACGGCCGGCGCATATGGCCCGGCGCAGGTGCACCTAAGAGATTGCGCTGCACTCTTCATGGCTCACTCGCCTGGACAGGCAAAGGCCATGCCACAGACAGAGCTGTTATTCTGGGACTTGCAGGCTGCACGCCTGAAACTCTGGACCCGGATGAAGCAGAGGCGCTCGAAAAACAGATCGCAACAGAAAAGAAGCTCCATCTTCCTGACCTGCCAGAGTTGGATTTCGATCCCGATAAAGACGTTATCTTCGATTTCGAGAAAAACCTGCCAGGCCACGCAAATGGTATGGTGATAGAAGCTTACGATGCCCAAGACCGCCTGCACCTTCAGGAAACATTCTATTCCATCGGCGGCGGGTTCGTGCTGACCGAGGAGGAACTGGATCGCTTGAAAGCTGCGGAAGCATCAGGTGATCAAGCCCCCGATGAAATTAAAGGCATGCCTTATCCATTCGCCACAGCGCAAGAAATGCTGGAGATGGGACAAAAATCTGGCAAAACCATTGCTGAGATGAAGCGCGCCAATGAGATCACCTCTCTGGATCCGCAAGAACTGGACACCAAGCTCTGGAAAATCTGGGATGTGATGAACGCCTGTATGGAACGCGGTCTAAATACAGAAGGCGAACTACCGGGCGGCCTTACAGTGAAGCGTCGTGCAGCCGCAATCAAACAACAGCTGGAAGATGAGCGCGGCAACAACATGAGCATGCCTCATGTTGCCAACGACTGGCTCTCTGTCTACGCAATGGCGGTGAACGAAGAAAACGCTGCTGGCGGCAAGGTCGTCACCGCACCAACAAACGGCGCGGCAGGCGTTATCCCGGCAACCGTCAAGTATTACCGCGAGCATTGCCCAGGCAGTAACGATGAAGGCATAAAAACCTTCCTCCTCACATCAGCAGCTGTTGGTGGCATCATCAAACACAACGCATCTATTTCGGGTGCTGAAGTTGGTTGTCAGGGCGAAGTTGGCTCCGCCGCTGCAATGGCAGCCGCAGGTCTTTGCGCAGCTCTTGGCGGCACGAACGAGCAGATTGAGAACGCCGCTGAAATCGCTCTGGAGCATCACCTTGGCATGACCTGTGATCCGGTCGGAGGTCTCGTTCAGGTGCCATGCATCGAGCGCAACGGCCTCGGCGCCATCAAGGCAGTCTCAGCAGCTTCTCTGGCTCTGCGTGGAGATGGCTCTCACTACATGCCGCTGGACAACTGCGTTGAGGCCATGCGCCAGACTGGTGTTGAGATGAACGATAAATACAAAGAAACCAGCAAGGGCGGTCTGGCAGTCAACCTGCCAGAATGCTGATTGATCAAGCTTCGGTGGTGGCAGTCTTCTGCCCCACCATCATCTGGCGCTTCGTGCCATAGCCTTTGATGCGCTCCACCTCAAAACCTGCTGTTTGCAGGTTTCGGCGCACCCACCCTGCAGCCGTGTAGGTGCCAAAGGTTCCGCCAATAGCGGTTTTCTCTCCGACAGCAAGCATAAGATCCCGCCCCCACAGCTCTGGGTTCCGTGCCGGATTAAAGCCATCAAGGAACCAGGCATCAACGGGTATGGACAGGGTTGGCAGCATCTCACGAGCATCCCCAACACCAAGCAGCAGTCGCACACCATCAATGGTGATTGGATTCCAACCCGGCTGAGGCTTCCATGCAGCCAGCAGCTTGTCTTTAAGCTCTTTGATCTCGGGCCATTGCGACAGAGCTTTCTCAATCTCCGCCGCTTCCATAGGATACAGCTCAAACGAAACATAAGTCAGCTTGGCCCGCTCAGCTTCTGGCAAACTCAGAAGCAACTCCAACGTGGCGAGAAAATTAAGCCCGGTTCCAAATCCCAGTTCAGCAATAGTAAAAGACTGTGCATCCACCCAGCGTTCAGGGAGTTGATTACCCTGCAGAAATACGTAGCGCGTTTCGCCTAATCCACCGGCTTTGGAGTAATAAGTATCTCCAAACTGCGACGCATAAGGCACATTCGCATCATCCCATTCCAATTTTGGGCGCTCTGTCATATGTCTAAGCCAAATCTCTAACGTAAAAATCGGTCTGGGCTTATACCCCAACCTGGGAAATAAAAAAACATGACCTACGATATAGTTGTTGTTGGAGGGGGAATTTTCGGACTTAGCGTCGCCAAAGCCGCACTCGGAAAAGGCTTGAAAGTCGCTCTTCTGGAAAAAAACACCATCGCATCAGGCGCCAGCGCTGGCCTTGTTGGTGCGTTGATGCCTCACGTACCAAGTAAATGGAACGACAAAAAGCAATTCCAGCTGGATGCGCTGATCGAACTCTCCGATATCGTGGAGGAGCTGGAAGAAGCCACCGGCCTTTCTGTCGGCTATAGCCGTGCAGGTCGTCTGATTCCGCTTTACACTGAACCCAAGCTCGAACATGCCCTCTCTCGCGTTGAAGAAAGCAAGCAACGCTGGAGAAGTGATGAAACTGGCTTCACTTTCAATGTGGTGAAAGAAACGCCGTTCAATGACTGGCTCACACCAGAAGCCGCCCCACTTGGCATCATTTGGGATACCTTGGCAGCACGTGCCAATCCGCGCCTTGTGTCTGCAGGCCTCAAAGCTCTGTTGGAAACCCGCATCGATATCATGGAGCACACTGAGTACCTAGGCTTTGACGAAGCTACAGGCACCGTTGCACTCGGCAATGGCGAGAGCCTGAGTGCTGACCGTGTTGTCTTATCTGCGGGTTATGAAGGGTTTGAACCACTCAGCAAGATTGCAGGCAAACCCATCGGCATGGGTGTGAAAGGTCAATCCCTTTTGCTTGAATACAAAGCCGACAAGCCTCTTCCAGTAATTTATGACAACGGAATTTATGTTGTCTCACATGCCAACGGTACTGTCGCCGTCGGCTCCACCTCTGAGCAGGAGTGGACCAGCAAAGAGCCTGTAGAAACAGATATTCAGACCATGCTCTCCAAGGCCGTCGGCTTTTGTCCTTCATTGAAAGGCGCGCCGATCCTCACCCGTTGGGCAGGTATCCGACCAAAATGTAAGAAACGGGATCCTTTGGTCGGCCTCATTCCAGGCAAAGACAATACATGGGTGGCAACTGGTGGCTTCAAAATTTCCTATGCTATTTCTCATCGCATAGCAGCCTGCCTCATGCAGGAAATGTTCCCTGAACAGGATCAGGCAATCCACTTGCCAGAGAGCTTCAAGCCAGCCTTCCATTTTGGATAAAGACTGCACGAAGAGAACCAAAATCGTTTGCCCTTTCAGTTTCAGGGCAAACGACCTCAGCTAATTGGTACTTTTTCAGGTACACCTTCGGGAAATTAGCTCAAAATATAGAAAAATGAGGCATGCTGGACCTTGCAGGTGCCTCAGTTCAAAGTTACATGAGGAACAACTCTGTTTCCCAAGCTCTGTCTTAAGGGAAGCAATTCAGCTAGTTCATCTTCGCAAACTTGGAGTTTAACCAGTCCATGCGCGCTATTCTTGATGTCGTTTTCATCATCCTAAATCTTTACACGTGGGTCATTATTGCGAATGTGATCTTCTCCTGGCTCTATGCGTTCAACGTGGTGAACTCAAGCAATCAGTTCATCGCAATGATCGGGCAGACACTTTACAATCTAACCGAACCGCTCCTACGCCCTATCCGACGGTTCCTGCCAGCAATGGGTGGATTGGATCTTTCTCCGATTGTTCTGCTACTCGGTATTTTCCTTATTGAGCGCGTCATCGGCCTCTACGTTTATCCCTACGTATTTTAAGTAGTGGCTGAACAAGAACGCCCTTGGAAACTGCAGGCTGACGGAATTCTAATCACCGTCCGCCTCACCCCCAGATCCTCGAAGGATCAAGTTGAAAAGATAGGCGAGCAGTCCGATAGCCGACCGCTCGTATTGGCACGTGTTCGCGCAGTGCCAGAAAAAGGCGCTGCAAACAAAGCTGTTGCAAACCTTTTTGCGAAAGTACTCTCAGTTCCCAAATCATCGGCAGAAGTGATTGCAGGCTCCACCGCCCGCATAAAAACACTGCGCGTCTACGGCGAACCACAAGAGCTGCAAAAAAGGCTAGAAGATCATCTCTCCTAGCCTTCAAAGATAAATTCTGCACGTACTCTGATCAGAAAACCAAAGTCAGTTCTCAAGGATACGTTTTAGTCTTCAAGCTTGCGCGCTTCTTCTTCCAACATAATCGGAATACCATTCCGGATTGGATAGGCCAGCTTCGCAGCGCGTGAGACCAGCTCCTGGTTCTCAGGATTGTACTCAAGCGTCGTCTTCGTCACAGGACAAACCAACAGCTCCAAAAGCCGACGGTCCAGCTGTGGCGCTTCAAATTCGCTCATAGAGCCCTCATTCATCTTTTGTCGTTACCTGCATTACTGAAGCGTGCTGCCAGTACCACCATTGCCACGTGCCAGCTCAACTTCAGCCAGCGCAATGAGCGTATCCGCACGCACTTTCAGATTCTCCGTTTCCAACAGAGCCTGCTTCTCTTTCGGTCCATAAGGACTCATCATGCACAATGCATTGACCAAAACCTCGGTCGAGGCAGAATTGACGCTATCCCAGTCCGCTTCAAGGTCATTCACACTCAAATATTCTTTGAGCGTGGAAAGCAACAGATCTCGATCAACATCATCTTCCCCGATGCCGGTCGTCAAATCACCAGCAAAGCGGGTCGCATCAACATGACCACGACGGAATGGGGCACGCTCTTCCAGCTCGCCACGAAGCTCAAAGCGGGAGACGCCAGACAACGTGATCAGATAGCGGCCATCGCCACTTTCCTGAAACCCTGTAATGCGCCCCATGCAGCCAACAGTGCAGAGCTTTGGCCTACCGGCCAATTCTTCATCACTTGTTTCAAACTGCGGCTGAATTACCCCAATCATGCGATCAGTACGCAAAGCACTGTCGATCATCGACGTATAGCGCGGCTCAAATACATTGAGAGGCATATGGGAGCGCGGGAGCAAGATAGCTCCCGGCAAAACAAACAACGGCACAACCTGCGGCAGGTCATCCAGACCTGCATAGGTCGCATTTCCAACAGTCATCGAGGCCACTTAAGTGCTCTCCGCTCTTATCATTAGGCCTAGATTACGAGAATAAAATTGAGGAGAGTTTACGGCGACCATAAGCAGAACCCGCATCTTTAAAGCCCCAGGCTTCAAAAAACTGCAGCAACTGCTTGCGCGCGCCATCTTCATTCCACTCACGGTCACGGCGAATAATCTCAATCAGCTCATCAACAGCACCAGTCTTGTCCCCTTTACCGCCCAAAGCGAGCGCAAGGTCAAAACGAGCCTGATGATCATCTGCATTCGCTTCTACACGCTCACGCAACTCTGCAAGGTCATCAAGCCCCTCAGATTGCTCGGCGAGCTCAAGCGCGGCCTTAGCGGCGGCAAAATGCTGGGAGCCCTGCTCATCTTCCGGGATCATATCGAGCATCTGTTTTGCATGGTCTTTCTCACCAAGCGCCAGATAGCACATAGCAAGCCCACACAACGCCTGCACGTTACCAGCGTCGATAGAAAGCGCGCTACCGTAAAGCTGCGCAGCTTCTGGATACCCTTCTGCGTCACGAAGCTCATCAGCCTTCTCAAGCATCACTTCCAGATCACTTGGACCAATGTTTACGCCAATCCGATCGAGAAACTTTTTAATTTCACCTTCGGTCTGCGCACCCATAAACCCGTCAACAGGCTGACCACCTTTAAACGCAAACACTGCCGGGATCGACTGAACACCCATCTGACCCGCAACTTCCGGGTAATCTTCGATGTTCATCTTCACCAGCTTGAGAGCACCATTCGCTTCCTTGACGACTTTTTCAAGCGTCGGCGTAAGCTGCTTACAAGGACCACACCATGGCGCCCAGAAGTCAACAAGAACCACCTGATTGCGGGAGCCCTCAATAACGTCCTGCACAAAGGTCTGAGTGGTCGTATCAACAATCAAGTCAGCCGCATTAACTGCTGGAGCAGCGGATGGAGATGCCGCACCAGCCTGTGTGTTGGTCTGGTAACCGCCGCCATATCCACCGCCAAGGGAGCCACCAAAGCTGCCACCTACGGAATAACCGGATCCACTCATTATTTTGACCCTTTACTGAATTGGGAGCTGCTCATATCAGCGCTCCGCATATCAAAATCTCTAACTGCTGCCTAAAATGGTCTTAGATGAGGCCAATTACAATTGGCGATCACCCAGTTTTTATAGATCTTCAGTGACTTTCTGCGCCTCAGCAGAAACCGCAAGCACTTTGGCATCATGCCCACATGCCTTGGCAAACACCATCAGACCTTCCGCTGAAATCGCCGTGGAAGCATTATTTAGTAACGGGTGAAAGTTCAAAACTTCCTGCTCCATCATATCTGCATCAAACACCACGGATACACGTTGCGCTCCCCGATCATTAATCAAAGAGAATGGCGTGACAGATCCTGGAGTAACACCCAGCACCTCTTCAAGCAGATCAGCCTTGCCAAATGAAACACGACCAGATGCGCCAATAATGCTCGAAATTTTCTTCAGATCTATCGTAGCATCATGAAGGGCCACGACCAAAAAGAGATTTCCCTTTTTGTCTTTAAGGAAGAGATTCTTAGTGTGCCCGCCTGGAATGCGGTCATGCAGATCAGCCGATTCAGCAACCGTAAAAACCGGTTCATGATCAATTGTAGAAACCGGTATGTTCAAGTCTTCCAAAAAAGATATCAGTTGCGAACGGCTTGCTGGCATGTAGAACGACCTCTCCCAAGTCTCTGAGACAAACCAAGTGTTTGCCACATAAATGCTGCACCGTTTTAAGCCACCTATAGAAAAAGGCAAGCGGTCCATAAGAACCGCCTGCCTCTAGCAAACCGGGGGCGAATAGTTTGCTTAGTGAGCCGTCATGACTGACGGATCAGGGAGTGGTGTTGAATCTGTTCGAACTGGCAGAATCGGATATTCAACGCTCGGCTGCTCTCCTGTAAGGGTCTTCAGGAAAATAGTAATTGCATCAATATCTTCTTCACTCAGTTCAGCACCAAGCTGAGAGCTGGCCATAATAGCAACTGCCTGCTTCAAATCCCAAACCTTGCCGGAATGGAAGTAAGGCGCTGTCAGATCGATGTTGCGCAGCGGAGAAGCACGGAAAACGTATTCTTCCTCGGCAGTTTGAGTGACAGCAAAGCGACCTTTGTCGTTGACTGGAAGAACATCTGCACCCGGTTTTTCAACCACACCGAATGGATAGTAGCCTTCACCACCAATGTTCACACCGCCATGACAAGCCGCACACCCGGTGTCCATAAACACCTGCAGCCCCTGCTTTTCCTGTGCATTGAGAGCGTTTTCATTACCCTCAAGAAACAGATCAAACTTGGAAGCAGGCGTAATCAAAGTAGCCTCATACGCTTCAATTGCCTTCGCCATATTGTCGAAGTTCGCTGGTAACTCCTCACCTGGGAATGCTCTTGAAAACTGCTCGGTATATCCAGGCATACTGTTCAGAACAGCTTCAACCCGCTCAGGCGTACTCGCCATTTCAACACCAGCTTGCACTGGGCCTTTAGCCTGCTCTTTCAGGTCTTCAGCACGACCATCCCAAAACTGGGCAAGGTTGAATACGGCATTCAATACAGTCGGTGCATTACGAGGCCCCTTTTGCCATCCATGGCCAATGGATGTCTCCAGATTATCATCCCCACCCATGCCAAGGTTGTGGCAGCTGTTGCACGACAACAATCCCGAAAGCGATAATCGCGGATCAAAGAAGAGCTGACGCCCGAGATCAATTTTTTCGCGGGTAATCGTGTTGCCTTTAACACTAGGTACAGCGTGCGGGATCGGCTTGAAGTAAGAGCGCGCCTCTTCCAGCAACTCAGACTGAGCAAAAGCCCCTCCCTGAGCAGCCATGCCGAAAACAGATGCGCCAATCAATGTCTTAATTATTGCTCGCATGAATTCCTCCATCATCACGAGATAACTGAGTTTAGAATCACTACAAACAAAAGCACATTGATGCAACCGCTTGACATTTACTATGGTAATATCAAAAATTTCATCAGCTTAAAATGCAAAGCCATCATCGAATATATTGAGATATACAAAAAATACTTGAAATATGAATTCCACCAATACTTATTAATACTACAAATATCGAGAATTATAATCACAAGACATACACGAAGCGCCCCTCCCTACACTTAGAATAACTCTAATATAGACAAAAAATTGAGAGCTTTGACCGCGTGCAACTTACGTTTCTCAAGGGCATGTACTTCACCCTCAAAACGTTATCTTAGAATATACTAATACACGGCTGCGACATACTGCCCCCAATTACAAATCGTGATCCTGACGACGTCTGGATGTTGTTCTTAGCCACGCTCGCTAATGCTCATTCTGAATGTGACTAAAAAAATTCCTGATCTTATTGAGATATATGAGGGAACCTGTTTCTTTTTCATGCAGCCCATCCACGACCTCGGACGAAATCACATAGGTTATTTTACTCGAGTGCAATTATTTCCACAACGATCAAACAACTCTAAAAAACTATCTATCTTGTTGTTATATAATATTTTTTATGAGGCACTTCACGACCTCCACATCCACAAGCTCTGAGAAACCCCACAATGAATTTCAAATTCCTTGTTGCATTCACCCCGAGCTTTTGTCATATAGCTCCCACCTCACCGACGGGGCCACAACAAACGGCTCTAGCGAAACAGATGCGGGCGTAGCTCAGGGGTAGAGCATAACCTTGCCAAGGTTAGGGTCGTGAGTTCGAATCTCATCGCCCGCTCCAGTTTCTCTAAGAAACTGAGTTTTCGCGAAGTTGGAATTTTTTGGATATGCGGGCGTAGCTCAGGGGTAGAGCATAACCTTGCCAAGGTTAGGGTCGGGCGTTCGAATCGCCTCGCCCGCTCCAAAAAAAAACAAAACAACCGCCGCAAGGCGGTTTTTTGTTATCTGCACTTCTCCATCCCTTTCAAAGCCTTAAGCAAATTATTCCTCTTCAAGCCAAGGAGGAAATGGTGTGTTCTCAGCAGACATTATATTCATGAACCGGGCCTGGAAATAATCTGTGCGTCCCAACACCGGTAGAAACTTTTGCCTGAACAGACGGATCGCTGTGTTGTTTGACGCCAAAAACCGTGTGCCGGTATCAACCGTCTTCAAAACCTCCGCGGCAACAGGTCGTCGATCCAACATATATTGATGCGTATGCCCGGTAGAAACTTGCCACGCCAGCCACGCAGCATCCTCAATCCCTAAGTTCATCCCTCTGCCTCCAAAGGGAGAGTGCACATGCGCAGCATCTCCCACCAGAAAGACCCGCCCTTTCTGATAGAGATTGGCCAATCGGTGAGAGATCCGGAAAGAAGACTTCCAATTGACTTTGATAACTTTCAAAATCGGCGGCATAGTCTCAAGTGGATCAGAGTGATCGGCAACAATGCGCGCCCGTGTCGCAGAAAAGGGAATGACACCGAAGATATTTGGTGACCTGTCAAACATCGTCGGCCCATCCATCGTCAGCGTCGGTTCCAACTCCACATCTGCCAGCCCCCAATCTTGCGGATACGAACTGCCTGAAAAGGTGAACCCCATTTGCGAACGCACAATTGAGTATGCACCATCTGCCCCAATCACCATGGGTGGGTGAAGTACCTCCTCGTCACCGCTACTGGTTTGTATAACTGCAGTGACGACCTCATCCTTCTGCTCCAGCTTGACTAGTTCACACTCCCGCTCGACAGGTATTCCCAGCTCTGTCAGATGTCGTTCAAGAACAGTTTCAGTCTCATATTGCGGCAGGGCCAGCATAAAATTAAATGGCCCATCTAAATCTGAGAGATCAACTTCCAAAAGCTCATCACTTGGCCCACGAAAGTGGACATAGTTCATCCGCCATCCCTTTTGCAGCAATTTGTCTGTCACACCAGATGGCCGCAGGACTTGGAGAGTTCGAGGATTAATGGCAAGGGCACGAGATTGAGCGTGAGGGCGCAAGTTCTTATCAATGATACGAGGCGTAAAGCCGCGCCGCTTCAGCTCAATTGCGGCAGTCAGCCCACTGGGCCCTGCCCCAACAATCAGAATGCGTCCTCTTTGCATTGCCATCCTACCGTATACAGGGCTTGCTGTTGCAAGCTTATGCAAAAGACGCTGTTGGAGCGTTGAACCAGTAAGGCGAACTTTAATCACTCTTGGAGGAGCTTGTTTGCCCTTCTTGACCTGACTTCAAAATTGTCGTTTAGCTGCCTTCCAAGCTCTATAGGATGGTATTCGATGACAACACCTTGCCCTTGCAAGTCAGGAAAAGACTTTGAAATCTGTTGCCAGCCTTTTCTGGAAGGCAAGGCTCTACCCGAAACTGCAGAGCAGCTCATGCGCTCACGTTACAGCGCTTATGCCACAAAAAGCATTGATTACCTGAAAGACACATTGTGGCCGCGCTACCAAAAAACTTTCAACTCAATTGAGGTCGCAGAATATGCTGCTCAAACTCAATGGATAGGGCTCGAGATTCTGGACACTGATAAGGGGCAGCTAGGCGATGCAAAAGGCAGCGTCCTCTTTTGCGCCAAATACCTTGCGCATAGCCAAATCGGAGAACAGAGAGAACTGAGCCTCTTCAAAAAACGTAAAGGCCGTTGGTATTACGTTGAACCAATGGAAGAAGGCGCCCGCCTCTGAACCTTACAGCCTAATCCAGAAAAGGCCGATCATAAAAACGGGCTCGCGATAAGAGCCACTGTCAACTTCTCTGCGCCTCCATCGGCAGCGACCATATCCACGATGCAAACAAGGGCGCAAGCTCAGCCCTGCAAGCCAACTCCAATACCCACCCAAGTCTGCAAATTTCTCTGCCAAAGTCTGAAAACAGCGGTCTCGGACCGCTCATCTTCAGACGCGCACAAGCCTTCCTTCAGCTCATTATACCAATGACTGAACCTAAACTGAGGCTTACCAAGATATTTTACAACAGTTGGCAGCATAAGATGCCAACAAATAAAAACGTCGTTTCCCTATATTTCCGCGACGTTCCCAGTACACCAGCACGAGTTTCCCACACCTTTAGGTTGCTTCATTAATAGCCGTATTCCGCAGGGAAAAGGCCCTTTGCATAACGGTTTAGTCAAATACCGACAAGGTTCAGACAAGTCTCGTTACATTCAAACTTATTAAAATTAGAAAAAAAACTATTTCAAAGTATCTACACATATGTGTATGTCACACAAATATGAGTATCGACTAGGAAATAACTAAATGAACGTAGTTCACGCAAACAGAATGGAGTTTATGAAGTGGCGATCACTAATACAGAACACACCTAATACTGTAGGATCTGGTTGTGAAATTTATGAGTCTACTAAAGAGCTTCACCTAAATGATGGATCTTTAGTATTAATTAGCAAACCCAACCAAGATTGCACAACAATATTACAAAATTTCTCTAAGAAAGATCTTTCAGAAATACAATACTTGCAGTTCCGTGCCTACAAACTCGTTGAACCAGGCTTTGGAGGACGGCGATACTGGGCAGTTAAAGTCATCGCTGGCAAACACCCTAAGAATCCCGGGTTACGGTTACTGGTCGTCGGCTGGGTCAAGGGCACAACCATGAAACGAGCCTTCAACGAAATAAAAAAAGTACTAAAGGGCGACGCTCAAATCTGCAAAGATCCACGTCTATAAGAATAGCAAACGATAAAGCAGTAATGCTCATATGAAGGCGCTGACATTAAATGCGATCAGATTAAGAGCAACCCGCGTCAGCTTTTTCCTTTCAATTGTTTGGCTGGCAGTCCAGCGACAAAACTCATACTGAGCGAAATCCATTCTCGAAGCGCCGCCTGATCACACATCTCAGCAGCTACAAACACCAATCCCCCCATACGGCGCCCACCAAGCTCAACAATCTCGGCACCATCTCGACCGAGCGCTTCAGCCTCATTGACTTTTCCAACCCGAAACATAAAGCGTGCCTCCTCACTCTTAATACGGTGCGCTCCGGCCAGCATGTTCCCATCCAGAAAAAAGCACAGGCCACCCATCATCCGCTTCTCCGAAATCCCCATAATGCCTTCCAACTCCTCACGAAGCCGATCACTAAGTTCCTCATCATAAGCCACTTGAATACCCTTCCAGTGTGATTGTCTTAGCCATTTTACAGACTAAGACAGTCAGCACCTCACCAAGAGGAGCCGGTCCCTGCTCAGTTTGGGCGGATGCAGGGACCGGCGCAAGCTGCACGGCTGAAGGGAGGCGTCCCTCTAGCACTGCGAGGCGGTCGCGCAGCTCTGCAATTTGCGATGTTTTCGCGTTCATATCACTCTCGATAAATTTCATTTTGTTCTCTATATGTTCTTATATTGATTCCGTCAAATCGCACGGGAGTCAAGCATCAAAAACTGCGAGAGTATCAAAACAAGAATTTCAAAAACTTCAAGATCCAGCTAAGCCTCTGTTTTAACTCAGGGACCAATCAACACGACAACACCACAGAACAGCATTCCGAAAATGTTAATTTTCATACTAGTAATAATTGACCAGAAATAATTAAGGCGTATCGCGTGCAAGAACTCCTCCTCAAATGGTCAGCAGTGCTTTTGCCCTACAGCACCCATGCAAAACTGCTGCCGATTTTGGAAAAACTATTCAGTATTCTCTTCAACAAAGGCGAAGCTGGAGGAGCGCAGCGCTCTGCGCTAATTGTTTTTGCAGTACGCATCGGAAGCGCGGCACTCGCCTACATCATGCAGGTCTTTTTAGCCCGCTGGATGGGCGCCTCTGAATACGGCATCTTCATTGTTGTCTGGACGGTCATCATCATACTGAGCGTTTTCTCAGGGCTTGGGTTTTCCGTTTCCCTTCTGCGTTTCATTCCAGAGTATCTGGAGAAGAAGCAATATGAGCTCCTCAATGGCTTGCTCTTCAGCGCCCGTTTCCTTGTATTGCTTAGCTCAACAACAATTGCAGTAATCGGTGTAGCCATTGCCTGGACTTTCTCTGATTTCATTGGCAATGCATACATCCTGCCGATTTATCTCATCGCAATCTGCCTGCCCATGCACACCTACACGGGCATGCTGGAAGGCATTGCCCGTGCGCAAGACTGGCAGCTCAAAGCAATGCTGCCAGATTTTATAGGCCGCCCTCTTCTAGTGCTCGCATTCATGTTGATTGCGCTGATGCTGGGCTATCCGCCAACAGCCGTCACAGCTTGCATCGTCACCATCGCAGCCGTCTGGACGATCACCTTCTTTCAGACAATCATGATGGAAGTCTCGCTGAACAAAGTCCGCCACGCTGCTCCACGTAAACTGCAAATAAAGTCATGGCTGCTTGTATCGGTTCCCATGTTGGCAGTTGATGGTTTCTTCCAGCTCATCACCAGCTCTGATGTCATCTTAATCGGCCTTTGGCTCCCGCCAGATCAAGTCGGAATTTATTTCGCAGCATCACGCACCCTCGCACTGATGCATTTTGTTTATTACGCGGTACGCGCCGCAAGCGCACCGCGGATGGCCCGCCTCTATCATTCTGGAGACAGCGATGGGCTCAAGGATTTTGTAGCCAGCGCTGCTAAAATGACCTTCTGGCCAACACTGCTCATGGCCGGTTTTGTTATGGCAGTTGGACCATTCCTGCTCTCGTTGTTTGGAGAGGACTTTGCTCACGGCACACCAATCCTCTACATCCTTGTCGTTGGTGTATTGGCACGCGCATCCGTTGGCCCGGTTGACGCATTGCTCAGCCTCTCTGGACATCAAAACACCTGCGCCAAGATCTATGCCAGTGTCTTTGTGGTGAACCTTATTCTCAACACAGCACTTATTCCAACACTGGGCCTGTATGGAGCCGCTCTGGCGACCACATTGGTCATATTTTTTGAAGCATGCATTCTTTACCGCGTTGCCTACAAACGCCTTCGATTGCACACATTCATTTTGCCATTGAAGAGACGGGAAACTCCAGTCAATGAAGCAGGATAGCACCACGATAAAGCTGCTGACACCCGGCAAAGATAAGGCAGCTGAGCACCTGTGGCAGCAACTCTCTCAGCATGCACTGGAGCCCAACCCGTTCTTCTCCAGCAGTTTCGTAAGTGCATTCAACGCACACAAAGCAAATGGTTCAATCAAACTGTTACTGGCACTTGATCCTTCCGGAACAAGTGCTCTCGCAGCTATGCCCGTCGTAATGGTAAGACGTGGCCTCCTCTTCAAACTACCAAGCACATTAGCTGGTGATTATGGGCCACTCGGCACCCTGCTGCTTTCTGAGGAAGCGACGCCAGCGGCACTCAGCAAACTGCTGGAAACTGCCTGCAACTTGAGCTGGACTAAAACACTAATCCTCCCCTTCCATGGAACCGACGGCCCCGTCTATAAATATCTGGAGAGCACACTTAAGGTGCACGGATGGGACTATCAAGTTTCCCCAAAAGAAGATCGCGCCTTCCAACTATCTGGCAATGAAGGTCATGCCAACTTTGACGCCCTTAAAAAGCGATCCTCATGGAAAGGTGCCTTTAAAAACCAGCGCCGGCTAGAGAAGGAAGGGTCGCTTTCCTTTAGTATGCTGGAAACCTCAGATGACATTCAAGCAGGACTCGAAGATTTCCTAAAGCTCGAGGCAGCTGGCTGGAAAGGCAAGCAAGGCACCGCGCTCCTTTCCAGAGCGCCAGACGCCGCCTTCACACATGAGCTAGTCTCAAAGTCAGGCGAAGCAGATAACATTCGTGTTGGTCAGTTGCGACTCGACGATAAGCTGATTGCGACCAACATCCTACTGCGTGAGCAAGGCCGCATATTTGGCTGGAAAACAACCTTCGATGAGAGCTTCGCAAAGTTCTCACCGGGACAACTGCTCATCTATTTCAGTACTCAAAAACTTCTCGAAGATCCCGAGTTCTCAGGGGCCGACTCCCTCTCCACACCGGATAATCAGATGGCAAACAAGGCCTGGACCTCAAGGTTTACATATGCCAAGCTTTTTATTGGCAAAGGCCCAATAGCGCGCTTTGCAATGTGGGAGGCGCAAGCAGGAGCTCGTGCAAAGTTGGCGTTAAAGGGCAAAATTAAGAAACTGCTTGGTCGAAAATAGAAGCTTAGCCTTCAACCAGTTCTGCCTCTTCCTGCGCTCTATTCCGTAAAATCCGGCGAATAACCTTTCCGCTGGTCGTCAAAGGCATCTCAGAGACAAACTCAATCTCCCGCGGATATTCATGAGCAGAAAGCCCCACCCGCACATATTGGCGAATGTCATCAACCAAGCCTTCACTTGGTTCAAAACCATCTTTCAGAACAACATAAGCCTTCACAATCTCCGTCCGTATCGGATCTGGCTTACCGACCACAGCAGCCAGTCCAACCGCCTCATGTTTGATCAAGCAATCCTCAATCTCAGTCGGCCCAATGCGATAACCAGCTGAAGTAATGACATCATCATTACGGCCGACGAAGTGGACATATGCATCCATATCAACAACACCTTGGTCGCCTGTCAGCATCCAATCACCAAGGAATTTGCTCTGATCTGCCTCAGGCTTTCGCCAATACCCCAGGAACATAACAGGCGTACCGCGCCGAACTGCAATCTCGCCTTGCTCTTCTGGTTCGCAAACAGATCCATCTGGACGGATAACAGCAACATCATGTCCCGGCACAGCTTTACCAATTGCGCCCGCACGTGAAACTCCTATCCCCGCCCCAGACCCCAGCACGAGATTGCACTCAGTCTGACCGTACATCTCGTTTGGCGCAACACCGAGCGCTTCATGACACCAAGCAAATGCTTCACGTCCCAATGCTTCTCCCGCTGAGCAAACAGAACGTAGCTGGAGTTTTTCAGAATACTTACGATGGTCAACACTTCGCATCATCTTGAGTGCGGTAGGCGGAATGAACGCGTTACGAACGCCATGTCGAGCCATCAAGTCAAATGCACCTTCCGGATCAAACTTGTCGATCCGGGCAGTTACCACTGGCACCCCGAACTTCAGCGAAGGCAGCAATGCATTCAGCAAACCTCCCGCCCAAGCCCAGTCAGCAGGTGTCCAGAATGCATCTCCAGCCTGCGGCAACATCTCATGTGCCATTTGTATACCCGGCAAATGCCCAAGCAACACGCGGTGCGCCAGCAGCGCGCCTTTAGGCTGTCCTGTTGTGCCTGAGGTGTAAATCATCAAAGCTGGATCATCAGGGCTAGTCGCATAGCTCTCAAAGCTGTCAGAGCCTTGTTCAAGCAAGTTCCAAAAACCAACAGCTCTATCCCCAGCACCGTCGACACAAATGACATGCTCAAGAAGCGGGAGCTGCTCACGAAGTGCAGAAAGTTTCTCAAGTCCTGCCTGATTGGTAATCACCACTTTCGCACCAGCGTTCTCCAGCCGATACCGCAGTGCATCTGGGCCGAACAAAGCAGCTAATGGAACAGCGACAGCTCCCAGCCGATAAATTGCAAGATGAGAGATGGCAGTTTCAGGTGCTTGCGGTAGCAGCAAGGCCACACGATCACGTGGAGCGACACCCAGATACTGCAGCGAGTTTGCAAGCTGGCAGGAGTTTCCTTTGAGCTGACCATAGCTCCACGCTTCAACACCGCCGGAAGACAACACATGCAGCAAAGCCGTGCGCTTAGGCTCAACATCCGCCCAACGATCACAAGCATCATGAGAAATGTTGTAGCGCGTAGGAATATTCCAGCGAAACTCAGCTCGCAATTCCTCGTATGAAGTCAGTGGTGGCAGCACACCAAAAGTCCCCTAAACCCAAATTCGTTAGTGAAGAGAGTTTATCGCTGCAGCGCACAACGAGATACTGGCCTTTGGTCGCTCTTTTAGCCCCAAAAGGAAACTGGGTTAGCGCGGTCCAGCCACGACAAGGCTCCAGAAAACCTTATATTTTGACCGAGGAGCATAAGCTGTTGCAATTCCAATGCGCGTTCCGTTTGCATCCAGCATCACCGCATTATGCTTCGGCGAGTCACGCCATCCCGAAAAGGCCTCTGCCCACCGGCGATAACCAGCACTGAGGTTGCCTACTGCATGAATATCGCCCTGCCCGGCGCCCTTCATCAGGACGGCGAGCTTGAGATCGCCTTTGCGCGCGGCATTGACATCCTCTGCACGAGCCATTCCATCCGCCTGTGCCTGAGCAACACGCATCAAAGCTGGATCCACCGTAACCGCCGGCAAATTTGTTTGAGAGCGATAGCTGGAGATCATTGAAGCCACAACACTCGCATCAATCTGCGCAGAATGGCTCTCTAAGTTCTGATAGTAGCTTGGCGTTTCCTCGGTGCTGACACAACCAGTGAGCATCAGTCCAACAGCAAGAACCAGAGCAACACTCCCACCACGAAACGTCTTCATACAAAATCACTTTTCGGCAAATTTCGAATCTTATGGACACACTACCGACTAAATGAGGCAAACCAAGCTCAAACTAAAAGCACACGTATAAGTGAATAAAAAAAGCCGGGCAAAGCCGGCCTTTCAAACTTCTTAGATGAAACGCTAGGATGCTTCTTTCAAAGCATGAGGCTTGGCTGTCACAGCCTTTTCCTCAGCACCTTCAGCTTCAGCATCGGTTTGCTCTTCTGGAGGTGTCAGCACACTGCCCATCTCTTCAGGGCTCAATACGCCCATAAGCCTTCCGTCCTCACAAACAACTGGAACCGGATAATCCGCTTCCAATGTTGTTGGGAGAGCTTCTTCCAGAGTGCTTTCCAGTTCCACTGCATTGCTGTCATCAGCAAAAGCATAAAGGGATGGACTATCACCTGGTTTAGCAACTTCCTCAGCAAGGCCCTCTTGCGTAACGATGCCGCGGAATTCTTTGTCTTCAACCACATAACCGAAATCTTCGTCATGACGACGCATATCGGCCAACGCTTTTTCCATGTTATCATGGGTAATACGCACAGCCGGTGGCTGCATAACGGTATCAACGGTCAAAACGCGAGCACGGTTCACATCGCGTACAAACGCCCGCACATAATCATCAGCTGGCTCAAGCAGGATTTCTGGCGGTGTACCGACTTGTGACAGAACACCATCCTTAAGGATCGCAATCTTGTCACCAATACGCAAAGCTTCATCCAGATCATGCGTGATAAAAACGATGGTCTTATGCAGCTTCTCCTGCAACTCCACCAATTGATCCTGCATCTGAGAGCGGATCAACGGATCAAGTGCAGAAAACGCTTCATCCATCAGCAGAATGTCAGCATCTGTTGCAAGCGCACGGGCAAGACCAACACGCTGCTGCATGCCGCCAGAAAGCTGGCTCGGATACTGGTGCTCAAAACCACCAAGTCCAACCGTCTCAATCCACTCACGAGCAGTGGTTTCGCGGTCTGCTTTTGCAATGCCCTGAACTTCAAGACCGTAAGCAACGTTTTGCAGCACTGTCCGATGCGGCATCAGGCCAAAGCGTTGAAACACCATCGACATACGATGACGGCGGAAGTCTTCCAGCTCTTTATCGGAAAGAGCCATAACATCCTCACCATCAACCAGAATGTGCCCGTCTGTTGGGTCAATCAAGCGGTTGAAGTGACGAATAAGCGTGGACTTACCAGAACCGGAAAGGCCCATGATCACGAAGATCTCGCCCTTCTCGATGCTAAGAGAGACATCATGCAGGCCAAGAGTATGGTCAGTCTCAGCAAGCAGCTGATCCTTGCCCATACCATTTTTGACCTTGGCAAGTTCCTTATCAGGCGTCTTGCCAAAAATCTTGGTAATGTTTTGTACTTCAATCAATGCCATGTGTTAGCGCCTCACCCTGTTACCTTGCGATGCGCCTGCATCCGTTGTCCGGCTGATTGTGTGATACGGTCAAACACAACGGCAAGAACAACAATCGCTAAGCCGCCGAGCAAACCTTGTCCTGCATCATTACGCTGCAACCCAAGCAGAACGGTTTCACCCACGCCGCGAGCACCAATCATGGACGCAATCACCACCATAGCCAACGCCATCATCATAGTCTGGTTAATACCCTGCATGATGGAAGGCAGCGCAAGTGGGATTTGAACCCCCTTAAGGATTTGCCAGCGCGTCGCACCAAAGGCCCGGCTCGCCTCAACAACCTCTTCGTCCACATAACGGATGCCGAGATCCGTCAGGCGAATAAGCGGAGGTGCAGCATAAATCACAGTCGCCAGAATAGCTGGCACCTTACCCAGACCAAACAGCATGGCCGCAGGAATAAGATAAACAAAGCTTGGAATAGTCTGCATCAAATCCAATACCGGATTGAGCAAAGCTCTGAAACGGTTTGAACGAGCAGAAATAACGCCAAGCGGCACGCCAATCACAACGGAGATCAGCACAGCAACGAGCAAGATCGCCACTGTTTGCATAGACTTTTCCCAAAGCCCCAATGTGCCGATGAACCACATGGCCCCCATCATAACCAGGCTAAGCCCCCACCGGCGGCTTGCAGCAAAGGTAATCAGGCCAATGCAGATCAGAATAACGATAGGGTCGGCGCCTCGGAGAAGCCGCTCTAACCGCACAAGCAAAAATAGGATGGAGTTGGAAAAGGCCTCAAATCCATCGCCGTAATTCACGACGAGAAAGTCAACCAGATCGTTTGTGGAA
This sequence comes from Pseudovibrio sp. Ad26, assembly GCF_001623285.1. NCBI lineage: Bacteria > Pseudomonadati > Pseudomonadota > Alphaproteobacteria > Hyphomicrobiales > Stappiaceae > Pseudovibrio > Pseudovibrio sp. Ad26. Next base: position 108,133 of record NZ_LMCE01000001.1, read on the forward strand.
GTCCGGATAGGTTTCCCAAAGTTGGGAAACACGTCGAAAGCCATGTGATCCTCTTATTCTTCTTAGCAAGGATCACGGAAACAAGTTCCGTGATCACCTTTCATTCGCTAATTTTCAAAAACAGTCAGCTGTCTTTGATATTACAGAGCAGATTTCACACGCTCAGCGACATCAGCTGGAACCCAACCGGTCCAGAGTTCTTCGTTGTTTTTCAGGAACTCAGCAGCAGCATCATCTGTGGTTCCGCCAGTGTCCTGCATGTAAGCAAGAGCTTTGGAAACGTCATTACTGGTGGTTTCATAAGCCGTCAGGAACTCAACCAGTTTAGGCGCAGAAGTATGGAACTCTGTGTTGACGAAGACGTGCGTCGCAGACAGAGGATACGCAACTGCCTCGGTCACTTTGGATGGATCTGTCTCTGCAGACAGCTTGTCCCAAGCTTCTTTGCTGTAAGCAGGCTCTTCCAGTTGAATCAGATCATCAGCAACCTTACCCATGACCCAGGTTGGACCCCAGTAATAAAATACGATTGGCTTTTTACGACGAATGTTAGATTCAATCGCAGCAGACAGTGCAGCACCTGTACCAGGACGGAAGTTCACAAAGCTATCAAGCAAGCCATAAGCATTGAGCTTCTTGGAGTTGATGACCTCACAGCCCCAACCAGCGATACAGTTATAGAAGCGACCTTTTTCTGGCTCTTCCGGATCAGAAAACACGTCTTTATATTTTGGCAAGTCAGAAACGGACTTCAGACCTTTTGCAGGCGCATCATCACCTTCAACCAGGTATTTTGGAATAAACCAAGCCTGGGTCGCATCAGGGAAGTTCACACCAAGATCAACAAACTGGTTCTTCTCTTTGCCTTCAGCAAGAGCTTCAGTCACGTTGTCTGGCCAGATTTCCATGGTCACATCAATATCGCCACGTGCCATACCGTTCAGAAGCGGAATAGTGGAGCCCGGAATAACATCCGTTTCACAACCGTACCCTTTTTCTGCGATGAACTGAGCTACAGAATTGTGAAAAGCATTGGAGTCCCAATCCAGACCGGCAAACACGATAGGACGGTCAATTTCACAAACAGGATCTGCAGCTTCTGCCGTAGACACAGCAAAAGGTAATGCAACTACGCACGCAGCGAGAGCAGATTTAAAATTCAACACGGATGCCTCCAAACAACCAAAACATACTTTTTTGTTCGGTCAGAGAGAAAAGCCGCCAAGGACAGCTTGTCGTTCTGGCCGTAATGCTAAGTCAAAAACTCAGCAATTGCAGGACACACTAGGTTGAGCACATCAACTGCACCGTTAAAAATAGATATATTCAATTTTCTGTCAACTTAGACATCTGCTCAAGATATTTTTGGAAAATAAATATAAAAAGATATACTTCATGAATACACTGAATATGAAGTTATAAAACTTTCACAACTCCCTAGTACCACCATTTAAAACGCAAAATAAGAGAAAAAAAATTTACTGAAGCAAAACAACTATTTTAAACTTTCTTTTACAGGTAATCCCCACGGAAAATTCAGGTAATTTCACAGTAAATTGAAATAAAAAAACTACGCCAAATAATGTCGAATAATCACGTAGATTACAAAAAGAAAAGCGCAGAGAAAATCTGCGCTCATTTGATAATATTGAATCACCGTTCAATAAAAAATTATGCGTGAGAAACTTAAGGAAAATGGGAAGTTGGCCGCAGAAATGCACCAACTTCCTTTAGTGAGCCTAATTAATTTTCGGTAGCCTCAATAACATCCTCAAGTGAGCGCAAACCAGTCTTTGGTGCGCACACCAAAACCGCCATGTTTCCTGGGGCATGTTGGTTCTTCCACATCTTCATATGAGCCTGCGGAATCTGATCCCATGAGAACACTTCACTCATACAAGGGTCGATACGGCGATCAATCACGAACTTATTCGCCTCACTCGCCTGCTTCAAATGCGCAAAATGCGAGCCCTGAATACGCTTCTGACGCATCCATACGTAGCGAGCATCCATGGTCAGGTTGAAGCCGGAGGTACCCGCACAAAACACAACCATACCACCGCGTTTGGCAACCAGTGTTGATACCGGGAACGTTGCTTCACCAGGGTGCTCAAACACCATATCAACGTCATTACCCTTACCGGTAATGTTCCAAATTGCCTTACCGAACTTACGCGCTTCCTTGGTCCAGTTATCATACTCAGGCGAGTTCACTTTCGGCAGCTGACCCCAACAATCGAAGTCTTTTCGATTGATAACGGCCTTCGCCCCAAGTGACATCACGTATTCACGCTTGCTCTCGTCTGAGATAACACCAATCGCATTCGCACCGGCAGCCGCAATCAGCTGAACCCCAAACACGCCAAGGCCACCAGAAGCCCCCCAAACCAGAACGTTCTGCCCCGGCTTCAAATCATGCGGCGCATGACCAAACAGCATACGGAACGCAGTCGCCAAAGTAAGCGTGTAGCAAGCGCTCTCTTCCCAAGTCAGATGCTTGGGGCGAGCCATCAGCTGCTGTGACTGAACACGAGCGAACTGCGCAAATGACCCATCAGGTGTCTCATAACCCCAGATCCGCTGGGAGTTAGAGAACATCGGATCACCGCCGTTACACTCCTCATCATCCCCGTCATCCTGGTTACAGTGTACGACAACTTCGTCGCCAACCTTCCAGCGAGTAACTTTAGAACCAACCGCCCAAACGATACCTGAGGCGTCAGAGCCAGCGATATGATAGGGCTGTTTATGAACCTTAAAAACGGAAATCGGCTCGCCAAGGGCAGCCCAAACGCCGTTGTAGTTCACACCTGCTGCCATAACCAGAATGAGCACTTCATGGCTGTCCAACTCCCACGTTGGCACCACTTCTTTGACCATCGCTGTATCAGGGGAACCATGACGCTCTTGGCGAATGGTCCACGCCCACATGTTCTTTGGAACATGTCCCAGCGGTGGAATCTCACCAATCTCATATAGGTCCTTGAACTCAGGGCCTCCCTCTGACCCAGCTTCGACAACCCGTGCAACGGAACTCATGATATTCTCCTCCAAGTTTGCGTTGCGCCCTTCCCTCATGAGAGTGAAAGCAAGTCCTCTGCTAACGCTTCCAATCCACTATTTGCTGCAACGCAAAACAATACAACCTGTCAATATCGGCTATTTGAGAATTATCATTACAAAGAACTCATAAAATATATACAACTATTGCTTAACTTGCGAAGAATACTTCTTCTAATGTTGCATTGCACCAACCACTAAAACCTATGCAAAGGTGTAGGCAGAATTGAGATCTTGTCCCTTATAAAATGCTGGGAGGATCAGGGAGGCAATAGACTATGAGTACCGGTTCACCTAAAGGCGCAACTAAAGACCGTCCGTGGATGTTCCGCACATATGCAGGACATTCCAACGCTGCAGACAGCAACCGGCTCTACCGCACGAACCTCGCAAAGGGTCAGACGGGCCTTTCTGTCGCGTTCGATCTCCCAACCCAAACGGGGTACGACCCGGACCATCCGCTCTCGCGCGGTGAGGTTGGCAAGGTTGGAGTACCCATCTCTCATCTGGGAGACATGCGTACCCTCTTCAACGAAATCCCGCTGGAGCGCATGAACACCTCCATGACGATCAACGCAACAGCCCCGTGGCTGCTTGCGCTCTATGTGGCTGCTGCTGATGAGCAAGGCGCAGACCGCTCGCTGCTGGCTGGCACCACACAGAATGATCTAATCAAGGAGTACTTGTCACGCGGCACCTACGTCTTCCCACCAGCACCATCCATGCGTCTCACAACCGACGTGATTTCATGGACCTACACCAACATGCCCAAATGGAACCCGATGAACGTGTGTTCCTACCATCTGCAGGAAGCAGGCGCGACACCAGTGCAGGAACTCTCCTTCGCGCTCGCGACTGCTATCGCAATTCTGGACAATGTCCGCGCTTCTGGTGTCATTTCCGAAAGCGATTTCCCGAAACTCGTGGGCCGGATTTCCTTCTTCGTAAATGCAGGCATGCGCTTCATCACCGAGATGTGCAAAATGCGAGCATTTACAGAGCTATGGGATGAAATTTGTCGCGATCGTTATGGCGTTGAAGAAGAGCGTTACCGTCGCTTCCGGTATGGCGTTCAGGTCAACTCACTCGGCTTGACAGAACCGCAACCAGAAAACAACGTATACCGCATTCTCGTTGAGATGCTGGCTGTTGTTCTCTCTAAAAACGCGCGCGCTCGTGCCGTTCAGCTACCAGCATGGAACGAAGCTCTTGGCCTCCCGCGACCGTTCGACCAGCAATGGTCTCTGCGCATGCAGCAAATCATGGCCTATGAGACGGACCTGTTGGAATATGCAGATATCTTCGATGGCTCCAAAGAGATTGAAACCAAGGTCGAAGCGCTCAAAGAACAAGCAAGAGAAGAACTTGCCCGCATCGCAGAAATGGGTGGTGCAGTTGCAGCCGTTGAATCCAGCTATATGAAGCAGAAGCTCGTGGAGTCCAACTCCAAGCGTCTGGCAGGCATTGAATCTGGCGATCAGATCGTCGTCGGCGTCAACAAATGGACTGAAACTGAACCATCTCCACTGGCATCAGATGAAGACGGCGGCATCCTCACGGTTCCTGAGCATGTTGAAGAAGAAGCCATCCAGCGCATTCAGGCCTGGCGAGCTGAACGTGACGAGAACGCTGTTAAATCCGCTCTACTGGAGCTCCGCGCGGCAGCTTCTTCTGACAACAACATTATGGAAGCATCCATCAAAGCAGCTCAGGCAGGTGCGACGACTGGAGAATGGGGCGCTGCCCTGCGTGAAGTCTTCGGCGAATATCGTGCTCCAACTGGCGTCGGCAAAGCGGTACCAGACGACAACGAGAGCCTTGCAGAGGTGCAGCAAAAAGTCTCCGAGCTTTCAGAGAAGCTGGGTCGACGCCTTAAATTCCTCGTTGGCAAACCGGGGCTGGATGGCCACTCCAATGGCGCAGAGCAGATCGCAGTGCGTGCCCGTGATTGCGGCATGGAAGTTGTTTACGAAGGCATTCGCTTGACCCCTGCCCAAATCGTCAACGCCGCTCTTGAAGAAGGCGTCCACGTCGTCGGCCTGTCGATCCTGTCTGGCTCACATTTGGCACTGGTCCATGATGTGCTCGACAAAATGAAAGAAAACGGCTTGGAGGACATTCCGATTATTATTGGCGGCATTATACCGTCAGAGGATGCCGAAGAACTGAAAAAAGCAGGTGTTGCAGCCGTTTACACACCAAAGGACTTCCACCTGACAGAAATCATGTCAGACATTGTCCGCATTGTGGATGAGCAGGTCAACGAGACTGTCTAAGACCTATAAAATTAGGCAGGTTGGGCAATTTGAACAGGCTTCTGCCCAACCAACCGTATGCCCGGAGCATCCCGGAATCGTTCAATCATTGCATCAATGAAGATCTCGGTTTTACGTGTCACCGCATCGCGTGAAGGGTAGACAAGGTAGACCGGTTTCTCCTCGCACTGATAGTCAGGAAGTAGCCGTTGTAATTGCCCGTTTGCCTCAAAATCTCGCATCATAAACAACGGCATGCGCGTAAATCCAACTGAGTTCAACAAGGCCTGCACCATCACCTGGGGGTGCCCAGCGACAAACTCAGACTTCAAAGCAACCACCTGCTTTTGCCCATGTCGGAACATATCCAGCGAACTAACCAACTTCTCGTATCTGTATTGAATGTAGTTGAGGTCAGACAGCGCTTCGGGAGTTTGCGGCATACCATGCTTTGCAAGATAGTCCGGGCTGGCTGCCAAACAGGTTTCAACAATCGCAATTTTTCTGGAAATCCCAGAGGTATCTCCGGTGATGCCTGTACGGATCGCTAAATCGATACCGGTTTGCACAACATCAATCAGATCATCATCCATTTTAATTGAGACTGAAAGATCTGGGTATTGCTTTCGAAGGTCGAAGATAAGCGGAGTGATTATGTCAGCTCCCATAGCCTGAGAAACAGAAACAACCAGTGAACCACTCTCTGCTGCTGCTTGGTCCTGTACCTCTTCAAACATCAGAGCGCTCTGGCGCAGCATCTTTTGAGCATGCTCATAAACGATCTTTCCAGCAACTGTCGGCTTAACGCCTTTGTTAGTTCGGAAAACAAGCTCTTGCCCGACCTGCGCTTCAAGCAGGTTCAGTTGCTGGCTCATAGCGGGCTGACTGATATGGCGTTGACGCGCACCACCACTCAACGACCCGTTGTCAATGACGCGAACAAAACTCTCCAGCAAATTCAGAAGATCCATAACTGCTCCATAAGCACTGCTTATATCCAAGATAAGGCTTGGGCCTCTGCACTTCCAGTATCAACCCCACAATATTGCTCTCATGCTTGTAAATGAGGAGCCTTTCATGACACTTTCACGCCGATCTTTTATATCCGCAGCCGCGTCCATTGCAGGTGCTGGTGCAGTTGCCCCGGCAATGTCATCTATTGCGCTCGCAGCAGCGCCCAAAATCGGAACACAGGTTCCCGGCATCTATCGCTTCTCGGTAGGAGACATTGAAGTTACAGCAATTCTGGACGGACACTTGGGTTTAGATCCGTCATTGGTCATTGGGTTTGACCAAAAGGTAGCTGAGAAGACTCTAAAGCAAAATTTCCTCAGCCCCAACACAGCGGACATGTCTATCTCTGTAAACGGATATCTCATTAATACGGGCGACAAGTTGGTAGTGGTCGATACTGGCACCGCTGATCTAATGGGTCCGACACTTGGCCGTTTCCATCAAAACCTGAAAGCAACTGGCTATGACGCCTCTGATGTAGATGCTGTAGTGCTCACGCATCTACACATCGATCACGTAGGGGGGCTGATCTCTAAATCGGGCGAAAAGCTCTTCCCAAACGCTGAGTTCATCGTTCATGAGGTCGAATACAACTTCTGGCATGATGAAGGCACACGCTCAAAGTTCCCCAAAGACCTCCAGCATTTCGTCGATCTCGCTCAGAATGTTTCAAAGCCTTATGAAAACCGCAAAACACTCATCAGCAAAGATGGCGAGTTCATCAAGGGGCTGGACGTCGTCTTGCTCCCCGGTCACACACCCGGACATATGGGCATCCGCCTTCACTCCAATAATGAAGAAGTGCTGATCTGGGGTGACACAGTCCACTCCATTGGGCTCCAGTTTGCGAACCCGGATTGGACAATCGCATTCGATACCGATCAGGAAGTAGCTCGACAAACACGGCGCAGAATACTGGATCAGGTTTCGGCAGATCGAACACCAGTCGTCGGCATCCACCATGACTTCCCCGGCCTAGGGCATGTTCGTAAGGCTGGAAGCGCCTTCGAATACCATGAAGTCAGCTGGCAGCATAAGATATAGAGAAATAAGAGCTCACGAGGCAACTCGTGAGCTCTCTTCTATCGAGCAGGCGACAACGGTGTAGCCGGTATTGACGGCGGCGCAATCGGTTGAGCTGGTGTTAACGGGATAGCTGGCCGTGACGGTGGAGCAATTGGCCGTGACGGTTGCAACGGATAAGCGGGAATTTCATACCGTGGGCGTGGATATGGACGCCAACGCGGATAACGCGGGTAAACTGGATAGCGTCGATAGACAAAGGGCAGACCCACATACGGTGCGACATAAGGAAGTGTACGAGAGTAGTGCGGTCCTGCAACTCCATATCGAATATATCTGGCAGAAACCCACCCCGGAGCACCTCGGAATGTCAGGTCACACCATGAACCGTTCTTGGTGCAGTAATTGATGAAAACCACACCGCCCGCTGGTATTGTCGTGATGACAGGATATCTGGTTCCAGGTCCCGTCCTCATGTTTACACCGTTTGTGGTGTATCCGGCGTGTCCGCGTTGCGCGAAGGCAGCATTGGAGTAAATAAGGACGGCCAGAAGAACAAGACCAGCAATCACCCAAGCCAAAATTTTCATAATGCTCCCCTCCAGACTCTCTAAGGTATTACCGGCCATAAGAAGGCCCCCCGTAGGACGGTCCGCTGAATCCGGGTGAACCAGGTGATCCCGGTGAAGGAGGCAATCCTGTAATCGGTGGAGCTGCAGGCAGAGGTCCTGAAGGACCCGGAAGTGGTGGAGGCAAAGAACCCGGACGTGCAGATCCTGCAGGATAAGCTCCCGGAGGAGGGTTAAACTGCGAATGATCCGCATCCCGATCCGTTGGTAAGTAGGGTTGTGCCTGCCCCGGCCTCAAACTATCTCCCGGCTCAACTGGGCGATCTAAAGGCTTGATGGGCGGGATAATATTGCTGCGCTCATTGAACTGAACCTGCTGGAATCCGGGATAGTCAACGGACCCGGAACGCGTAGACAAGCTGTTTGCGTTCACAGATTGAGCCACGACACCTGCTGCCAGACAACAGCCTACAAGCATTGCGTATTTCATTTGACCCTAGTCCTAATTGCAGGCTGGCCAAAACCAACAGCCAGCATAATTAGGAGAAGAGTGCCACCAAGGGGCTAACAACGTGCGCTGACAAAACATCGGGTTTTAGAAGCAATTTATGTCTTGCTTTGAAGAATATAACGTGAACAAATTCATCGTTCACATCAGTTTTTCTAGCCAGAACCCCGCCTAAGCCTTAGGTTTGAGGTATGATTCTCCAAAGCAGGTAAACACGCCCCCATGACGAACCGCCTCAAGATTGTAACGTGGAACATTAACTCAGTCCGCCTCCGCCTTCCTATTGTCGAGAAAATGTTACTGGATCACGCCCCTGACGTTTTGTGCCTGCAGGAAACAAAGTGCCCGGATGGAAGCTTCCCAACGGCTGCAATCAATAAGCTGGGCTATCGTCATGTAGAGGTACACGGTCAAAAGGGTTACCACGGCGTAGCCTTTCTCTCACGCGTGCCGCTGGAGAATGTTGAGCGCAAAGAGTTCTGCGAGATGGGCGACACCCGCCACATCGCTGCTGATGTTGCCTTTAATGGTGGTAAAGTCCGCATCCATAACTTCTACGTCCCAGCAGGTGGCGATGTGCCGGACCCTGAGGTCAACGACAAGTTCGCTCACAAGCTCAAGTTCCTCGATGAAATGGAAAGCTGGTTCAAAGGCTTCGACGGCCAGTCAGTCGTCGTCGGCGACCTGAATATCGCACCTTACGAAAACGATGTCTGGTCTCACAAGCAACTCATCAAAGTCGTCTCTCACACACCGCTGGAATGCCAGCGCCTTGAAGATGTGCGAGAAGCTGGCAACTACGTAGATACCATGCGCAAGTACATGCCGATGGACGAGAAGATTTACACCTGGTGGAGCTACCGTGCCAAAGACTGGTCAGCCTCCAACAAAGGCCGCCGTCTCGACCATGTCTGGATGACCCCGGAGACAGCACAGCACACCAAAGACGTCCAGATTATCCGTGACGCACGCGGCTGGGAAAAACCATCCGACCACGCACCAGTCATGGCTATGCTGGAAGTCTGATCTCACGAAGTCTGGCTTACAACTTGACGATAAAAAGCGGGAGCATCTCCCGCTTTTTCCGTATCTATCCATCAAGGAATGAGCAGCACTTTGCCTTTGGCTCTGCGGCTGGAGATTTCCTCCAATCCCAGAGCAATGTCTTCCAGCGGATATTCCGCATGGATATGCGGCTTCAGTTTTCCATCAGCCACCCATTGGAACAGTTGCTCGCAATCCTTGTGATGCTCCTCAGGCTCACGAACGACTGCCTCCCCCCAGAACACGCCCAGAACGTCACAGCCTTTCAGCAGGGTAAGGTTCGCAGGTATCTTTTGGATCGTTCCAGAGGCAAATCCAACAACCAGATAACGTCCACGCCATCCCGTAGCGCGCAAGGCATCATCAGCATGATCCCCGCCTATGACGTCATAGACCACCTCAAGCCCTTTACCATCCGTTAGATCCTTCAGCTTCTGTTTCAGACCACCCTCAGAATAGTTGACCAGAACATCAGCGCCGCAAGCTTTTGCGTGAGCAAGCTTATCTTCCGAAGACGCGCAAGCAATCACCCGGGCTCCCATCAGCTTTGCAACCTCCACAGCAGCCTGCCCTGCTCCACCAGAGGCACCTAACACAGCAACCGTCTCCCCCGCCTGTAACCGCGCCCGGCTACGAAGGCCGTGAATAGCCGTTCCGTAAGTGATCAAAAGTCCAGCTGCATGCTTGAGCGAAACCTCATCCGGCACCCGCACAAGTTCATGCTCAGGAGCAACATATAGCTCTCTTGCAGCTCCCCATTTCGCGTAGGAGGCTACCCGATCCCCAACCTTGAGCCGCGAAACACCATCACCGACGGCTTCAACAATGCCCGCCATTTCACCCGATGGCGAAAATGGAAGCTCTGGCTTAAACTGATACTTCCCTTGAATGATCAATGTATCGAAGTAATTGAGTGCCGCCGCTTTCACACGAACCAACACCTCTCCAGCTCCAACATTCGGGTCGTCCAGTTCTCGAACGACCAGATCATCCGGCCCCCCAAGTTTTTCGCAGATAACAGCTTTCATAAAATGTGGCCCTCTCTCTGACCTCCAAAATTACACGGGCAACCACAAAATCTCAAAGCCGTCTTTGGTGTCATTTTACGATTAAACCACCCATACATGCCGCTACACTTGCGGTAACACCACAGTTGGAGGTATGAAGCGCACAACATCAACAACGAGAAAAACTGGGCATGCGCGGTTATTTTGCTATTGGCTCTGAAGGGCTTTCCAAATCCATGAATGTTGGCACGCTGATGCGTACTGGTCATGCATTCGGAGCAAGTTACTTTTTTACAGTCGACGCGCACATCAAAAGCCTTGGTAAAGCGATGAAGGCTGATACATCCAAGAGCCCGGACCATCTGCCCTACTTCGCATGGAACTCAGTTGATGAGATGCAGTTCCCGCGTGGCTGTAAAATGGTGGGTGTTGAGCTCACCGACGATGCAATCGAACTTCCAAGCTTTGGGCATCCATTGCAAGCAGCTTATATCCTAGGGCCGGAACGCGGCTCTCTTTCGCAAGAGATGCAAGATCGTTGCGATTACATCGTCAAAATCCCAACCAAATTCTGCTTGAATGTTGGTGTAGCTGCCGCTCTGGTTTTGTATGACCGCTATATGGCACACGGAAAGTACGCTGAACGTTCTCTCACTGCAGGCGCCCCAAAAGATCCGTTACTGGAACATATTCACGGAGCTCCGATTTTCCGAAGCGGCCGAAAAGTTCCCGGCTTCGATAGCAACCCATGAGTGATTCGAAATACGGTTGCCATTTCTGATACATACTCTGAAACGGCAACCTTTATTTCTCACCATAGCAAATGCCTTGTATAAATTTTTAAGGTGTTTCCCTTTCCCACACCCAGTCTCTACCACATTACAAATTCGTAATTCTTTGAGGCTCCACACTTCGCATTTTCTCTCAATCTGTGCACACTATGTGGAAAGGTGCCCATATTTTTTACTGGGTGAAATGCTGCCAATTAGCTTGAAAATAAGCCGGAAAATCTGAGCTTTTAAAGGCGATTAGCCCTTATTTACTAGCGCGTTAAATACAATCGAAAATTAACTTGCATATCTACTGTCTTCGATCACTTAAAACAGAAATTCATTAGTGGCTTTACGCTTGATATTATGGCTGTGCGTGCCACACTCCCGCCAGATTTCTGATGGCAGCATTCATAGAGCGGTTCAAAGGCAAATAATTTTTTGCCTCTGTAAAAACAGGGTATCAACCCTTTTGTAACCATCTTTAAAGTAACCCTAACATTAAGTTTTATGGGTTTTCGCACAGAATCTCAGATTTTGTCGTACGCAACGCGGTTTGGAGAAGATGCAAGCACGTATCCTGATAACTGCCTTTATGGCTCTTGGTATCTCGGGCGCGACTGCAAATGCGCAGTCTCCTGCCCTCTTGAAAGAAAACAAGGATTGGGCAACTTACACCTTTAACACCCAGAGCGGTGGTAAGGTGTGTTATGCCATTTCCGCACCAACACAGTCACTGCCGACTGATAGAAACCATGGAGAAGTTTTCTTCTTCGTTTCTACCCGTCCAAGTGAAGGCGTTGCCAATGAACCAAGCTTTATAGTGGGTTATCCATTTAAAGAGGGTTCCTTGGTCACGACCAATGTTGATGGTCAGCAGTTCACCATGTTCACCAAAGGTGACGGCGCATGGGTTCAGAACGCTGCGGAAGAAAAGCGTTTGGTTGACGCAATGAAAGCAGGCAGTTCCATGTCTATTTCTGGTCAGTCCGCACGTGGCACCCAAACTTCCTACAAATTCTCTTTGAGCGGCATCACTGCTGCTGTCAGAGACGCATCCAGCGCCTGCCAATAAGGTTCTGATGCCCGAAATTGTTTGAATTTACAGAGTTCTCTTGCCTGCGCCAGCTTGCCGCCACGCAATTTGAGATCTGGGATGTTCAAACTAAGCGATTTCGGCTATAAGCGTGCCGAATACGTAGGCGGTTGCTGCTGGCGACCGCCTCTCGCATTTTTAGCGGCGAGCAACGGGTACACATAACCTGTTATTTTTCCTGCTAGATCGTATTGCCGAAAAGTGAGGCACATTTTTCGGGTTTGAATACGCAAAGAACATAAGCTTAAAGCCAAGCATCTAAGAAAAACTGGTGAATGACCATGGCGGTATCGTTAGACATCGCGCACAAATCCGCTGATCCGGCGGCAACCAGCGCAGCAAACCCTTCTCCTGCAACCATTCCTGTGCAGGAAGAAAAGCCATCTCTGATCGGCTTAAACCGTGAAGAACTAGGCAATGCCCTTGCTGCAGTTGGAGTCCCTGAGCGCCAGATCCGCATGCGCGTCAACCAGCTGTGGCACTGGCTCTATGTCCGGGGCATTTCTGATTTCGGCAAAATGAGCAATGTCTCAAAAGACCTGCGCACTAAGCTGGAGTTTGCCTTTACCATTGCCCGTCCAGAGATCGTCACTGAACAGATCTCCGTTGACGGCACCCGTAAATGGCTGTTCCGCTTTCCATCACGCGGCGCTGGCAAGCCAGTTGAAGTCGAAACCGTCTACATTCCGGAAGAAGATCGCGGTACACTCTGCATCTCCTCTCAGGTCGGCTGCACCCTTACCTGCACGTTCTGCCACACCGGCACACAGAAGATGGTTCGCAACCTGACAGCTGAAGAGATCCTTGCGCAGCTCATGCTCGCAAAAGATCGCCTCAACGACTTCCCGGATGCAGATGCACCGGAAGGTGGCTTGGATGCATCCACATCCAACCGTCGTCGCATCACCAATATCGTGATGATGGGCATGGGCGAACCGCTCTATAATTTCGAAAACGTCAAGAAAGCGCTTTTGATCGCCTCTGATGGAGACGGCCTGTCCCTCTCCAAGCGCCGCATCACCCTGTCGACATCTGGTGTAACACCAGAGATCGCACGAACAGGTGATGAAATCGGCTGCATGCTGGCAATCTCTCTGCACGCTGTGAATGACGAGCTGCGTAACACGCTGGTTCCGATCAACAAGAAGTACAATCTGGAAACGCTGCTTCAGGCATGTCGTGACTATCCAGGCCTGTCCAACGCAAAACGCATCACCTTCGAATACGTGATGCTGAAGGGCGTAAACGACAGCCTGGAAGATGCAAAGAAACTGGTTCAGTTGCTCAAAGGCATCCCGGCAAAGATCAACCTACTGCCATTCAACCCATGGCCGGGCTCTCCGTATGAGTGCTCTGATTGGGAACAGATCGAAGAGTTCGCAGATGTTGTGAACCGTGCAGGCTATGCTTCGCCAATCCGCACACCACGCGGACGCGATATCTTTGCAGCCTGTGGTCAGCTGAAGTCAGCATCCGAGCGTCTCCGCAAATCTGAGCGTGAAGCGCTGGAGAAAGCACAGGCTCAAGGCGAAGCCTGAGCAAAATAAAGCATGAATGCAAAAAGAAGGCCGGCGTTTGTCTGAAACGCCAGCCTTCTTTGTCTCATTCACGTCATATGCACGGAGTCCGGCTATCGTCCCATTCAGGACAGATGAAGCAACTGGACATCAATGCAATGACCGAGAAAGCACATCCCTCTCAACAGCACGCCACAACCACTGGCATGAAAGGCAAGGGGTTTTACAACAAAAACTCCACACCACAACAAGCCACAATTGCCTATGTGTATCCATGGCTGCATGAAGCCATGGCCAGCCTACCAATGCCAAACGATAGCTCTCTCCTGCGTTTTGTAGACTACGGATGTTCTGAGGGTGCAAACTCAATGCAGATCATGGCGCAGCTCACTGAAGCTGCCAGACAACGTGGGAGCAACTCGATCCAGACAATCCATAGTGACCTGCCCAGCAACGATTATTCCACCCTGCTTGATGCCATCGGCAACCGTGCCCAGCCGCCCTACACCGACCCAACTGTTTTCGGCAGTATTGTAGGTGGTTCCATGTTCAACCGGCTTTTGCCGCCCAACTCCACCCATCTCGCCACATCCTTCAACGCCACGGTGTTCCTCTCAGAGCGCCCATTGGAACGTCTACCCGACTACGTTCTGCCAAACGGCCCGAGCCTCGCTACCGAGAAAGGCTCAGTTTCAGCACAGGATAAAGAAATCTTCGAGAAACAGGCTGCCTATGATCTGGAAACATTTTTGAAGGCACGGGCAAATGAGCTTAAGCCAGGCGGCAAACTCCTGCTGCAAACTGTCGGCAGAAATGAACATGTCTCAACCGCAGACGGGATCGTGAACTTGTTCAATCTGTCTTTGCTTGATCACGTCGCCAACCACTCAATCTCTCAAGATGCCTACGAACGCTACTATCATCCTGTCTATATACGCAACTTGGAGCAGCTCACAGCCCCAGTAAATCCCGAGGGTGGCTCGCTATCTCACCTGTTCACGATAGACAAAGCAGAATGCTATGAAACACCTGTCTCATTTGTTGATCAGTACAAGCAAGACAACGACGCCTCAGCCTACGCCCAGCAAATGGTGAACTTCTACCGAGCCTTCACCGAAGCTCCACTACAGGCCACTCTCTCAGGTACGCCAAATCTCAGCGAGCTCCTCGACAGCATCTATGCCCGAGGCGAAGAGCGCATCCGTGAGGCTCCACACCTCTACGACTTCCACTTCATCAGCGTAGCCATGCTGCTGACCAGAACAGAGAGCAGCTGAAACCTAATCGATTATGCGAGCCAGCGTGTTTTGTGCGATCATCACAAACTCTCGCCACAGTCATGATTGAAGCTTCTCAGAACTTCATAGTCTATTGGTTTCAATCATGTTTATCGCCCATTTGCCCGCCGGCTATCTGCTCGGAAAAGCAGCAACCAAACACTTCGATCAAAAATCTAGACAGCTCGTCATTTGGACCTCAATTGGCTGCGTCTTACCTGACGCTGACATGCTCTATTTCTATCTCATAGACAATCAGAGCACCCATCACCGGCACTATCTTACTCACTGGCCAATAACATGGATGATGCTTATTGCCCTGTCTGCCGTGCTTTTGCATCGGAACTTCCGTGTTGGTGTCATTCCGCTTGGCCTTGGTATGGGCGGCCTTTTACATATGGTCCTTGATAGTGTTGCGGCTCCCCTGTTCTGGCTTGCACCATTTTCCAAACTTCAAGTTGAACTGGTCAAAATTCCAGCTATCTATGACAACTATATTTGGAGCTTCATATTGCACTGGACATTTGCATTTGAAATCCTCATTTGCTCAGTAGCTCTTGGTGTATTCTGGGCGAGCCGTTTTCCTAGACACCAGAGACAGATGCAAAGGACTGCACAATGATCGACGGAACCAAGCTCTTCATCCAGTTGCTCCGGATTGCTCTTGGTTTCTCACTCGCAATCATTGCGGCGGGCCTGTTTTTATCCTGGGGCTTTTTCAGAACTTTGAGTGTTCACGGTGGACCAGAGACTGACATCATTCAGTTGCTCGTGATCACATGGAGTACCATCATCTCTGCAAGCGCGATTGGTGCTCTCTCCCTGATACCGAGCGGCTTCGCAATTGGCTTTGCAGAACTCATGAAATGGCGCGGCGTTATCTACCACGTATCCGCAGGTGGTATTATCGCGCTGGTACTTTGGGGCATTGGCGGAGCTCTTCCAGCCGACCTGTTTTACGCATCCAACGAGGCTGGCAGTGTCATCGCCTATTCAACATCAGGAACCACAGTC
This sequence comes from Pseudovibrio sp. Ad26, assembly GCF_001623285.1. Taxonomy (NCBI): domain Bacteria; kingdom Pseudomonadati; phylum Pseudomonadota; class Alphaproteobacteria; order Hyphomicrobiales; family Stappiaceae; genus Pseudovibrio; species Pseudovibrio sp. Ad26. The sequence continues at coordinate 124,287 of NZ_LMCE01000001.1, forward strand.
CCAACACCCGCCTCCGAAGGCTTCCGCCCCGGCTCATCCATCGCCGCCTCCGCCGGATTTATTGCAGGTTTCATCTACTGGATTATTGCTGGCAAAGGTTCAGGAGGATGGTGGATCGACAAGCCATCTTCCCCGAAGGGGTCTCGTTAGGGAATACACTTCTCGTTCTTACAGAGAGTTTCATCCATAGGCTAATACTCTGTAATATCTAGGTAATTTCTCAGATAGGAAGAACCCGATATAACGCTTGCAGATTGCAAATCAGAAGATATAAAAGCTACTTCTTCAATCAAGAATTTGCACCCGCACACCTGTGCAATTGAAAGGTGAATTATGAACAAAGCAAATTACTTTATGCAGTTGAAAGCACTGAGAGATAACATCCCAGCTGAAAAACAGTCTGACTTTGACGTGATGTTTGCAGGCAGAGAAAAGAACCCTGTTGTAGCACTCGTGCTTGGCCTGTTCCTTGGCAGCTTCGGCATTGACCGCTTCTATACCGGACAGATCGGCCTTGGAATCCTCAAGCTCATCACACTCGGTGCACTCGGCATCTGGACGTTGATCGACTGGTTCCTGATTATGGGTGCCGCGCGCAACAAAAACATTCAGATCGCAAATGAAACTGCGCTCTACATAAAGTAAGAGACAAAAAGCCGAGGCAAATCACCTCGGCTTTTCTTTTGGCTATTACGCTTTATCCTTCAGCAATCGCAGAGCATTGGTCACCACAATCAGCGTGGCTCCCACATCACCCAGAATCGCTGCCCAAAGACTGGCAAAGCCCATTGCGGTCAGCACCACCAGAATGCCCTTCACGATAAAAGCAAATGCAATGTTCTGATGAATGATCTGGAGCGTCCGCTTGGAATGGTGAATCAGCCACGGCAAGCGGGAAAGGTCATCTTTCATCAACGCGATGTCAGCGGTTTCAATGGCAGCATCAGAGCCAATCGCCCCCATCGCAACGCCAAAGCTGGCCCGCGCCATCGCAGGTGCATCATTCACACCATCGCCAATCATCGCAACTGTCTCATACTCATGAGAGAGCTGCTCAACGGCTGCCACCTTATCTTCCGGCAGCAACTCGGCACGCACCTCATCAATCCCGACAGAAGACGCAACACGTTCGGCCGTCGCCTTATTATCACCGGTCAGCATCACCAGCTTCTCAACGCCAGCTTTATGCAGCTGGGAGACCAACTCTTCTGCCGTATCGCGAACGGTATCAGCCAGGGCAATCAACCCGCAAACGTGCGCATCAGTGCCCACAGCAACAACAGTTTTTCCTTCAGCTTCTAATTCACGAGCCTTCGCATCAGCTTCGCCAATCTCGAAGTCCTTTTCATTCAGGAACCGGCGAGATCCCAACCAATAGCTCTTGCCATTACGCTGGCCAGAAAGGCCTCGCCCCGGCAACAACTCAACGTTCTCAGCAGGCTGATACTCAACGCCATCTTCCTTAGCGCGTGTCAGGATCGCTTCTGCAAGTGGGTGAGAGCTTCGAGCTTCCAAAGAAGCAGCACGTGTAAGAAGCTCCTCAACACTATGTCCAGACAACGGATAAACATCTGTCACAGTCGGCAGACCGTTTGTTATGGTGCCAGTCTTGTCAAAGGCCAAAGCTTTTAGCCGCGCAGGCAATTCAAGGAAAACACCGCCCTTAATCAGCACGCCATTGCGAGCTGCCGAGGTCAAGCCAGCCACGATGGAGACAGGCGTAGAGATAACCAGCGCACATGGGCAGGCAATAACCAGCAGCACAAGTGCGCGGTAGAACCAATCCATCCATGCCGCACCAAACAGCAGTGGCGGAACAGCCGCGAGAAAAATCGCAAGAACCATCACAGCTGGCGTATAAACACGGGCAAACTTCTCAACCCACTGTTCAGCCGCAGCACGCCGGGCCTGTGCCTCACTCACCATGCGGATGATGCGGGCCAGCATGGTGTCATCAGCACCCTTGGTCGCTTCTACTTCAAAGCTGCCTTCCCCGTTGATAGTACCAGCATAAACATCATCACCAGCCTCTTTCATCACAGGCACACTTTCACCTGTGATAGGGGCCTGATCAACACTGCCAACACCTTTGAGCACGACGCCATCAAGCGGAATACGATCCCCACCGCGAACAACAAAAGCCGCACCAGGCTTCACACTGTTGGCAGGAACATCCTCTTCACTTCCGTTAGGCTTGAGCAGGCGAACAACGGTTGGGGCAATATCCATAAGCGCTGCAACAGCTTTACGCGCCCGCCCAACACTCCAGCTTTCCAGATAAAGCGAGAGAGAAAACAGGAAGGCAACCGTCGCACCTTCAAACCACTCTCCAATGCCGATAGCACCAGCGACAGCAACCAGCATCAGCAGGTTCATATCAGGCCGCAACGTCTTGAGAGCATACAATCCCTTAGGTGCCACCAACCGCAAACCAGCGACGATGGCGAGCATGTACAGAACTTCTACCGGCCCGGACGGCACGGACTGGAAGACACTAAACACATCCGTAGAATTGGTGCTGGAGAAAAACAGAACCGCCTGAACAACAAGCGCAATTGCCCAGAACAAGCCACTGGCAACTGTAAATGTACCAAGGCGCCGATGCTGCTTCGCGCGTGCATCCGCTGCTTCTTGTTCAATGAACAGAGCAGCCTTCATGCCTGTCGTATCAACCGCCTTGATGATCTTCTCATCAGCGACGTCGCGAGCAACAGGAGAGACGATCATCTTGCCGTTCAAAACATCAAACGCAAGGTATTCAGGATCACCAACAACAGGCCCAACAACACGGCGAAGAATTCCCATCTCTTCCGCGCAGCACAGCCCCTCAACCCGGAAAGAACGTGCGCCCTTCCAGTTAGTTACATCGGGAATAGCCGCTTCACTCTGGCTGGAACACCCGCAACCTGTGTGAGCATGTATATGCTCATGTTCTTTCTTTGAACTGCAGCAATCATCTTCAGAGCTATCATGATCGGAGGAGCAGCAAGAGGTCTCGTTCTCTTGGGCAACACTGTTAGCTGAACAGCAGGAATCCGCAGTATCCTGAGGTGGCTCCGCTTTGTTAGAACAGCAGCTTTTCGTGGTTTGATCTTCAATCTCATCCGGAGAGAGTTTTTGGCCTCGATCTTCCGCGTTGGACATGATCCACTCCATGCAATTTCTTCATTGCAAGAGAAGATAAGACCTCTAGTCGCTGTAGCTTCAAGAGCAAAATGCAAATTCTATGAATTTTCTTTTCGGAGGCCCCTGTTGTTTTGACAGAGAACGCTAGCATCAGGTTCAGATTTCACGACTTTCTGGATTTCACCTGAACGCTTTTGAGCATACGCTCCAACATAGGAAACAATTGTTCCCTCTCAGCATCGGATAGATCTGACAGCAAAATTCCGTTCACGTGCATGTACATATCAATAAGATGAGACAACCCCTGCCCTTTCTCCGTCAGGTGTATTTTCACGGACCGTTTGTCATCCTCAACAGCACTACGACTGACCAACTCTTTGCTTTCCATGCGGTCCAGCAAGCGAGAAAGCGCAGCAGTCTTCTTGTTCGAGTACTCCGACAACTCCGAAACGCTTAATCCATCCTGCCGCCACAGCGCAGAAAGCACGACCCACTGTGCCAGGGAAATCTCATGTGGACGCAAGTAATCCTCAGCAAGACTGCAAGCTGCTTCAGACAAGGTGTTGAGCAATCGGCCCATGGAAGACAGGTATGAGATCGTGTCAGTCATTGGATTCCTGAATATTTTGACTTGATTACATTATTGACATCTAATTTACATGTAAATTATTATCACTATATTCCTATCGCCAAAGGTAAGCCCAATGTCATCACCACAAAAATATAGCCGCCCGACAATCATCCTTCATTGGCTGTTCGCCGTCACCATCATTGCTGTTTTCATTCTGGGAAAAGTTCTCGAAGGAAGCGCAATCTCACCTGAGAAGCTCAATATCTTCATGGCACATGCAGGGCTAGGCGCTCTGACAGGCCTGTTCCTGGTCTATCGCATCGTCTTGTTAATCAAGCATGCACGTCCAAAACCAGATCCCAATTGGGGCATCGTCATGATCAGCTTGTCCAAGCTGGTCCACTTGCTCCTCTACCTCGCACCACTGGCTCTGGTCATCTCCGGCATGAGCATGTCACTGTTTGCAGGCCTCATGGAACTCGCAATGGCAGGAGACTGGCAAGCCTGGCCAGAAAACATCACCATCCCGCCAGCCGCAATCCATGACTTTGCAGCCCCGGTCTTGCTTGCATCATTCGCACTACACGTCATCGCAGCGCTGTATCATCAGCTCGTTCTGAAAGATAATCTGGTCGCTAGAATGAAAACCGCCTGATCAAAGATAAGGCATCTACAGCTTGTAGATGCCTTCTTTCTCTCCGCAAGTTTCCAACGCTTCTGCGGCAGTTCGTCCGTCCAGTAGCGGCGCCTCCGGCCAGATCTCTGCAAGCGGAATAAGCACAAAGGCACGCTCGCCCATACGCGGATGAGGCACCTGAAGTCCCTCTTCTTCAACGCTTGCATGATCATAGATCAGAAGATCAATATCAATCGTCCGTGGACCCCAACGCACATCACGCACACGGCCCAACTGCTTCTCAACGTCAAGACCTGCATTCAAAAGCGCACGCGGCGAAAGAACCGTCTCCACGGTAATGCAACAATTGCGGTAATCATCCTGTGGCACAGGCCCCCACGGCGGGGTCCGGTAGTCAGATGATTTCTGCAAAACTGAGATTCCGTCGACAGCATTCAATGCGGCCACTGCACCGTCGATATTCGCTTTTGTATCGCCAAGATTTGAGCCCAAACCTAGAGCTGCAACAATTTTTTCTTCTGTCATTATTGGCTGCTGCCTAGTTATTATTAATTATTCGGCCGCTTTTTTAGTTTTTAAATACGGCCCTCCTAAGAGAGAGCCTTATTTATTGCAATTTCTTGCTCATAAACTTCATGGGGAACAATGCTCCTCTCAGAAACCAAAGCTGCCACCACAATAGCAAAATATCCCATCAACTCAAATGTTTCTTCCCAAACAATATTAAACTGAATTGGGAGCCATTCCTTCTCAAAAAAGTCCCCCATGAGAATGAAAACAAAGGAGGAAATAGCCCAGAAAAAATTAGGCGTTGAGATAAAAGCTCGAAAAATCCTCCAAGTATTGCGCGGTGTACGAAACCACTGTAAAGAAAGAACCCCCAAGATCGAAACTGCAATCACAGTGGTTAGCAGCATAAGTCCAAGTTCAAGATTTTCTCCTGCTCCATACACCTTTAGAAAAGAGGTTTCTCGCCCAACCACAACAAAACTCAGCACCGCAAAAAAAATAGCTATCGTGTAGTGAATGTTATCATCTCGTGAAGTTTCCCTCTTCCTAACGATTGCTAACCTCCACCAAATAATTAAACTTGCAACCATGAGAAGGGCTTGAGCCAATTCAAAGGGTCCCATTTCTGAAAATAACTCTGGGCTTGGTTTAAATGAGAAAACAACTCCAAACGAAAACAGAGCCAGTATTAATGTTAAGCCAATTTTATTAGTCACTTGGACCAACCTCTTTACTTTGGCCAAATCATTACTACGCTGACAATAAGTTGCTAGGCATATCCATACGAAACACAACTGCGTAAACGAACACGCACCTCTGCACTTACAGATGATTTGACCATTAATATTATCCATTTAATTATAGGGGAGTATAGAAGCTAAGCACAAACGAACCAAGTAACATTCGGTTACTTTTACCCACTTTTAAATGTATACTACACATCGACCATATTTTATGCTGGAGAGTGTTTTCGACGAACTATAAACGGCTCTTCTATAAGTGGAATTTTCTTAATAGCGAACTCTACTGAGATTGAAACACTCGAAGTAAGGCAGTAATCAAGAATCCATTTTCACGCCTAGTTCCTTCATCGCCTGGAAAATCCGTACTGCATCCACGTGCGGTTTCACATCATGCACTCGCAGGATCTGTGCTCCGTTTTGCAGAGCCAGCGTATGTACTGCAAGCGATCCAGCCATACGCTCTGGCGCTTCATTATTCAACACATATCCAATCATCCGCTTGCGAGAAGCTCCCGCAAGGACAGGACGACCGAATTTCTCAAGCTCAGAGAGCCGGCTCAGGATCTGATAGTTCTGTTGAAGAGTTTTGCCAAACCCAAAACCAGGATCAAGAATCTGGTGTTCTTCGGGAATGCCTGCATCAGAAGCCAGCTTGAGGGATCTTTCAAAAAAGCGATCAATATCGCTCATGATATCTAGCTGCTCATCCACTTCAGTGCGGTTATGCATCATAACCACCGGCACACCAGCATCCGCCACAGCACTAGCCATCTCAGGGTCTTTCTGTAACCCCCAAACGTCATTCACGATATGCGCACCGGCCTTGCAAGCCTCAGCAGCAACTCTCGCCTTATAGGTATCAATGGAAATCAGCACCGGCAGTTCTTTAACCAGCTCAAGAACTGGCAGAACACGCTCCAGCTCGTCCTGCTCCTGAACTACCGTCGCTCCGGGCCGCGTGCTCTCACCGCCAACATCAATAATGTCAGCCCCTTCAGCGACCATCTCAATCGCGTGCGCCAACGCCACTGCTGGCGCATCAAACTGACCGCCATCAGAAAAGCTGTCTGGAGTTACGTTCAATATGCCCATGACGAGCGGACGCTGAGAGCTTTCCAGCAATCCATGATCAAACTCTGCCATAAGGGTTCCCTCCCAATTTCTGGCCCCTCATAGCGTCCCATCGCCTTTGTTTCCAGCAAAAATCAAAAGACCTTTTCTACCCGCTACAAGATATGGCCGATATTTACTGCATAGCGATCAGATCAGCGTGCTTTTAAGGACTGACAGACTGTTCTTCCACGTCTCGTTTTTTTACCGGCAACACAAACAGGAACAGCGCAAGAAAGGCCATTCCAGGCATCACAACACCCAGAGCGGTCACAGGATCTGGCACAACAATTGCGGTAACCAGACTTCCCAGAAATCCACCCGCCATCTGCATAAAGCCCATCAAAGCAGACGCAGCGCCTGCAATCTTGGGAAACGGCTCCATTCCGCGCATAGAAAGAGCTGGCAGGGCCATTGAAGCGCCAAAAGCAAACACACCAATCGGGATCATGATGCTCAAAAAGCTCAGATATTCAAGCTGCGTGACTGTAAACAGCACCAATCCACCCAAGCCACACAAAACCAGCGCAGGTCCAAGAAGCGCCTCTGTGCTGAACCGCCGTAGAAGCAGCCGAGTGACCACGCCACCAGCAAAGAACGAACCTGACTGAAGCACCATCCCCATGCCGAACTGCAAAGGCGTCAACCCAAGCCGCTCAATCAAAACAAACGGCAAGACCGTCGAGAGCGTATAGATTACGCCAATAGTAAATCCGAGGATCAACGAGGGCTGCATGAACTCAAAAGACCTCAGCAGCGTCCAATAGGAAGTCGCCATCTGCCTCGGACGAATAAGCTTCACATCTCGGTGGAAATTAGTTTCCGGCAGAACAGTGAGCGTTAGCAGCAGAATGAATCCGGCATAGATCACCATCAGAATAAAGATCGCCTGCCACCCGAACGCGCTGAGCGTTAAAGCTCCAATTGTAGGAGAAATAGCTGGCCCGATCCCCAACATCACAGCCAGCAAATTCATAATCCGCGCACCAGCCTCACCAGAGAACTGATCCCGCACAATCGCACGTGCCACAGCAATTCCGCTGGAGGCACCGATCCCCTGTATCAGGCGGCCAAGCAGCAGCATTTCAATGTTCGGCGCGAGCCAAGCAAGAAGACTGCCAAGCAGATACAAGCTGAAGAACCCGAGAATAATCGGACGGCGCCCAAACGCATCAGAAAGAGGCCCACACAACAGTTGAGCCAGCGTAAAGCCAGCAAAATACACCGTCAGTGTCAGCTTAGCGACAGCAGCTGTCGTCCCAAACACTTCCGCCAATGTCGGCAGAGCGGGCGTGTAAAGCGCCATGGAAAGCGGGCCAATTGTAACCAGCAATGCACCAATGACAGCCGTGCGCCCAGCCGAGAGCTTAAGCTCTGTGTGTGTACCCGTTGCCTTATTCATTCCCGAACCCCAAGGCAAGGCACTGAGCTATCCCGTATGCGCTTCACCAGTTTTCTTGATAATCATCAGATGCGCGGCAACTCTAGGAAAATTGCGTAGAGCGCACAATGAAAAACACGCGCCCTTCTTTCAGAGTGCGCGTCCCAAAAATCTATAAGCAAGCTCGTCGTACGTCACGCTAAAACGCGAAACTTCGCTGCTTCCTGAGTTGGAGAGCTGCCGAAGAACCGCTTGAACTCACGGCTGAACTGCGACGGACTTGCATAACCAACCCGATAAGCAGCCTGACTGGCGCTCATGTTCTGGCTCAGCATCATAGACCGCGCCTTATGCAAGCGGATCGACTTAACGTACTGCAGCGGAGAAAGACCGGTCGCGCCTTTAAAACCGGCATGAAAAGCAGAAATGCTCATGCAGGCCATCTTGGCCATTTGGTCTACACTGAGATTTGTTGAGAAATCCTCGTGCAACACTTGAAGAACTCGCGCAATACCCTGAGACTTCTCACTGTTTTGGAACAGCACCCTCAGACTCGCACCGTACTCGGACTTGAGCACGTGATAAAGGAACTCGCGATAGTAGCCATCAGCGAGAATTTTAGTTTGTTCTTCGCTATTTAGCGTCTGCATCAGGCGACAGACAGAAAACAATGCCTCTTCAGACAGATGCGCTGGACGACCAAGCGTTTCGCCATACTCAAACTCGAGAGGCTCCTGCTCGATAAGCAGCATCAGTTCTGCCAAGACATTGATATCGATCGCCAAATTGACCGCGTAGAGAGGCTTCTCACGAGACGCTTCTACAATCTCAATCTCAAGTGGGATCGGAGAAACGAGCGCGGCATAGCTCTGCTGGGAATAGAGGAAACTCTGACTACCCAAATGGCCTCTGACCAGACCCTGAAAAACGATACGAATGCTTGGTGAATACATAACAGCGCGAGGCTTTGTCGCCATTGTCATGCGAATCACTTCGACACACTCATGTCTGGTTGCACTCACACCTTCGCTTTGAGCGAGTGGGGCAAACCATTCTTCTAACCACTGTTGGGTTGCAAATTGCATTGGTTTTCCAACAACTTTTGGGATTACGCGCACAGGGGGTATTCTATTGTCTTTTAATCACCCACCACGAATAAGTTGGTGTAAATATTGGGGATTGCAATACCCAATATTGCGATATTGAATGGTATTAGATTGCCATATTCCTTTTTGTAGTCAAGCGACTGTCTTCGGATGGTGCTTACCCAATAATTTATTAGTTAGCCTAAGGTTTAAATTAAAGGAGCATTGCTTGCTTTTAGCTGAACTGTCTCACCTTGAACAACAGAAACAGGAGCTGCAAGCAAGCTTTCGCGAACGTGGCTACGCATTTCACCACCAAATCGACACGCCAGGCCGCATCTGGAGAAATTTATTTGCTGAGGCAGAAGAAATCTTTGTCGCTCTCACCTCGGGTATGTCTATAGGCATCAACGGCCAGTTTATCAATCTGGAGCCCTTCGAAGAGTTCTACATCCCTGCCGGAAAAAACTACGACATCGTTGGCCGCTGTCCCGATGAATGCCAATGGATGCACGCCTACGACCTTGCAGAAGTCGACGTACGCTCCAGACTAGTAAGAAAATCCGGTTTGCTATCTGTCGATGATTACAACTTCATAAATGAAGAGTAAGTGATCTGGCACACTTTTGCACCGAAAGCCTCATATTCTAATATCCGAACGATGACTTATCAGCTAAACAGATGCTGAATTGCGTTCTTTTTCCGGCAAAGTCTATTCAAAAAACCAGGCTCACCAGTAAAAAAGTGAGCTCGACTAAATACTTAGCAGTTTTTTAGCGAGATGGTTTGAATTGACACAAAAATAGGATAGAAGAGCGCATCTTTCATTAGAGAAAAACCAGATTGAAGGAATGGCGTGGATCGGGCACCTCATGATCCTCCCACACGCCGCGACTTCCTATGGCCAGACGGAGCCACCATGAAACTTCGCAATATTGCGATCATCGCCCACGTTGACCACGGCAAGACGACCCTTATTGACGTCTTGTTGAAGCAGTCCGGCGTCTTCCGCGAAAACCAGCGCACCGAAGAACGCATGATGGACTCCAATGACATCGAGCGTGAACGCGGCATCACCATCCTTGCCAAGAACACCTCTTTGGTCTGGAACAACACACGCATCAACATCGTTGACACACCAGGTCACGCTGACTTCGGCGGTGAAGTAGAGCGCATTCTGCATATGGTTGACGGCGTTGTACTGCTCGTAGATGCAGCTGAAGGCCCAATGCCGCAGACCAAGTTCGTACTTGGTAAAGCTCTGAAGCTCGGCCTGAAGCCAATCGTTGCGATCAACAAAATCGACAAACCAGAGCAGCGCGCTGACGAAGTGCTGGACGAAGTGTTCGACCTGTTCGCAGCTCTTGACGCAAACGAAGAGCAGCTCGACTTCCCGGTTGTATATGGTTCCGCCAAGCAAGAATGGATGTCTCTTGAGCCAGCTGGCCCACAAGAATCCATGGCTCCGCTCTTCGACATGATCCTAGATCATGTAAAAGAGCCAGAATCCGAAGAAGGCGAATTCCGCCTCCTCGCAACAACAATCGAATCTGATCCGTTCCTTGGCCGCATTCTGACAGGCCGCATTGCATCTGGCGTTGCGACCCCGAACATGGCTATCAAAGCGCTGACCCGTGACGGCAATGTGGTCGAAACTGGCCGTATCTCCAAGGTTCTCGCGTTCCGTGGCCTTGAGCGTTCAGCAATTGAAGAAGGCGAAGCAGGCGACATCGTCTCCATCGCTGGTCTGACCAAAGCAACCGTGGCAGACACAATCGTTGCACCTCAGGTGACTGAGCCAATTCAGGCACAGCCAATCGATCCGCCAACACTGTCCATGATGTTCCGCGTCAACGACGGTCCTCTGGCTGGTCAGGAAGGCTCCAAAGTTCAGTCCCGCGTTATCCGCGAGCGTCTGATGAAGGAAGCTGAAGGTAACGTTGCGCTTAAGATCGAAGAAACTGCAGAAGCAGATTCCTTCATCGTTTCCGGTCGTGGTGAATTGCTTCTCGCAATCCTGATCGAAAACATGCGCCGTGAAGGCTTCGAACTTTGCGTAGGTCGTCCTCGCGTTGTTTATCAGGAAGACGAAGCTGGTAAGCGTCTTGAGCCAATCGAAGAAGTTATCATCGACGTTGATGATGAATTCCAGGGTGCTGTTGTTAAAAAGATCACCGAACGCAAAGGTGAGCTTCTTGAAATGCGCCCATCCGGTGGCGGTCGCTCCCGTTTGGTATTCCACGCTCCAACCCGTGGCCTTATCGGTTACCAGGCTGAGCTGATGTCAGACACCCGCGGTTCCGCGATCTTCAACCGTGTGTTCCATGAATATGCACCTTATAAAGGCGCAATTATGGGTCGTAACACCGGCGTTCTGCTGTCCAACGGTCAGGGCGATGCTGTTCCTTACGCATTGTTCAACCTGGAAGACCGTGGCCCAATGATGATTGATCCGGGCACGAAAGTGTACCAGGGCATGATCATTGGTGAACACACACGCGGTAACGACCTTGAAGTGAACGTTCTGAAGGGCAAGCAGCTCACCAACATCCGTTCTTCCGGTAAGGACGATGCTGTTAAGCTGACCACCCCAATCAAGCTGAGCCTTGAAGGTGCACTGTCTTACATCGCTGAAGATGAACTGGTGGAAGTAACCCCAGAATCCATCCGTCTGCGTAAAGCACTGCTGTGCCCACATGACCGTAAGCGCGCCGAACGCGCATCAAACAAAGCGTCTTAAGACTGTTTAATTTGATGAGTTATTTGAGGGAGGGCTTCGGCTCTCCCTTTTTATTTGGGCGATAGGACCTCTCCAAAGGCCTTAAAAAACACCGCCAGTCCCTGTTCAAACTCTTCACCCCCCGGTGCGTCACCGACAACCAACTCTGCCACTTGCGGCAAAAGCTGCGGAATTGAAAGCGTCCCAAGCAACGCCAGAAACAGGTAGTGTGGCTCCAATGTTGTCGGCAACCTCCCCTCTTTTTGCAAGTCAGCCAACACAGCAATCTGTTGCGTATAATAAGCTTTCCTCTGGTCGGCACGCACAGGGCGATCACCTTCAAAATCCAACGCCTCCCTCATGAGCAACTTGAAGAAATCGGCATCACTTTTGTTGGCTTGAGACCACCCCATCAGCATCTCAGAAAGATCACCTGAGATACTAGAACGCGTCTGCTCCCGTTCTTGAAACTGCGCGGTTAAAACAGCTTCAAACAGCAGCTCTTTGGACCCAAAGTGCTTATAAACTAGTGCTTTATTATAACCTGCCCGATCTGCCACATGCTCCATCCGCACGCCATCGACACCACGGTCGATAAACTCCAGCAAAGCAGCCTTCAGGATATCTGAGCGACTATTACCCCGCTTGGACGTACGCACTGGATTGGTCTGTTTCATACTCATTCCTCAATGGCATCCAGGACTTTTCGCATCATTCGGGCAATCCCTAAAAGCTGAAGGCTGCCAAACAACGCAACGACAGCTGAGACACCCCAGGCAATCATCCAACCATCACCACTCATCACAGTTGGCGCAAACATACCCAGCCAAACAGTTCCGATGACCCACCCGTAATCACCAAGACTGAACAATGTACCCCATGCTACCGAAGGCCTGCCCTGTTTTCCTTGCCACAACAATGCGCCTGCAAATACAAGCAAACCCAGCCCAACAAAGAGCCAGAGATTGGGGCCCTGCCAGTTTAACGCCGCAGAGACACGGTAAGGCATCCACACCATGACAACACCGCATATGGCAGAGAATATCGCATTGCCCAAAAGAGCCGCGCGCAAAAGACCTGTTGAACCAGTGTCCGATAGATTTCCAGATTCCGTAATCATGGTTCCCTCCAACCATAAGTAACGATACCGTTATTTATGGTTGGTTTCGACCTCAGGTCAACAGCACTCGCCTCAACTCCGCGTGAACAAGAAAAACCCCGCCGCACGTGTGCACCGGGGTTTTGTATCGATTACATAGAGTTACGGTTACTCAGCAGGCTCTTGCACCTTCTGCTCCTCCAGTGTCTCAAGTTCAGCTGTCTTCACCGCTTGCTTCCGTTTCCAATTCGCTTTGGCCTTCTTGGTGGTCATTCGTGAGTTATCAGGCGTCCATCCCGGCGTACGAAACATATAGCCGAGGACATCTCTCAGGGATCTTGCGGTCTTCAAATCCTTGACCATCGCAATCCATTCATGAAACGCCACAATCAGCAGGTTGTTGGTCTCAAGGTTCTTGCCAATCCCGTAGCGCGGCGGGTCCTCTGCAACTTCCGGGCTGAACGTCCCGAACATCCGATCCCAGATAATCAGCGTCCCCGCATAGTTGGAATCCAGATACCGCGGGTTCGTCGCATGATGGACGCGGTGATGGCTCGGCGTGTTAAAGATCCACTCAAACGGCCCCATACGATCAACCAGTTCAGTGTGAATCCAAAACTGGTAGAGCAAGTTCCAGGCTGCAACGAAGAAGATCATCTCCGGTTGAAATCCGAGAAGCGCTATAGGCAAGCCAAAGATAAACGTCAGCGTGATTGTCCCCGTCCACGTCTGACGCAGTGCCGTTGAAAGATTATACCGCTGAGAAGAGTGGTGATTGACATGGCTCGCCCAAAACCACCGATACTCGTGGCCAAAGCGGTGCTTCCAATAGTAGGCCAGATCATACAGCAGGAAACAAATCAGGATGGTCCACCAGTTGATAGGGATAGTCTCGATAAGACGATAGCCATAAATCCAACTGTGCGCTGCATAAGACATAGATGTGCCTAACGCGATCCCAGCGATGAGACTCCCAATCCCCATTGCCAGACTGAAAAACGTATCTTTGACTTCATAACCATCAATCCCACGCAGCTTTAAAGCCACACCTTCTACAATCATGAGAATGATAAAAAACGGCACCGCATACGATATAGGGTCAAAAAACTCCATTGAGATGGCCCTCCCAAACCGAACTCAAAACCCGAAGTGTACCCCACACCCACGGGCAAGTTACCTTTACGGTAACACACTCCTGTATATGTCATCAAACCCCGGCATACGAACACCTTTCAACCAGTGAAACAGAGACCTCAGCAGCAAAGTGACGCCCAAAAACTTATCCCCCTCACCAGCACTTGCCCTAGGCTAAGTCCTGTGCCCACGCATTCGGGCCGGGGTGGACCGTCCATCCCGCGGCGTGGGCGGGGTTGGGCTACCGGCATGAAGTAACGTATCGTGTCGGGAGGTCCGGTGAAGCGCCATACCCTTTTGAGGCCACAGTGGTATTAGGGAGTTTGGGGTCGTTCCGGAGGGCGTCCGGTGGTGGCAGGAAACTGCCAATGGTACAGAAACGTGTCGGTGACACGAGAACGTGCCTGTCGCGTCTGTCCGAGAGGGAGCCCGCGTGTTCATGAGAAAAAGCCCGGGCAAGGCGAACAGCCAATGCCGAAGAAACATACCTAACAAGTAGCGCAGGCAGAGCCTGTTCGCCTTGCTCCACCCGTCTAAACGGGAAGTTTCAGCTTCAACACTGCATGGAAAACCATGCGGTGCCAAATCTACTTGGTGTCGCTTGCTGGCTCTTCAGGGTAGCTCTGGAAACTATCTGCATTTTGCTTAATCGGTACAATCACACCACAAGCAATCCGCCCTCCGGCATCCCCAGTCGGCTGACTATGATAATCGTCTGGATCAGCATGAACAATCAGCGCCCTGCCCGGACCACCAATCAGGCTGTCCTTGTCATCGGGAGCCAGGTCTAAGATTTCAGAGAAATACTCAACGACAATCTTTCCATTCTCGGGAACATGAAGATTTGGAAGATCGCCCGCATGCGGACCATCAGGAACTTCAATCCCATGCTCATGCCCTTCAGGCGCGAAATGACCGCCAGCAGCCGAAAAGGTTGGCTCACATAGACCCGTTTCATGAACATGGAACCCATGTACACCAGCAGGCAAGCCATCAAATGCTGCTGTAATATGGAGGGTCTGGCTCAAGGTCTCAGTCAACACCACACGCCCAACCTGCTTGCCATCAACATCTTTCATAATGGCAACGGCAGTCGGCCCAGCAGGCACCTGATCTTCTTTAGAAGCCATCGCAGCAAAACTCGCAACAGCAAACCCGGCTGCAACAACTGCTGCCAATCCACTCAGCTTCATCATCCAAAAACTCCTGAAAGCGCTCTGTCCACGCGCAGAGTATTCAGCGTTGAGGCCACATCAAAATCACTCTTGAAACCTCGGTAAACCAACACCGCTTGCCCAACTGATAAGTTGACCAGTCTTGGTTACACCTTCAAAAGAAAACCCGGATCAGAACCAATCTGACCCGGGCTAAACTCTTTCAAAACCAGCAAGATCTTACTCAGCTGGCTCGCCTTTTTCGTTCTCACGACCAAAGTTCGGCGCCGCAGATTCCTGACCGGCTTCAACAAGCTGATGGCGAATATCTTTGGTCCGTGCAAACAGCTTGAACAAGGCATCGCCATCACTCCACCGGATCGCACGCTGCAAGGCAGACAGATCCTCAGAAAAGCGAGACAGCATTTCAAGAATGGCTTCTTTGTTGTTCAGGCACACATCGCGCCACATAGTCGGATCAGAAGACGCCAGACGCGTGAAATCGCGGAAACCGGAAGCAGAGTATTTGATCACTTCTGACTTGGTCACCGTTTCCAGATCATCAGCCGTACCAACAATGTTGTAGGCGATGATATGCGGAAGGTGAGACACAACAGCCAGCACAAGATCGTGGTGCTCAGCATCCATGGTGTCCACATGTGAGCCACAGGCCTCCCAGAAGGCAGTCAGGCGCTCTGTAGCACCCGCATCACTGTCGCTGTCTGGCGTAAGAATGCACCAGCGGTTCTCAAAGAGAGAGGCAAAACCAGCATCAGGGCCGGAATACTCAGTACCAGCAACCGGATGGCCTGCAATAAAATGCACACCTTCCGGCATATGCGGCTTCATTGCCGAAATAACGGAGGCCTTCACAGAACCCACGTCAGTCACAATCGCACCCTCAGCTAAGTGAGGACCAATGGTTTTTGCCACGGCTCCACATGCACCAACCGGTACACAAACGATAACAAGGTCTGCCCCTTTTACGGCTTCTGCTGCGTCCAGATAATATCGGTCCCCAAGTTTCAACTCTTCCGCACGCTTCAGAGTAACTTCTGAGCGTGTGGATATAACAATTTCACCCGCCAGCTTTTCGCGGCGCATGACATGCGAAAGAGATGAGCCGATCAGACCGATACCAATCAGTGCGACCCGGCTAAACAAGGGTTCAGACATGGAGACCTTCTATTAGAACTACTTCAGAAATTCAGAGAGAGCAGCAACAACATCTCTGTTGGCTTCCTCACTACCGATTGACATGCGCAAGGCATTGTCAAATCCATAGGCTTTCACCTGCCTCAGCACACACCCGCGTTCCAGCAGGAAGGCATCCGCATCAACAGCCCGCTTCCCCTGTTCCTCAGGGAAATGGATCAGAATGAAATTGCCGACACTTGGCGTTACGTCAAGACCTAGTTTGGTCAGTTCGTTAACTACCCACGGCAACCATTCGTTATTGTGGCTAACTGCCTGCTCAATAAACGCCTGATCACGCACAGCAGCAGCGCCAGCTGCAATCGCAGCAGCATTCATGTTAAACGGCCCGCGAATACGGCCCAGCGCATCAATGATGTGCTCAGGACCATACGCCCAGCCAACACGCAGCGCTGGCAGACCATAAGCCTTGGAGAACGTCCGTGTCATAACAACGTTTTCTGAGTTCGCAACAAGCTCAATACCGGACTGATAGTCATTCCGGCGCACATACTCAGCATAGGCTGCATCGAGAACCAGAATACAGGTCTTCGGCAACCCGGCGTGCAAACGCTTAACTTCGTCAAACGGAATATAAGTGCCGGTCGGATTGTTCGGATTGGCCACAAAAACCATTTTGGTTTTCTCGGTCACACGTTCCAAAATGGCATCTACATCCGTTTTCAGGTCTTTTTCTGGAGCAACAACAGGTGTCGCACCAGCTGCGTGGATCGCAATCTTATAAACAAGGAAGCCGTGCGTGGTATAAATAGCCTCATCACCTTCACCCAGATAGGCATAGGCCAGCAGACTCAGCACTTCGTCAGAGCCACATCCACAAATGACGTGATCAGGGTTCAGGCCGTACACTTCACCAATTGCTGTGCGAAGTTCGCCAGCACTTCCATCAGGGTAAAACTGAAGCTCGGAAATGGTGCGGTAAGCTTCAAGCGCTTTCGGGCTCGCACCTAAAGGAGATTCATTGGAAGAGAGCTTATGTAGTTTATGGCCACCATTTGCCTTCGCCTTACCGGGTACATACGGATCAATTGCCAACACACCAGCACGAGGGACAGGGCGTACTACCTGCTCTTCCATCAACTCATTCCTTTATTCAAAAAACACGCAATTTAACCAACTGCGTCTGCTTCACTATCAAATTCATCATCTAGGTCAAGCGGCGCGGGGTATCCACCGACATATCTAAGTTTATCCGGCGCCGCCTCAGCAGCTTCAAAGAAAGTCGCCAGCTCCTGCTCGGATATATTCCCCGGAACAGCTAATAGCGCATCTACGCCTTCAAAACTGCGATAAAAACTCAACACTTCTATACCTTTGTGCATCAATGAGCCCGGTATGGCTCCCGTCCAGCGCACATCGTAAACACAAATATCCGGCTTCTCAGTTTCAGCAGTTTGAGCCGCAACCACAACAGCAGGCAGATCAGCAGGTCTGTCCTGAACAACCAAAAAAGGCAGCCGTGCAATAATCGATGGACCATTGGTGCCATCGTCCCGGGCACCCATACCGCGCCACCAAGGCGTTTCCGCACGCTCTTCCAAGCCGATCACACCAAGATCGACCTGTGAATAATCAACCGCGGCAAGCACAGCAGACGGGTCAATCTCGCGCTGCTGTTCAATCGCGTAACCGAAATAAAAGCGTGTCAGCTCACTCATTGCGAGTCGATCTGCACTACCATCAAGATGTACACGATAAGTTGTCTGGGCATTTGTTAGCGAAGAGATTATCTCACGCCAAATATGTTCCAATGACATAATAGGCAGAACACCGCGATGGTTCTCAACCAACCGCCGCATAATATCTGCTTCACGAGAGGGCCGAAAAACAGCATGCATAGAACCTTGTTCAGCTTTTGCCGCAACAATATGCTCAATCAGGTCAGCACGCTCCATAAGCAAGGCATGCAGTTTATCATCAACTTCATCTAGTTTATCGCGGACTTGAGACAAGCTCATTTTTGAATCCGAAACTGATGAAGACCCAGACATTGCACTAACCCACTCGAATTATTGAACAGAACCTATGTAAATTCATAGGAAACAACGACGGTGAAAGCAAAAGAAAACGTTGACACACTGCCAATTGGCACCTAGCAAAAACTCTCTTGCAATCCCTAGAGGAACACCCAATTCGCCTTCACAACACCGCGGAAGAAAACATGACTGAGACTGCCAGCGCAAAACCGGAGAAGACTCCGAATATCTCGCCCTCAACACAAGCCAGTGTTGCAGCGGAACAGATGGATATGCCTGCCAGCAAGCTCATGCGATTTGGTCCAGACAATCCTCTTCGGCTTGATGAAGGCACAGAACTCGCCCCTTGGCAGATTGCTTATGAGACCTATGGCGAGCTGAACGAAGACAAAACCAACGCCATTCTTGTGTGCCACGCCCTCACCGGTGATCAATACGTTGCCTCTGAGAACCCCGTAACCGGCAAACCCGGCTGGTGGTCAATGATGGTCGGTCCTGGGCAACCAGTGGACACCGACAAGTATTTCGTCATCTGCGCAAATGTGCTTGGCGGTTGCCTCGGCACCACTGGCCCTGCATGCACCAATCCGGAAACCAATGAGGTTTACGGGCTCGACCTGCCTGTCGTCACAATCGGCGATATGGTGCGTTCCCAGGGAAAACTGGTTGAAGCGCTCGGTATCGAAACTCTTTTCGCAGTCGTCGGCGGCTCCATGGGCGGCATGCAAGTGCTGCAATGGGCATCTGCCTATCCAGAAAAAGTATTTGCAGCAGTCCCAATCGCTGCAGGTCCACGCCACTCCAGCCAGAACATTGCCTTCCATGAAGTAGGCCGTCAGGCTGTCATGGCAGATCCAGACTGGTGCCACGGACAATATGCCAAAGAAGGCAAGCGCCCTATGAAGGGCCTGTCGGTGGCCCGCATGGCAGCGCACATCACCTACATGTCTGATGAAAGCCTGCACAGCAAGTTTGGCCGCAACCTGCAAGACCGCTCAGCCATCACTTTTGGCTTCGATGCAGATTTCCAGATCGAAAGTTATCTGCGCCATCAGGGCATGACTTTTGTCGATCGCTTCGACGCGAACTCGTATCTCTATGTAACCCGCGCTATGGATTACTTTGATCTCGCGGCAGCGCATGGCGGCAAACTGGCCAACGCATTTTTGCATAGCACAACCCGCTTCTGCGTTATGTCGTTTACAACAGACTGGCTTTTCCCAACCTCGGAAAGCAAAGACATTGTACGAGCCCTCAACGCGGCTGGCGCAAACGTCTCCTTTGTTGAGATCGAGAGCTCACGCGGACACGATGCATTCCTTCTTGATGAACCCGAACTGTTCAAAACAATGCGTGGCTTCCTGACAGGAGCAGCAAAAGCCAGAGGTATTCCCGCACCGGGAAATGGTGATTGACCGTAACACTGAGCAGTAAGTTTCATCAGAAAGCAGATTCATTATGAAAAAACATGATTTGAGTAATGTACGCGGCGATCACCGAATTCTCTGCGATTTTGTAGCATCGGGCTCGCGCGTTCTGGACATCGGTTGCGGCACTGGTGAATTGCTGGAACTGCTGATCGACACTCGCGGCGTTGATGGCCGTGGCTTCGACACCTCTCAAAAAGGCGTGAATGAAGCCGTTGCCCGCGGGCTCTCAGTTGTTCAGGGAGATGCAGACAATGACCTTGCAGCCTACCCGGACGACGCTTTTGATTACGCAATTCTAAGCCATACACTTCAGGCGACCATGGACCCGAAACAGGTTCTCGAGCAGTTACTGCGCATCGGCAAGAAAGTCGTGGTGTCCTTCCCGAATTTCGGCCACTGGCGCAACCGTATGCAGTTGCTGTTCAACGGCAGAATGCCAGTCACCGACTATTTGCCTTACGAGTGGTACGACACACCAAACATCCACTTCTGCACGATCCGAGACTTTGTTGCTCTCTCAGAAGAGGTCCATGCTAAAGTTATTAAGGCAGAGGCTCTGGATGCAAGAGGTCAGCGCATTGGGTTCAACGCACCGTGGTGGGTATGGAACCTGATCGGCGATCAGGCCGTCTTCCTTCTGGAGCGGAAGTAATCAGAACTCAGCTTTCGCCCTCGTTGGCGAAAGTTCCTTCTTGCTGGCGACTATGCCCGTTCATAGCCTGCGCACCAGCAGTCTTGCCGTTAGGCAGAAAGACTGGTCGCAACACACGTGTCACGTGGCTCGCTTTCATCGGAATACCACGGTACACCTGCTTCTCAGCTTCAGTGACCAGCAACCCCGCAAACGCTGACCAGGCCACAGCCCCTAAACGCTCAAAACTCCGTGCATTCTTCAAAACCATTCTCGAGTTCGTCGGCGGCACAAACAGCGCTTCTTCCCGCGACACAACCGAAAGATGATGATTGCTCAGGAAGTTATCGAGCTGCGGTCTTGAATAAGGACGACCATACCCAAACGGTGAAACCTCTGACCGTGCCCACGCACCACGTCGATTGGGAACAATCACAATCACCCGCCCACCCGGAGACAAGACACGATAGACTTCATCCAACAACGCCCCCGGCTGTCCTGCCATCTCCAGCGAATGCACGAGTAAGATGCGGTCAATACAGGAATCTGGAAACGGCAGCTGACCATCTTCCATCAGGAAGGCTTTGTTCGGCACTTCAACTTCACGCGGCCACTTCACCACGCCTTGCGCAGCAGGCATTCCGGCAAACACACGATTGGTCTTTTTCAGGTAAGGCCTCAGATAAGGAGCGGCATAACCAATACCCAGCAAACTCTGACCATGCATTTCTGGCCAAAGCATTTTCACGCGGCTCCCAACCAACACCCGAAGCATCCGTCCAAGTGGCAGGTCGTAGAACTCTTTTAAGTGAGTAACATCAAGATACAACTGGTTCTCCGCGCGTTGCCTTCTCTTATCATGGGGTGCAAGAGCCTTGGGCGCAACGCTTCTTCCTGACGATTTGCAAGCTTAAATCAACCACACCCAGAGTTTTATGAGTTTGCAGTTGAATTTGACAGCTTGTCCTCTCATGATCTCACAAAGATATACTGTATGCTTGGGAGCTGGTTGATGATTGAAGTTGAAGTTCGGCAGTTTGTTTGTCTGAAAGATAATTTCGGCGTTCTCGTTCACCACCCCGACAGCGGTTGTACAGTCGCAATTGATGTTCCAGAATCAGCCCCCTACTTACAGGTTCTGGAAGAAACCGGTTGGAACCTGACCGACATTCTCATCACACACCATCACTGGGATCATATCGGCGGAATGGCTGAACTCGTTGAGAAGACAGGTGCAAAGGTAACCGGGCCAGAACGCTCCCGCCAACACATCACGGGCATGAACCGCTTTGTAGAGGACGGAGATGACATTCTCGTTGGCCCAATTGCGGTCAAAGCCATTGGTACTCCGGGCCATACGCTTGATCATATCTCCTGGTGGTTCCAGGAAGCAGGTATCGCTCACACAGGCGACACACTCTTCGCACTCGGCTGCGGCCGCGTTTTCGAAGGCGATCCCGAGATGATGTGGGCTTCATTAAGTCACTTGGCAAATACACTACCACCGGAAACAAGGATCTATTGCGGCCACGAGTACACGCTGGCCAACGCCAAATTCGCTCTTACAATCGATCCAAACAATCAAGCATTACAGGAACGCACAAAACGCATTGAGGCACTCCGCGAAGTTGGACGCCCTACTCTACCAACCTCCATGGCAGCAGAGCTTTCAACCAATCCGTTTTTGAGGGTTCGCGATCCTGAAGTTCAGAAAAACCTCAACATGGTCAATGCTGAACCTGTTGATGTCTTCACAGAAATCCGCCGCCGCAAGGACAGCTTCTAATGTCAGTCGACCAAATCAGCTCCTCAGCAACAGCTGAAGAAATCATCGCAGAGTTGCAGATGAAAGAGCATCCAGAAGGTGGCTATTACACCGAAACCTTCCGGGATAAAGAAGGCCCTAGAGGCCGTGGCTATTCAACAGCGATCTATTATCTCCTCAAGAAGCACCAGAGATCTCATTGGCACCGGATCGACGCGATTGAGACGTGGCACTACTACGGCGGCGCTCCGCTCCGGCTCTCCATCAGCTCCGAGGAAGGCAGCCAAAACGACATCATCCTCGGTATGGATGTATTAAACGGACAGCGCCCTCAAGGCATCGTACCTCGTCATGCATGGCAATCCGCCCAAAGCCTCGGCGAATGGACATTAGTCGGCTGCACCGTTGCTCCAGGATTTCTCTTCGATGGCTTCGAGCTAGCACCGCCAGACTGGAATCCTTGAGCCAAAGTCATCGAATCGGGCAATAAGAACCTCAATAAGCTTGATCAAATCTCAAAGAAATCTGCCCGCAATTTTAGACAAAAGACGCATAAGGCCTAGCCGGAAACCTTCGTAGATACAGAGACTTGTTGGTTAACTACAGGACACTGGAAAAGTTTTCTGCGCATAAACTCTATGGTTTTTCCGCAGATACAGTTGAGATGTCATGCAGTTTAGCAACTCTCTGTTCGCACCCAAAACGTGCAAATTTTGTAGCATCAGAGCATAACGTAGCAGTCATTATCTTCGCGTTATCAAAACCTTACATATCCAACAGCCCAACCCAACAAGAGCTTCTATTCACATCATTATCAGGAATACCTGTAAGTAGCTCAACTATCCCGATTAATAACTCAGCACTCAATCCTCAATCACCGCTTGCGTTGCTCGCTCTGCTCGGTAGATTGCCCAGCGTAGGCGCTTTATGCGCCCGAACACACATTTGGAAGCTAATCTATGGCCCAAGGCGACATCAAAAAGGTTGTGCTTGCCTATTCTGGCGGGCTCGACACCTCGATTATTCTCAAGTGGTTGCAGGCGGAATACGGCTGCGAAGTTGTAACTTTTACTGCTGACTTAGGTCAGGGTGAAGAGTTGGAACCAGCACGACGAAAAGCTGAACTGCTTGGTATTCGAGAAATCTACATTGATGATCTCCGTGAGGAATTCATTCGGGATTTCGTATTCCCGATGTTCCGGGCCAACGCAGTTTACGAAGGCGTTTATCTCCTCGGCACCTCTATCGCCCGTCCGCTCATTTCCAAGCGTCTCATCGAGATCGCTGAGCAAACCGGCGCAGACGCTGTTGCGCATGGCGCGACCGGTAAAGGTAACGATCAGGTGCGCTTCGAGCTGGCTTGCTACGCATTGAACCCAGACATCAAGGTGATCGCACCTTGGCGTGACTGGACGCTGAAGTCCCGTACTGACCTGATCGAGTTCGCAGAACAGCATCAGATCCCGGTACCAAAGGACAAGCGCGGCGAAGCACCGTTCTCTGTTGACGCAAACATGCTTCATTCCTCTTCCGAAGGTAAAGTTCTGGAAGATCCGAATGAAGAAGCACCAGAGTATGTCTTCCAGCGCACCGTTGATCCGCTCAGCGCGCCAGACGAAGTCACCGAGATCGAAATCGGCTTCGAAAAAGGCGATGCATGCTCCATCAATGGCGTACACATGTCTCCGGCAACCCTGTTTGCCAAGCTGAACGATTACGGCCGCGACAACGGCATTGGCCGTCTTGATCTGGTAGAAAACCGCTTCGTTGGAATGAAATCCCGCGGCATCTACGAAACACCAGGCGGAACAATCCTCCTGTCAGCACACCGCGCGATGGAATCCATCACGCTGGACCGTGACGC
Source organism: Pseudovibrio sp. Ad26 (assembly GCF_001623285.1). Classification (NCBI taxonomy): domain Bacteria; kingdom Pseudomonadati; phylum Pseudomonadota; class Alphaproteobacteria; order Hyphomicrobiales; family Stappiaceae; genus Pseudovibrio; species Pseudovibrio sp. Ad26. The sequence goes on from NZ_LMCE01000001.1 coordinate 148,437, forward strand.
TGCTCACCTCAAAGATGAGCTAATGCCGCGCTACGCAAAGCTGATCTACAACGGCTTCTGGTTCTCACCTGAGCGCGAAATGCTTCAGGCGATGATCGATAAGTCGCAGGAGCTTGTGACCGGCACCGTTAAGCTGAAGCTCTACAAAGGCAACGTCATCGTTGTTGGTCGTGCGTCTCCTTACTCTCTCTACTCAGAAGAGCTGGTGACTTTCGAAGACGACCACGGCGCTTACGACCAGAAAGACGCTGCAGGCTTCATCCGCCTCAACGCTCTGCGTTTGCGTACACTGGCAAAGCGGAACCAGATGGCCAAAGCAAAAGAGTTGACAGACGCCTGAAAGGGTAAAAGCTCCTAAGCTTTAAACTAGTTACTAAGCCCGCAGTGGAAACACTGCGGGTTTTATTTTGCGCAATACCTAGCAATAAAAATACAGCTACTTGCTGTTGATTACTTCAAGACGATCAACCCAAAGAGGCTTACTGTTCATTAATTTTTTCATGGCTCAATCATGTCAGTATTCAAAGATGAGGATACTGCTCAGCGATGAAGAATGACAAAAAAGAACAAGAAACCAACCCCGTTGCAGATTTCCTCCGGCATTTCATGATCTATGATCATGTACTCAACCTCAAAGAGACCGGAGAGTTCAACGGAGCTGCCGATCACTTGCTAAACCTTCTTGGGCAAGGGTGCTCTGAAAGCTCAGAAGGTACCCTTGATCTGCCGCTAGCAAACGCGAACTCAGAAAAACTGGACAGCATGCCAGCCGAGTATGTTTCCGCTCTGTTTGACCAGAAAGCGAAGATTTTCGATATCAAGCTTCTGGAGATCCTCCAATACAACCTACCAACCAAGATCCACGAAAAGATCAACACTCTCAATCTTGGCCCCTTTAAGCGTCTCTTAGATCTAGGTTGTGGCACTGGCTTAGCTGCCGAACTTTTCGAAGATCAGATCCCTTATAAAACTGGCGTCGATATTTCAGAGGAGATGCTCAAGTTAGCGAAAGACAAGGAGATCTACGACGATCTCCAACAATGCGAAATCAACGAGTTTCTCGATCAGGATCATCCTCAGAAATGGGACTTAATAATCGCATCAGAGCTCTTTCCATACTTTGGTTCATTGGAAGATCTCTTCGCAGGTGTCGCCCATCACATCGAAAAGAATGGCGTGTTCTTGTTCTCCGCTGAAGCTGTGATGGAGCCTACCTCCGATACTCCACCCTACATTATGAGCGACAGCTGCCGCTTCACACACACAGAAAACTACCTCCGCAATCTCTTGAAGCAATTTGACTTTGCAGTCATCGACTTTACGCAGACCACACTCCGGCAGGAGTGCGAAAATCCGGTGCGTGGACACCTCGTAGTCGCTCGCCACATACCAAGGTGAGCACTACAACCCGGCCATCAACGTAATCAGCACGACCACCAGCATTAGAATACTTGGATAGAAAGTCAGCGCAAAGCCGGTTCCACGCCATGGCGCACCCTTCTCATAGCTTGCAAAAAACAGGATACGCCCAAGCGCAAACAGCAGTGCTGCTAACAAAGGCACAGACATTGTGCTACCGGGCATAACCGCAGCCCAAGCAATGTAGATGAACCCTGCCAACACCCCCTGCTCGAGTGTATTTTGCAAAATACTCTGCAGCATTTTGGCTTCCTCACTGCCGTGGGTTAGCCCTCCTCCATCAATGTCATCAGCATGATAAAACCTGCGCATCGCCAGACGACCTATGGAAATCATAAGCAGCAAGGCAGGTGATAATAATGAAACCGCTGCCACCCAAAGCCGCTCAGAGGCATTCCAGTCCGCGGCAAATCCAAATGGATTGAGAAGCGCACCAAACAAAAGCACAATCGCGGTCACCAACGCTCCGACAATCATCCGTTGAAACACACCCCGCTGTTTTTCTGCAAAGTCCAATGCAACCTCCATTTAGAGAACATAATAGGAACAAACCCACAACTATCTGATGCGGACTGCTTGCGGCAAGGCGCTGCCTCTCCTAGCCTAGGTACGTCTGACCAAGCAGGAGACTTTGATGACTATGGAAGCGCAGTTAGTTTTAAAAGTTGATAACGCCGCTGCGCGTCGCTTGTTTCTGCAGAAACACGCCCTTCTCGAAGCGCCAACAGGCTCCTCGAAAGGAGAAAACCTCCTCAATCTCATTCACCGCATTGGCTTTGTGCAGGTTGATAGCATCAACACTGTAGAGCGTGCGCACCACATGATCTTGTGGTCACGCCGCCAAAGTTACCGCCCCAAACATCTCAAGAAACTGCTGGAGAATGACAGAAGCCTCTTTGAGCACTGGACGCATGATGCCTCAATCATTCCAACCGAGTTCTTCCCTTATTGGCACTACCGCTTCCAAAAAAGCGCAGAGAGCTTGCAATCCCGCTGGAAGGTCTGGCGCGGTGCGGAGTATCAGGAAAAACTCAACCTCATTCTACGGCACATCGAAGAAAACGGGCCCGCTGGCACCTCAGATATCGGCAAGGATGAGAAGCGCAGCAAAGGCGGATGGTGGGAGTGGAACCCATCCAAAACAGCACTTGAATATCTCTGGCGGACCGGACAAATCTCCGTCTCCCGGCGTGAAAACTTTCAAAAACTCTATGACCTGACAGAACGCATCATCCCTGAGGATCACCGCTCCGCTAAACCCAGCCATGCAGAAACCATAGAGTGGGCTTGCAACTCCGCAATCGACCGCCTCGGCTTCGCTACGCCCAGCGAAATTGCAGCCTATTGGGACAAACTAGACCTTGCCGATGTCAAAGCATGGTGTAAGCAAGCCCAGAAGCGTCAGGAACTGATCCTTGTTGAGATTCAACCTGCCAGCGACACGAAGCCCAAATTATGTCTCGCACGCCCAACAATTGAAGATGAACTGAGATCCCTCGAAGCCCCTTCCCAGCGGATCCGCATCCTCAGCCCATTCGACCCGGCATTAAGAGATCGCAAGCGCGCTGAGTTCCTTTTTGACTTCAATTACCGCATCGAAATCTTCGTCCCTGAACCAAAACGGCAATACGGCTATTATGTCTTCCCTGTCATGGAGGGGGACAAGTTGATTGGCCGCATTGATATGAAGCGTGACAAAGCCTCCAATGCTTTGGCCGTAAAACGCTTTTGGCCCGAGGCTGGCATTCGCATGGGCAAAGGCCGCCAACAACGATTGGAAGCTGAACTGGAGCGATGCACCCAGTTTGCTGGCTGTGAAGATCTTCAGTTCCTCTCAGCTTGGCAAGGATAGCCCACTGGATGGCGGGACTATCAGAAACGTAAGTAACCTCCAATACTGCTGGTAAACGTCGCATTCTCGTCAGCACCAAGAGAGCAAATGGGCCAGTTTTTGCAAACTTTGTTGCGTATTCTGCTCTGCCTTGTGGCGCTGAATACCTCTGCCAGCCAGGCCCAACCTCTCTTTGATTTAGACGATCACTTCACTTTCAATCCGCAAGGCAAATACCAACCCCGCCTCATCGGCCTGTTTGAGACAGATCGCAATAACACATCTGGAGCCGCCGAAGTCATCACGCCAGTCTTTCAGGACAGTCATGGCATGTTCTTCGCTGATGTCCGCTCCGGCAACTCCTCTGATGCTGTATATCTCATAAGTGCTGGCGGTGGCCTCCGTCACTTTGTACGGCCAAACTTGATTGGCAGCACCTACATCTTCATGAACTACAAGGAAGATTACGAACGCGACCCCGCAACTGCAGTCACCACGGGCATCGAGTTTCTGGCAAATAACTATGAAGCTCGCTTCAACGCACAATTCCCGACAAGCAAAGTCCGTATTCTGGAACCGGAACCGGGTAGCACAGACCCACGCGAAAGCATTCCTCTCCTCAACCTTTCAGGAGAGATTGGCTACGACCTCCCCGGAACTGATGATCTGGGGTTCGGCCTCCGCATCTATGCAGGAGGCTTTTATAGAACCGCCAACAACATTGAAGAGATAAGCGGGGCGCAGGGACGGTTTGAAATATCCCGCGCAGGCTGGTTTGGCCTACCAGGATTAAAGACCACATTTGTTGGACAGATCCGCTACCACAGCGACATCAACTATCCCATTGGTGCTTTTCAACTCCGCATAGGCCTTCCCATCGTCAAATATTGGAAGGGTATCGCCGTCGATAACTATAACGAACTCTCTCACATAGAACGTCGCATGACGGAACGTGTACGACGCCCCCTCACTATTCACAATCGCACGCGTCGTATTCCCTAGAACTCCACTAAAAATGAAGACCCTAGGCATTAAACCACTCGAAGCGTTACCCCTCCCGGTTTCAGGGCATCACAGACCCCCAGCAATAATGTTAATCTTTTCCGATAGGATACCGCTTCCAGCTCTTCCGGGGACAACCACATGAGGACTATTCCACTCACGCTTATTCCGTTCTTGCTCTACAACGCTGTGGCATTTCGGTGGTTTGAAGATCTAGAGCCGGTGCTTGATCAGGGCTACAACGTCACTCCTTGGGCTGCCATTGTATTCCAGATCCCACTGCCATCCGGACTACTCGTTCCTCTGGATGTCGCCACCCTTCTGCTTGCAGGCACTTTGGTGCTGCTCTTCGTAGAGATTATCAAAGCCACCAGAACCAGCACACTCTCACTGGTAGATCACAGCCTGTCCTTGCTGATCCTCGTGGCCTACCTGATTGAGTTCCTCTCGGTGCAAGAAGCCGCTACCCCGCTCTTCCTGCTGCTCATGACCATCACTTTTCTGGATGTTATCGCCGGGTTCGTCATCACCTTATCCAGCGCTAGGCGAGATGTGGTGGTGGCAGCCAGCAATAACTAACAACAGCAACTCCAAGGCTGGCAACCAATCTCAGCATTACGTTTCAATGCACAAAGGGCACCCAGTTGGATGCCCTCACGCCAGTCATAATGTGCAACGCGCTTAAACCGCTGCCAGCGCCTTCGCGACGTCTTCCAGCAAATCATCTGCATCTTCCAGACCAACAGAAAGACGAAGCGTCTTGTCTGTAATGCCCAGCTCCAGACGCGCATCTTCCGCAACACTCTGGTGCGTCGTCGTCGCCGGATGCGTGATCAGGCTCTTCGCATCACCAAGGTTGTTGGAAAGGCTGACAATCTCCAGCGCATTGGAGAACTTGAAGGCCGCTTCCTTGCCACCAGCCAGATCAAACGCCAGCATGGTAGACCCACCCTGCATCTGCTTGGCCACGATATCCGCCTGTGGGTGATCAGCACGACCTGGGTAAATCAGCCGAGACACTGCAGAATGATCCGCAAGGAACTCTGCCAGCTTGCCAGCATTCGCAGTCTGACGCTCAACACGCAGCGACAACGTCTCCAGACCTTTCAGCAGAACCCAAGCGTTGAACGGGCTCATCGCAGGTCCGGTATGCTTGAACGGGTCATGGAACTCTTCCACAATCCACTTTTCATCAGAAAGCACGATACCGCCCAAACATCGGCCCTGCCCGTCAATATGCTTGGTCGCAGAGTAGATCACCACATCCGCACCCAGCGCCAGTGGGCTCTGCCAGATAGCAGTCGCAAACACGTTGTCTACAATAAGCCGTCCACCAGCTTCGTGAATAATATCCGCAACTGCTGGAATATCGATCACTTCAAGCGTCGGGTTGGTTGGGCTTTCAAGGAACGCCGCTGTGGTGTTCGGACGAACTGCAGCTTTCCATTGCTCGATGTCAGTGCCATCAATCAGCGTGGACTCCACACCATAACGTGGCAGCAGCTTTTCGATGATGTATCGGCAGGAACCGAACAGCGCCTTTGGTGCAATCACGTGATCGCCAGCTTTAACGCAGGCCATAATCGCAGAGTTAACAGCCGCCATACCAGAAGCCGTGCCGCGTGCGGCCTCAGCGCCTTCCAGTTCGCACATTCGTCGCTCGAACATTCCTACGGTCGGGTTTGCGTACCGGGAATAAATATAGCCCGGATTCTCGCCCAAAAAACGCGCTTCTGCCGCTTCTGAGCTGTCGTAAACATACCCTTGTGTAAGGAAGATAGCTTCGGATGTTTCACCAAAGCTGGAGCGCGTTGTGCCTCCATGAACAAGCCGAGTTGCTGGCTTCCAGTTCTTTGCGTCTGTCATCGCTCATTCCTGCCCGAAGAGATATCGCTCTACCCCTTCATTAAAAAACCCCGGCGCGGGCCGAGGTCTATACAAGAACCCGACCCTTTAGCTACTTGTTTTACGTGGTTGCAAGCCGGTCGACCAAATCACCACGGAATAGGCAGCGTTTTTACCTCGAAAATACACTATGGTCAATCAATCAGCTTAGGTTGCAGACTTGGCGAGAGATCAAACTTACGTTAATCAGTGTCAGAACGATTTGAGTACCAGTGGGGCGGAACCAACAATGACAGGCATTCTTCCGGCAAAAGCGATTGAAGCTATGTTTGCCAGCGGTGCAATTCAAGCAGACAGAGTGCCCGACGAGGACCAGATTCAACCTGCCAGTCTTGACCTGCGCCTCGGCGTCAAAGCATGGCGTGTCCGGGCCTCCTTTCTGCCCGGCCCCGACGCGAAAGTGGAAGACAAGCTGGAAAAGCTCATCTTGCACGAGATCGACCTCTCCAAGGGCGCCGTGCTGGAAACCAACTGTGTTTACATTGTCCGCCTTCAGGAGGCGCTGGACCTTCCGGCTGAGCAATCCGCAACAGCCAATCCCAAAAGCTCCACGGGCCGCATCGATGTGTTCACCCGCGTCATCACAGATCAGGGCCGCGCATTTGACCGTGTTGAAGCTGGCTACAAAGGTCCGCTCTACGCTGAGATCTCTCCAAAGACCTTCCCTGTGCTGGTCCGCGAAGGCTCTCGCCTGTCCCAAATCCGCTTCCGCGATGGTGAAACCCTCATCAATGATGAAGACCTGACCAAAGTGCACAACCAACACACGCTCGTTTCTGGCGGCAAGGACGAAGACGCCATCAACAACGGCGTGCAGGTGTCCATCGACCTGAAAGGCTCTGGCAAAGACAGCCTCATCGGCTACCGCGCCAAGCGCCATACAGGTGTGATCGATGTCGATCGCAAAGACGCACAGGACCCGGAAGACTTCTGGGAACCGCTGTACAATCGCGGCGATGCAACGCTCATCCTCGACCCGAACGAGTTCTACATTCTGGTCTCGCAGGAAGCTGTTCACGTCCCGCCACAATACGCCGCTGAGATGGTGCCATTCGACCCTCTCGTCGGAGAATTCCGCGTCCACTATGCAGGCTTCTTCGACCCCGGCTTCGGCCACTCCACCGTTGGTGGCACAGGGTCCAGAGCCGTTCTAGAAGTTCGCTCTCACGACGTTCCCTTCATCGTAGAACACGGCCAGACGGTTGGCCGCCTTGTTTACGAGCACATGGAGGAAGTGCCAGAAACCCTTTACGGCGAAGGCATTGGCTCCAACTATCAGGGTCAGGCTCTGAAGCTTTCCAAGCACTTCAAAAGCAAAGAACCGGTAGGAGCATAAGCCCATGCCCCTCTTCACCGTTGAGCAGGAATACAACGCGATACTGGAAGAAAAGAAGTCACGCTTTCTTGCCTTTCTGGTACCCCATGTAGACTTTGCTCAGCGGCTGGTGGACCTTCGCGACGAGCACAAAAAAGCCAACCACCACGTCACCGCCTTTCGCAGAATGCTCCCCGAGGGACGCATCGATGAAGGCGGCAAAGACGATGGCGAACCGGCTGGCACCTCCGGCATGCCCACACTCAAAACGCTCATTGGTGCAGACCTTGTGGATGTGGGCGTCATCATCGTCCGTTACTTCGGCGGCACAAAACTGGGCACCGGCGGTCTGGCACGGGCCTACTCCGGCGCCGCAAATCTCGCCATTCGGGAAGCTGAGCTTGTGCCATGGCTGCGCATCAAAACCCGCAGTGTCTCTGCCAGCTTCTCCAGCAGTGCCGAACTGGAACGCCAGGTCATTCTGCTACAGCTGGAAATCATCGAACGCACCTTCACAGAGGACGGCGTAACCCTGCTCGTCAGCGGTCCTGAAGATCAGATCGATAAGCTCTAACCTTCTGTACCAGCTTACCTTTCCCATTCTCTCAGCAATCTCGCTGCACTCAACTAATTAAAATCCTAATAAAAAATTAAGCTTTGGCACGCGCCTTGCGATGTGAATCCCAGGAAACGGCAGGTGTCTCATTTTGAGACGGTCGGGGGAGTGAAGTCATGCGTGTCACCCGCACTGGAAAAGCGATTAACACTGGAACAGACGCTGATCGTCGCTATCGCGATATCGGCTCTCGCCGTCACGCCAAAATCACAGAGCAAAATGCTGAGACTGTCTCAAGACGGAACACCTACGGGAAACCAGGCAAGGAACTGCAAGTCTCTGAGGATGTCGCCACCACGCAAACTCAGCACGAAAAAGACGCCCAGTTCTATGAACTGCCAAAGCGCATCAACGTCTTCCGCTGCAACTCCGCTTTCCTCGCCCACCTCATCGGCATCAAAGAAAACGCCGCCCACCTGCGCGACCGCCGCCGCGTAGAACCCGAGGAAGGCGCCATCAGCTACACCACCACCGAAAAAGCCCCCCGCCTCATCGGCGAAGGCCGCATCATCGAATACAACGCTTGAGCTGAGTTCTGCCACAAACACCACCACCACCACATGGCATCCCATGCAGTGTTGAAGCTGGAGTTCCCGGAAGTCGGGATGAGCAAGGCGGCAGGCAATACCTGCGCTACTTGTTTAAAAATGTTTCTTCAGCATTGGCTACACGCCTTGCCCGGGCTTTCTTGGGATGAACAACGTCGCCTCTTTTGCCTATAAGGCACGATAGCCGGTTTCCCGGAAAGACAATGGCTTATCCAGACACGTTTCCATGCCCAAACAGTTCCTCCGTCTTTGACAAACACATCTGCAAAAGCAGGTCTTACTGCCGGTACATCTGCACCTATCACCGCGTGATACCCTATAGTCCTGGGCCCTTCCCCTCAAACCATGCGGTCACGTTTGAAGTTCGGTTCACCGGACCACTGAAAGGTGCGTTACGTCTCCCAACAGCCCAACCCAACCTACGACAAACTGACGGTCGCTCCGCCAGCAGCCCGTTACGTAGGCATAGGTTCAGAGTATGGGAGAATTTCAGAAGGGGAATAAGTTTTTTTGAGAAAGTCCAGCCCACCCACCGGTGTCTTCCCGGCCCCCGATGTACATACCGGAGACATAGGTGACAGGTGTTCGGAGAGATGGTTGACACATTAACATGGCATTCAGGGAGGGACCGGGATGCCTTGGAAAGAGTGTTCAACAATG
>NZ_LMCE01000002.1:0-730 GCF_001623285.1 Pseudovibrio sp. Ad26
ACTTACCGCAGCAAAAATAAAGGGAAAGATAAGCGCTCAATAAACCTGTCTGTTTTCCTTAATTCTCTGCTGGCTGATAATCATCACCTGCAGGTTGGCTCCAATTATTTGTATATTCATAAAATCGATGGAAAAACTTTTCTCTTTACCAAAACAAATGACAAGAGTCTGGTTCAGAAGATAAATCGCTCTAAAGCTTCAGTTGAAGATATTAAGAACAGCCTCGCAGATGACGAATCATTGGGATTCCCATCTTTTTTGTTTGTTGAAGGCGACACCATTGGTTTTGCCAGAACTGTTTTCGGGCCGACCACATCCGATCTGACAGATTTTTTAATCGGGAAAGGAATGTCATTAAGCAGTGGAGAGCGCGTTCAGATAGAGCCACTGATGAGGGGAACCACCAAAGACGATGTTATGCATATGCATTTCATCGGCCGAACAACGGTGAAGGTAGAAGCCAAGCTACCTGTATTTGGCGATATATTAAAGGTCTTAGGGGCAACAGATATTGAAGGGGAGCTTTTTGACTCATTGGATATAGTCATTAAGCCAAAATTTAAAAGGGATATAAAAAAGGTTGCCAAGGATATTATTTTTAACCCGTCACCTCAATTTTCAGACATTAGCCTGCGGGCAAAAGATGAGGCCGGAGATATTTTAACAGAACATTATCTATCAGAAAAAGGCCATCTCTCAGCGCCTCTGAACAAGGTCACCAATGCTGAGA
>NZ_LMCE01000003.1:0-826 GCF_001623285.1 Pseudovibrio sp. Ad26
ACCTAATAGTTCTTGATAGTAGATTTCCATACTAGGGTCCCGAGGATTGTTCAGCAAATCAGCAAGTACATCTAAATCTTCTGGCTGAGTTTCTGCCGTACCCTGTATCTCTATGAAAAGCCCTTCCTCAGCAAATTCTACTTCAATACGTATTTCAGTTATTTCATGGGAATATAAATAAGTAAGAAGCTCATCGATGATTCTTTTTGATAATTCTTTTTTCAAGTGTCTTTTTTTCCTTTCTGACAGCGGTAAAGTTATCTAGTATCGGTACAAGGATACCTGCAACGAAACCAGTTGAAAAACCACTGTTATATAGATTTAGTCCTCCGTGCAAAGTGCTGACGTTATGGACAAGAGCAATATGTAGCACACCAGCTATTACACCGTAAAAACTGCCGTAAAAACCGCTTATGGGCGCGAGACCTGTCCCAAACACAGCTGCAACAAGCATGCCAGTACTGGTGATCTCATGAAAAGTTCCAAACAAAGAAGCAATAAATATTCCGACTAGTATCGGAAAACTGTTTTTTAAATGACAACCAAAAGCACTGAAACCCACCGCAGATAAAATAGCACCGATGACAGGTCCATTTAACTGACCGCCAACCAGCAAAACATAAGAGGACAGCATCAGACCAACTAAGCCCATGTTGATCAAAGTAGCACCAATACCAGAATTAGCAATGAAATCAGTTGTCAATTTTCCAGATGAATCGAAAATTTCTCGAATCCCCGAAAGCCGAAAGGAATTATAATAGAAACCAATTCCGACTGTCAGCGAAAAAAAGCCAAAAATAATCCAAATGAGAGGAAAGTGATATTC
>NZ_LMCE01000004.1:0-45959 GCF_001623285.1 Pseudovibrio sp. Ad26
TCAGACAAACCTGAGATCTTCAACGTATGTTTTGCAGCAAACACAGTCGCAAAAATCGACTTAACATCATAACATGACCGTCACCCATGTCCCCGAACAAACGTCAACCATCTCTCCGGGACAAACACTCGGGGGCCGGGATGACACCGGCGGGGCTGCAAAAAACTTATCCCCCTTGGTAAAAGATGCCGCCATACTAACTCCCATGCCTACGTAACGGGCTACTGGCGGACCGTCCGTCAGTTTGTCGTAGGCTGGGTGGGGCTTTTGAGAGAGGTAACGCATCTTTCAAAGGTCCGGTGGAACCGATTTTCAGACGTGACTGCATGGTCTGAGAGGAAGGGCCCAAGCTTGAAGGGCATCACGCAGTGGCATTTGCTGGTCAGAGCAGCTGATGTCAGGGATAGAGGACCTGTTTAGGCCGGGAAACTTGCCTGAGCAAAGCCACTGTCCTTTCGGGAAACCGACTATCGTGTCTTTCAGGATAAGAGGCGATGTTGTCCATACCAAAATGCGCGGGCAAGGCGACAGCCAATGCCAAAGACTCGTAACCAATAAAATGCGCAGGCACTGCCTGCTCGCCTTGCCCTCCCCATTTTGGGAGTTTCACGTGAAAACACCGCCGGACATTTCCAGCGGTGCTAAAGCTGTTTGCATAACAGGAAGGCTCACGCCGCCGCCTTCTCCTTGAACATGTGAAGCCGGTCCGTATCTTCCCACTGCAATCTATAGCCAAGCTGCTCAATAAACACCTTCGCAGGGTGGGTCTTGATGGGGTTGAACGTCCACTGGCTAAAGCCCTTGCGCTGAATATCCTCCTCCGTACGCTCAAGCAGATACTTCGCCAAACCATAGCGGCGAAAATCCGGATGCACATACACGTTGAAAATATGAGCACTGTCGTTCTGAAGCCCCCAATAACAATAGCCTTTGATATCATCCGCCATCTCAGCGGCAAAAGTGCGCAGCAAAGCCTCTTCCATCCGCTTGCGGTGCACAGCCTCACACGTCTTCCACCGCTCAAAGTTCTGCGGTTCCAACTCCGCCATATAATGAGCTTCAAGCTCCAGCAAAGCCGGAAGATCCTTCGCTTCAGACACCCTGATTATGGGAACAACCATCTGCCGACCCTCTTATGTCACCATTGTAACTTTGCCCGTATCAAGGTCATACACCCCGCCAACCACCTTCAACGTCCCCGCCTTGAAGTGTTTGTCCAAAATGGGTGATGCCTGCTGCAAAGCCGTCACCCCCCACTGCACATTGGCCTTGATGGCATTGACGAGAACATCCCCCTTCTCACCCTGCGCCTGTTGCACAGGAGGCCGAAGAAGCTCAACAAGCGTCTGAATATGACCGGGAAACTGGTTGCCACTCTGCACCGAAGAAATCGCCGCCTTCACAGCACCGCACTGCTCATGACCCAGCACCATGATGAGCTGCGTGCCCAGCACATCAACACAAAACTCAAGGCTCGCCAGCCCTTCCGGCGTCACAACATTGCCAGCCACACGCACAACGAAGAGATCACCGCGCCCCGTATCAAACGCCAGCTCCGGCGCCACACGGGAATCCGCACAGCCAAGGATCGCAGCAAACGGGTTCTGCCCAGCAGCCAATGCAGCACGGGTGCTCTGGAAATCCGCAGGGGTGATATTCCCCTCAACGTAGCGTTTGTTACCATCAATCAAACGCTTAAGAGCATCACCACCGTCAATCTCATTTTTAGGAATAGGCGGCTCCTGAGCCCCAGCCGAGGAAACAGCACCAACCCCACCCGTCGCCAGGGCAGCACCAAACACACCAGCGGTTTTCAGAAACTTACGGCGTTCAGGTGATCCCACCAACTCCGCTTTGTCATTACACATCCAACACATAGGCTTCTCCTGGCCAAGCAAACAAAAGTTGCCGCCAGCCTAAAAGCCCATTCTGGACATTCTGTTGTTGAATTGGGTGAAACAGCCCTAAACGAAAAGAACTCGCAATCGCGCCTAAATTTCTCTTTCCAGCCGCGGGCCAATTTCTCTGAATTCGTTATTAAGATAAAAACTTAGCGTCGTTTTCCAGGCAGGTTGATGCGGCGCTCCAACTTCCAGATAAGGCCAGTCCATCTCCTGCCCTTTCAGGACCGCATGCTCCAGCAGTATCTTGCCCACCCCCGCACACCGGCCAGATGGCACAACATAGAACTCAACGATTTCACCAAACCGGCCACCAGCATAAATGGCCTTCTTTTCCGCCAGCGTAATAAGCCCGAGGAGCTCACCCTGAGACCGTGCCAGATAAGCCCAATAGCGAGAACCATCATCAGACAGAATATCTTCAGCCGTCATTTTGAACTGCCCGACATCAAGTTCATCTTCCGGCCAGAGTTCGCTTTCCATCGCAAAGACAAGTTCGCCCAAACGATGCGCATCCGCTTCTCTGGCAGGTTCCACTGTAATCTCATCGAATATCACGGACCCATCTCCCTGATCTCAAGTCGCGATCACCAGCCTACCAATTTTCAGAGCATCTACCCATTCTCAAAACTGGGAGAATTTAGCCACAAAACTCTAGTGCCGCGAGACTGCCTGATCACTCCCATCAACAATGATGAAGCTATACTCGAATGGATATTCTGACCAATGATAGTAAGGCGCAGCTTCCTTATGGATCTCACTGTTAGGGATCGGCTTGCCTTTAAGCTTCTGATAAAGGGCAGACATGTTTGCAGGAACCGCCTTGGAGTGGCCCTTCCAAAGGATAGCAACCGGATAGGCGTAGTTGATGTCGATGCCGGAATACTCCGGAATGGTCACCGCCCAACCCGGCTTCAGGTCACCAATGTTACCCGCAATGCTGTGTGATGTAGTCAAAACACTCCGCACGCCATACTGCGCCAGCGTATCAACAATGGCCTGAGAAGGAAGCGCATGCGCACTTGGCTTCTTAAAGCTGCCAAAGGCAAAATTGAAGGGAATGAGCACAACGATCAGCACTGACAGCACACTAGCTGTGCCAAGAATGATCTTGGCCTGTCGCATTGAAACCTCAGCAAACAGCCAAAGGGAAGCAACCAGCGGAGCAAGAAACAGAATAGGCTGAAGCCATCGGTCTTTTACATTGGTCGCCCCACTAACAACAACGGAGACTGCGGTAATAATCAGCCCAAAGATCACCACAAGAGTAAGAAGTTTGCGAATGGTCACCTTCACATATTGGTCGCGCTGTTCAGCATTCTTCCAGTAAAAACTCGTCGCCCAAGCGCAAAAAAACAGGACCACAGCCACAATAACGAACTGTAAAGCTGCGTTTATGAGAGAAAAGAACCCTGTCAGGAAATGCCGTTCAACCTTATCAATCCCAAATTTATGGACACGCGCGTAGATAAGGTCCTGGTTTTCAAACATCCAGAAAGCCGGCGAAACCAAAAGCACGACGGCAACAACAGTCGAACCAAGAATGTATTTTGAACATAGGAACTTACGCCCCTCCTCAATGCAAAAGCCAGCTGCAATCAAAGCGACAAGCAAAAACATGTAGTTGTATTTAGAAAGCGCTCCTGCTGCGATCACAACCCCAAACACAACCGCTCGCCACCAACTTGGTTTTTCGATGCAGGTCAGGAAGAGATAAACCGTCCACGCAGAACACGCGAACATCAAAACTGAATGGCTCAACGCCCGCTGCGACTCCCAAGAGATCTGCGGCAGAAAGATGAGTGAGGCTGTCCCAATAGCAGCTAGCGTCGGATCAGAGGCCTTCCGCGCGGTGAGCCAAACACCCAAATAACCCAGAAAAAGCAGGAAGTTCTTGAGAAGAGCCGTTGCAAACAATCCGTCTCCAAACACCGAGAAGAAAACAATCGTCAGCCACGTATACAGCGGTGGTTGCGGACCATACCCAAACTGAAAACTCTGAGCCGCAATAATTTGCTCCGCTTCATCCAAGCCCAAAACAGGAGACGCAAAATAACGAGTAATGGTCTGAATCATAAAGTATCCAGCAAGAAGCCAGACAAAGCGGTTCGCAATAAACGCAGCCCAGTTATCCGAAGCTATGGCGCGTTGAAGTTTGGGAGGGAAACCTTGATCTTGCAGCATCTGCACCATGCGCAGTTAGCGACGCTTTTGCGCCTTGTTTTCGTTTCCTCCACCATAACAATTACAACTAAGCATTGGCTTTCAGCTTTAATTAAAACCAGCGGCCAATAAAAAAGCCTTCGCAAGCATAACCTGCGAAGGCTCTGAATTTATAAGAGATGCAGTCACCTAGTGGCGGAAGTGGCGCATTCCAGTAACGACCATTGCCAAGCCGGCTTCATCAGCGGCTTTGATCACTTCATCATCACGCATGGAACCACCTGGCTGAATAACGGCAGTAGCACCAGCCTCTGCAGCGGAAAGCAGCCCATCAGCGAACGGGAAGAACGCATCAGAGGCAACCACACAGCCCTTGGTCAGAGGCTCAGCAAGGCCAGCAGCTTCTGCAGCATCCTCAGCTTTGCATGCAGCGATGCGAGCACTATCAACACGGCTCATCTGTCCTGCCCCAATGCCAACAGTTGCGCCGTCTTTAACGTAAACAATTGCATTGGATTTCACATGCTTGCCAACGCGGAAGGCCATTTTCAGATCTGCCAGTTCCTGATCAGACGGTGCACGCTTTGTCACCACCTTCAGATCCAGATCATCAACAACACCGCTGTCACGATCCTGAACCAGAAGACCACCAGAAACAGTCTTCACAAACAGGCCCTTGGCGCGTGGGTCAGAAAGACCATTCGTCAAAAGCAAACGCAGGTTCTTTTTCTTCGCAACCAGCTCAATCGCTTCTTCTGTCGCATCAGGAGCGATAATCACCTCAGTGAAGATCTTGGTAATCTCAGAAGCAGCATCCGCATCCAGAGTACCGTTGAGCGCAACAATGCCACCAAACGCAGAAACCGGATCACACGCCAGCGCTTTCTCGTAGGCTTCCTTCAGCGTAGGCGCCTCAGCAACACCGCATGGGTTCGCATGTTTGATGATAGCTACAGCTGCCGTACGAGCTGGATCAAACTCGGAAACCAGCTCAAACGCTGCATCCGTATCATTGATGTTGTTGTAAGAGAGCTGCTTGCCCTGCACCTGACGCGCCGTCGCAACACCTGGACGCTTCTCACCGGTCACATAAAAGCCAGCTGCCTGATGCGGGTTTTCACCATAGCGCATCACTTCGTTCAGCGTGCCACCAATCGCACGGTAGTCCGGTGCAGCTTCATCAATCTGCTCTGCCATCCAGTTGGAAACAGCAGCATCATAAGCAGCAGTGCGGGCAAAAGCCTTCTGCGCCAGCTTCTTACGAAGAGCAATTGGAGACTGACCTTTATGCGTATCCAGCGCCACAACCACAGCAGCATAGTCAGCAGGGTCAACAACAGTGGTTACGTAGGCATGGTTCTTGGCAGCAGCGCGTGTCATTGCTGGACCGCCAATGTCGATGTTCTCCACACCGTTTGCGTAATCAGCACCAGAAGCTACGGTGTCTTCAAATGGATAAAGGTTCACGCAAAGAAGGTCGATACCAGTGATACCATGCTCATCCATCGCAGCAACATGCTCAGCATCATCACGAATGCTCAGCAATCCACCATGCACCATTGGATGGAGCGTCTTAACACGGCCATCCATGATTTCAGGAAAACCAGTAACCTCAGAAATGTCTTTAACTGGGAGGCCAGCCTCAGCAATCGTTTTACGAGTTCCGCCTGTTGAGATCAGCTCAACTCCACGTTCGGAAAGAGCTTTTGCAAACTCAACAAGACCGGTTTTATCGGAGACAGAAAGAAGCGCACGCTTAACCGATACGAGTTCAGGTATCGGAACGCCTTTGGAGACAACGGCCATGGGTAAAAGCCTACTCTCTTAGAGAAAATGGAAGGGTTTTGACGCCCGCCAAATAACACTTATTCACAGCCGTGGGAACCCATTTAATGGGGATACAGAGCGGTTTGACGGGTAACCTTTAGGAGCAGTTTACATCACCTAAAGGACAAGAGCACAAATGACGTTAGGTCTTCCGCCGTGCCTTGGCAGAGGCAGTCTTTCTCAACATCCAGGTCACGCTCAACGCTTCTTTCACACCAACGGTAAGAACGATCTGCTGTGTCTGTCGATGGCCAAATACGTCTGACAGATAAATTGATTCCTCAACGGAGAACTCAATCCCATCCGCAGAAAACTCCCAAGCCTCACCATCCGCACACTGCAAAACAGCAGCATCACCCAATGGCAACATGGTGCAACTCACTTGCGGATGCAGATGAAACCGGATCGTGACGGTCTCTTCCTCTGCCTTGTCAGATGTTGGCTTGAACCGGTCGATCCCATCCAGAACGGTTCCATCACGCGACAACGTCAGATCACGTTCATGAACAATACCATAGCGCTCTACATAACCGTCATGACTTGCAATCACACGGTCAGAAAGATCGGTATCCTGTCGCTCCGCTTCAACGTCTTTGGGACCAGACAGGACCGGGTTACCCAGCATCTTATCAAAACGGGAAGACGTCAGAAAACGACAAGAAGATGTATCGCCAATTCCGGCTGTCGAATGCGCAGCAGTTGAACGAGCCACCATCTTCCACGCAACCTGCTCTCGCGTAGAGACCCCACAGTTCACCACTATGCGATTGCGCTTTGAGGAGAACTCAAAGGAGAGACAGCCAGCATGCGTACTATTGGAGAAACGCGTTGGCGGCGGCGCTCCCACATCCATCATCACAAGGCTATCACCACCCGTCAGACGTTGATAACCAGAGTGCGGTGCACTGACAGGTGGCGTTCCACGTGCATCATCATAAGCAAGGATAGTCGCGACAACATCACCCGAAGTAGAAGCCATGCCGTTGAAATGAGCAAAGGACCCATCACCGTGACGGAAGAAGCGGATCATCGGCATCATACGGTCAATGGATTCCATCATGACCGGTGACACTGTTTGCCCTTGCATCACAAGCGCTTGGCGAATTGGCAACAGGTCGACGAGGATCTCAATAATCGCACCGGGATGCCGGGAGATATGACCACCATCCGGCAGGATTTGGCGTTTCAGTTCCTGATCAAGGCGTTTCAGAGCTTGTTTGACGTGACGCCCCTGCCCATCCATAGAAACCGTCGCACAGGCATTCGCCATCGCAACTGTCAAGCGTGGCAAGCCATCTGGTGCTTTGTTCATAGTCCGGCGCAGATAACGCACCTGCCGGTACAGAGACCGCATGAAGGCGCGGTAAAAGTCCGCCTCACACCCGGTCAGCAACAACGGAGACTGAGCCATCCAGCTCAATACACGGCGCGCAACAACTTCCTGTTTCCAGCCGATATCATGCCAGCGACCACAGGTTCTGATCCAGTCTTCAACCAGCGCACGAGCATTCTGCTGCGCCATGTTGGTTTCAGCAGCACGCAAATGGCGAAGCCAGGAAAATCCATGCAGCGCTTTCGACCATTGAAGATTCGGAGGCTCAACATCAAACGGGGACTGTCCGCCGACCTCAACCAAATGCCCGGCAAACAAGAACCGGCCAGCATAAATGTCAGCAGCGTTTGTTGCATCTGCAGTGCGCAGATCCTGAGGAGCGATAAGCAGACGCGATGGCGCACTTCCAAACGAGAACAAGCGGAACATAGATCCCCCTCGCGCCCAGTTCAGACTGTTTTGAGCCATGTTTTGTGTCAAAAGACTAAGGATTCTAAGTCTTTCGGACACCGTTGCGCCCGTCATACCCCTTCAGCACTCCATTAGAGCGTATCCCCGAAAAGCAAGTTCGGTTTCAGATAAGGATACGCACAAAAACAAAGATTTAGAGCGTGAGCAAGAAAGCGATTTGCAACGACACGCTCTAAACAAACTTAACAAATGGTTTGCGCCCAAGCTCTTTAAATCTCGTTAACCATGCCCACTTTGCGCAAATCCTTAGTGACATTCCACCAGCTCTTTTTAAGAGAGACGCAAACGAGCCGCGAAAAAGCCATCCAGACCACCAGATGTTTTCCCTGAGGATGGGTTCTGACCTGGCATCGCGCGGAAGTCGCCTTGAGAATTGATCGCCTCAGCAACACCGCCCAGCTCTTCAGCTGTCACAGGCACACGCTGCACCTCAGGATGCTCCAACAACAAACGTTGAATTTGCAGCTCGCCCTCTTCCTGTTCCAGTGAACAGGTGCAGTAAACAAGAGTTCCGCCCGGCTTCAGCCAACCAAGTGCTTTTTCAAGCAATTCGTATTGCAGGTCAGCGAGTTTGAGCACATCATCTTCGCGCTTCAGCCATGCCACATCTGGGTGACGGCGAATGGTACCGGTCGCAGAACAAGGTGCATCCAGAAGAATCGCATCAAACAGATCAACCGGCACAAACTCACGAAGATCAGAAACTTCAGTCTCAGCTTCTAGCCCAACGCGCTTCAGATTCTGTGTCAGGCGCTGCAAACGACGGGCTGAAATATCGACAGCGGTCACATCGGCACCAGTGGCGGCAAGCTGCATGGTCTTACCACCCGGAGCAGCACACAAATCTGCAACCACTTTGCCCTTGATATCACCCAGCAAACGCGCAGGAACGGCAGCAGCTGCATCCTGAACCCACCATTTGCCATCTTCAAAGCCTTCCAGCTTTTCAATCGGCCCATCTGGCTGCAGGCGTACGGAATAACCCAGCTGAACTTCACCACCCAGCTTTTCCGCCCAATCATCACGGTCGGATGGCACGCTCAGGTCCAGATACGGCTCCTGCATATGCGCAGCAGACATCGCACGCGCAGCTTCTTCGCCATAAACCTCACACCAACGGGCGAACATCCAATCAGGAGCATTCAGCTTCGCAGTATCCTGCTCTGCGATGATTGCCGCACCTTCCCGCGTTGCACGGCGCAAAACAGCGTTGACGAGGTTTTTGTACGGCTTGGCACGTGCATCACGACCTGCAAGCGTCACTGCAAGGGAAACTGCTGCATGATCCGGCACGGACATAAAGAACAACTGCGCCATGGCAACATGAAGAATATCCAGAACGCGACCAGTCTTCTCAGGAATAGGACGGTCAAGGAAGCGATCAATCACGTCCTGAATCTGACCACGGCGGCGCAGCGCAGTGCCAATAATTGCCCGCACAAGCGCCCGATCGTTCGGCTCAAGGCGCTTATAACCTGGATGACCATTGTTCAGATCAAGCTCGCCATCCAGTGGCATACGCTTGCTCAAAACTTTACCAATCAGATCAGTGGCAGCCTTACGAGCCGCATAGCCGGGATCTTTAAAGGTACCCTCTACGCTTTCCGTTTCAGAAGCTCTGTCATTGTCTCTTGGAGTCTTCGGTGCTCCAGAACGCTTTCTCCCCTTGAACTTGGAGTTTCTGTCCTGAGAGGATGTATTCTTACGCTCTGCGCTCATCGTTGATCCATGTATTCCAGAATGTGTCGCCAGACCTTCGGCGCCATCTATTCTTTTAAAGATGCATTCTTGTGTGAAGAGCCTCACTCAGAGGCCAACCGGTTTCATCAGGTTCCACTAGAGTTTCGGCGGATTACTGCCAGTTGTAACCAAAGGAGAACTGTCAAATCCTGCTCGGCTAACCACAGAACCTTTAATATTGCAAAGACAATTTGGGAAGCGCGAATAGTTATTCAGGTAAACACGGTACAATCAACAAAGCAAATGCGAGAGTCGTCTCGCATTCGCAGATTTCCCTTGCTTTTAGCCCCATGGCCCTTTGGGCTTCCGCGGCTCATCACGGCTGGGTTGGTCGTTCCCACCACGCTGACCTGATTGGCGGGATGCTCCCCAAGGGCCGCTTGGGCGACGTGTTTCACGCTGCGGCTTAGCTTGCGACGTCTCACGCACACTAAAATGACCACCACCAGAACTACGCGTTTCAGTAAAGCCAGCTTCAGAAGCCATCTGACGAAGCGCTGCGATCCGGTTATCTGTGTTCGGATGTGTCGAGAACAGGTTGTCCATATTCTGACCGGAAAGCGGATTGATGATGAACATATGCGCAGTTGCAGGGTTATGTTCTGCGTCTTCGTTCACAACCCGGGCTGCACCGCCTGCAATCTTATGCAAAGCGGAAGCAAGCCACAGCGGGTTACCACAAATCTGCGCACCCATACGGTCAGCTGCATATTCACGTGTTCTGGAAATCGCCATCTGAACCAAAGCTGCCGCCATTGGTGCAAGGATCATCATCAGGATAGACCCAATCAGACCAAGCGGATTATTGCGGTTTCCGCCAAAGAAAAGCGCAAAGTTCGCCAGCATGGAGATCGCACCAGCGATCGTCGCAGTGATTGTCATGATCAGCGTGTCACGGTTTTTCACGTGCGCCAACTCGTGCGCCATCACACCCGCAACTTCTTCTTTGGAAAGAGAGTTCAGAAGACCAGTCGTCGCTGCAACCGCTGCATTTTCAGGGTTTCGGCCAGTCGCAAACGCATTGGGCTGCGGGTTGTTGATCACATAAACCTTCGGCATCGGCAACTCAGCACGCGCTGCCATGGTACGAACCATGCCATAAAGCTCCGGGGCCTGACGTTCATCCACTTCCTGCGCATGGTGCATGGACAGAACCATGCGATCCGAATTCCAGTAGGAGAAGATGTTCATGCCGCCAGCGATCAGCAGAGCAATCAGCATGCCGGTTTGGCCGCCAAGCATGAAGCCAATACCCATAAACAAAGCGGTCATCGCCGCAAGCAGCATACCGGTCCGTACATAGTTCATGGTTTCAATGCTCCAATCTGTTCTCTTAGTTCACCAATTCCGCTGGTCATCCATCAATGAACACAGTGCCCATTGCAAAACACAGGCTCTCGCGCCTATATCTAAGGCTACGCGATCATTGTGAAACTACCACTACCAGCTTAAGTGGTAGCTCCAAATGGCAAACGCAAGCTTACAACAGTGATAAGCAGCATCAGCCAACGGGGATTGAAATGGAAAAAGACAACAAATCAGCCGTCGAAAACTTTAAAACACAAGAAGTCGATACGACGGAGCAGATTGAAGAAGCGCCGAAAAAACGCCGGTTTGAAGACCTGCCCCCAGCTGCCCAACGTGCTTTAAAAGAAGCTGAAGAGCGCCGCACAGAGATCGACGCAGCCCAGAAAGAAATGCCGAAAGAGCTCAATGGCCGCGGTGGATTGGATCCTGCCCGCTACAGCGATTGGGAAGTCAAAGGCATTACCAGCGATTTCTAAAACACGTTCCCAAATGGTGGTTCCGGCTTTCTGATAGGACTAAGCACGGAGCCAGCCTTCTAAAAAATCCTAAACCATCGGACGATTGCAAACAGTCCCACGCCGAAAATGATCAGAAGTCCGCTGACAATACTAAACGCAACCGGGTCATGACTTCCCGGGATGCCGCCGACATTAATGCCCAGCAGCCCAGTCACAAAACTAAGCGGCAGAAATACCACGGCAATGGCCGCCATCATCAGCATATAGCGGTTGGTGTTCTCTGATCGTTTAAACATGATCTGGTCGTGAACTATTTCTGCGCGTTCACGGATAGCATCCATCTCCTCGGCAATTCGAAGGGCTCGGTCACCCGCTTCACGAACGCGGCGTTTGTTGATCCGATTGACCCATTCAAACTTCTCAATTTCAAAATTCCTCAAGATATCCAGATGCGCCAACATGCTGCGCCTGACAATGGTTGCCAACCGACGAACCTGCGCGAGTTCGCTTTCCCAAGGATGATCTCCTGTCTCCAGCACCACATCTTCAAGATGATCGATCCTGTCCTGAAGCACCTCAACCATTTCTTCAGCACGTTCCGCAATCGCCAGCACCAATCGAGCCCAGAATTCTGCCGTACTTTCCGGTGGCACACGGGCCTTGAACCCCTCAACCAAACTTTGAAAAACATCCAGTGGATCGTGCCAGATGCAGATCATCCGCTTAGCATCCACCCAGATCTGGGCACATTCCATGTCGCCGCTTTCCTGTTTCGGCAACTCATTGAAAACGTTGATGGCAATAAACGCCCCTTTTGTACGCACATGACAATGCGGACGCACCTCTCGGGCCAGAAGACCATCAATATCGTTGTGTTCCAGCCCAATTTCTTCAAGAAACTCGCGGTTCTGAGCGGCAACCCGCTGCAAATAAGCCCAATAAAATTCGTCGGGCTCCAGCTCATAGTCACGTAACTGTTCTAACGTGAGTCTGCGCATGCCTTTTGACTTGGAAAAAACAATGACAAATGAGGAATCCAAATGAATATGGCTCGCCTCAATGTTTTCTGTGGTTTGTGCCATTTCGACAAATCCCGGCCCAAGTTCGATCCTAACTCAGCACACACATCAAAACCCACATTTCTAAAAATCAGATGACAAACCCCAGAAGAAACACCTATTCAGCTTAGCGCACAGTAAATTGGTTAACAGCCAATTTACCAAAAAACACTAGAGTTTTGGTGCTCCGAGCATTTGTTGTAAATCAATCCTGCGAGAATTCTTGTGTCCACGAAAGAAATTGAGAAAAAATCTAGCGGAGGAAACCCGTTTCAGCGGCTGAATCAGCAGCTCGCTGGAATCGAACCGGGTCTTGATCCAATTGTCATGACAATCGGTGAACCGCGTCATGAACCTCCAAGCTACGTCATTGAAGTGCTTGAAGAAAATCAGAACGGTTTCCGCAAGTATCCTGCAATTCGTGGTACAGATGAATTCCGTGCAGCTGTTGGCAAATGGGTTAAAAACCGTTTTCAACTCTCTGATGCCTTCGATCCGGACAAAAGCGTTATTCCGCTCAACGGCTCTCGCGAAGGACTTGTCTTTGGCTGTGTTTGCGCTCGCGACTATCTGAAGAAAAACGGCAAACCGGCTGTTATTCTGCCGAACCCGTTTTACCAATCCTACGGTGCTGGCGCTCATATTGCGGGCGCTGACGAAATTCTTTTGCCAGAACCAGCCGACGGAATTTTGCCTGATCTGGATGCTATCGATCCAGCTTTGCTCGACCGCACCGTCGCATTCTATTTCGCGTCCCCCGCCAACCCACAAGGCACCGTTGCGCCTATGGAATATTGGCAAAAGCTCATCAAACTGGCACGCAAACACAACTTTCTGCTCTTCGCTGATGAGTGCTATTCTGAGATCTATCGCGACACGCCTCCAACAGGCATTTTGGAGGCTGCAGAAGCTCTTGATGGCACGCTGAAAAATGTTGTGACGTTCAATTCACTGTCCAAGCGCTCCAACCTCCCAGGCGCACGCTGTGGCTTTGCTGCCGGAGATCCAGAGTTCATCCAATTCTTCGCCGATTTCCGCAATGTTGCAGCGCCTCAGGTTCCAATGCCTGTGCAGGCGCTCGCTGTTCGCGCGTTCGGTGACGAAGGGCACGTGCTCGAAAACCGCCGCCTCTATAACGAAAAGTACGATGCCGCAGAGGAAATGCTATCTCCTCTATTTGGCTCAGTACGTAAAGATGGCGGCTTTTTCCTCTGGCTGGATGTTTCCCGCTGGGGTTCTGGAACACAGATCGCTGAAAAGCTATGGCGCGAAGTGGGCGTGAAGTCCCTCCCAGGAGCTTACATCGCCTCGGATATGCCGGACGGTTCCAACCCCGGTGATAAATACATCCGCCTCGCCCTCGTTGAATCTTTGGAAGTCAGCAAGGAAGCTTTCCGAAGAATTTTGGACTCTCTGGAGTAATTGAATGCGTCAGGCTGCTGCAATGCAACGACCAAAAGCAAACTCTGTTTCACTGGCTGATACAGAGAGCCCGATCAAGCGCTTTATCAAAAGCAACATAATCGTCATTGGTGGCGCGGTGATCCTCGTCATCGGTCTCTGTGTGGCGGCAGCCCTCGCAACATGGTCAACGGATGACCCAAGCTTGAATCACGCAACCAATGCGGAGATTCATAACGCTCTGGGTCAAACAGGAGCCATTGTTGCAGACGTTCTGATGCAGACAATCGGGCTGGCAACAGCCGTATTTCTGGTGCCCATCTTCCTCTGGGGATGGCGCCTGTCTCTCAAATACACATCCGGCGTCACCCGCAAACGCTTCCTGACATGGCTTGTCGGAACCGTGCTATTCGCAGGTGGTCTGGCGGCCATTCCAATTCCCTCAAGCTGGCCACTGCCAACAGGACTTGGTGGCTTCCTCGGCGACTGGATTTTCTCCGTTCCAACCGCAATCCTGCCAGAGCTCTCAACCGGCATGAGAACCCTGACCGGTGCTGTCGGCCTTGGTCTGCCTTCAATTGTGCTATTAGCTTACGCTGCTGGTCTCATCGGCAAAGACCCAACCCCGGCAGAGTTCAACGAAGACGAAGCCGTTGAAGATGAATACACTCCTCACGAAGCGTTGCCGTTTACGGAAGATTCTGAGGAAGACTATGACGGCGAAAATAACCGCTACTACGCAATTATTGGCGCACTAAGCCACTGGAAGCTCATGGCAACCAGCGCGATCCAGCGCACGGTCTTCAAGCGTAAGCTGGTCACTGAGCAAAATTGGCAGGAAGAAGATTATGCAACAGCTCCGCATGATCCAAACCAACCTCAGCAGCCTGAATACTACGAAGAAGAACAGCAAGACCAACAGGCAGATCAGCAGTGGGAAGAGCACGGAGCTGATGAAGACGAGCCCGCTGAAAAAGACAACCTAGTCTCTCGTTTAAGACGCAAAGTAGCATCCAAACTCATGTCTGTCGAAGACGATGGCCTCAGCGATTATTATCAGCAGGAAGATCAGGCTGAGCGGTCAGATGTGCAGTTTGACCCGCAACACGACAACACCCAACATTATGCCGCACCAAACGAGCACTATCCTGAAGAACAGTGGGAGCCCGTTCCCGCAGGCGAACCCGTTTATGATGAACAGGGATATGAGCTCGCACCAGAAGAATACCATGAGGGCGAAGACCTCCATCTGGGTCCTCAGCCAGATGCACCGATCGGCATTGCAAGTCCTGATGAGCAAGAACCACCAATGCAGGCGGCTCCTCAACAACAACCGCCACGCCCTGCTCCGGGGCGCTCTGTACCGCGCCCGTTTGCTCAGGAAAAGAGATCTACTGCAATTATCAAACAGCCACCGTTTGAATTGCCAAGCATTGAACTGCTCGCTGAGCCTCAAGCCGACGGCAAACAGCGCCTGAGTAAAGACGCACTTGAGCAAAACGCCCGTATTCTGGAAGGTGTACTGGGTGACTTTGGCGTCCGAGGTGAAATCATCGCAGTTCGTCCGGGACCTGTTGTAACCCTTTACGAACTGGAGCCAGCTCCAGGCATCAAATCTTCCCGCGTCATCGGTCTGGCAGACGACATCGCCCGCTCCATGAGCGCGATCTCTGCACGTGTGGCCGTTATTCCGGGTAAAAACGCCATCGGTATCGAACTGCCGAACGCGAAGCGCGAGACCGTATACCTTCGCGAGCTTCTGGACTCTGAGGACTTTGACGCGTCCAAAGCCAAGCTGGCTATGGCACTCGGCAAAACCATTAATGGTGAAGCCGTCATCGCCGACCTTGCCCGCATGCCTCACTTGCTCGTCGCAGGTACCACTGGCTCCGGTAAGTCCGTTTCTGTAAACACCATGATCCTCTCCTTGCTCTACAGGCTCACCCCTGAGCAGTGCAAGATGATCATGATCGATCCAAAGATGCTGGAACTGTCCATTTATGACGGCATTCCGCACCTTCTCACCCCTGTTGTGACCGATCCGAACAAGGCCGTCGTGGCTTTGAAATGGACCGTTCGAGAGATGGAAGATCGCTACAAGAAAATGTCCAAGATGGGCGTGCGCAATATCGACGGGTACAACACCCGTATTGAGCAGGCCATGAAGAAGGGCGAAAGCTTCACCCGCACGGTTCAGACCGGCTTTGACAAAAACACTGGCGAGCCAATCTTCGAAGAAGAAGAACTGCCAATGGAGAAAATGCCGTATATCGTCGTAGTTGTCGATGAAATGGCTGATCTCATGATGGTAGCAGGTAAGGACATCGAAGGCGCAATCCAGCGTCTGGCACAGATGGCCCGTGCTGCCGGTATCCACTTGATCATGGCAACCCAGCGCCCATCCGTGGACGTCATCACCGGTACTATTAAAGCCAACTTCCCAACCCGTATCTCGTTCCAGGTGACGTCCAAAATCGACAGTCGCACAATCCTTGGCGAAATGGGTGCAGAACAACTGCTTGGTATGGGTGACATGCTTTACATGGCTGCTGGCGGTAGAACCCAACGTGTTCACGGTCCATTCGTCGCTGATGATGAAGTGGAAGACATCGTTTCACACCTCAAAGAGCAAGGAACACCAACCTACCTTTCAGACGTGACTGAAGATAGCGAGGGTGAAGGTGGCTACGATGCACTGACGCAAGGCTCTGGCAACGCAACCAACGACCTGTTCGATCAGGCCGTTGCAATCGTCGCCAGAGACCGCAAAGCATCAACCTCCTACATTCAGCGCCGCCTCTCAATTGGCTACAACCGCGCTGCCTCTCTCATCGAGCGCATGGAACAAGAGGGCATGATCAGCCCAGCGAACCATGCCGGTAAGCGAGAAATCCTGCTCCCAGAAAACGGCGAGCAGTTCTGATACTTATCTTGCAGCAGTCTGCCTGTAGCCAATCACGGGTAGACTGCTGTAAAACACTCCCGAAAAGTTGATCAGTCTTTTCGGAGATCTCTAGGCGATTTTATGGAATTTGAGGCATATGCCCCATCTTCGCCTTATGGTAACGATAGCCTTTCAGAATGAGGGTTCACAAATAACCGCAAGCTGGATTTAGAGAAGAGTTAATCAACTCGCCTTACGGTTGTTCTACGAGTTTTGACAGCGGAGTTATATTTATGATTGCATCTCAGGCGATCTCTTTTGGTAGGATTGGCAAAAGCCTCGCAATTGCAGCAGCGCTTTTTATTGGTTCTGTCCCACTAACTGCGGAACACTCCGCCGCTCAAACAGCCCAGCAGGCACAGCCGGTCGCGCTGACTAACGTGCAAGCCATTGACGCCGTTAGCAAGTATTTCAATTCCGTCCGCAACATGCACGGCAAGTTCGTGCAATTTGGCCCAACTGGTGGACGTGTTGAAGGGCAGTTCTTCATCAGCCGTCCGGGCAAAGTCCGCTTCTACTACAACAAGCCTTCTACACTCGACATCATTGCTGACGGCAGCATGGTTTCAGTGAAGGACCGTAAGTTGCAGACACAGGACATCTGGCCGCTTTCCCAGACACCTCTGCGCTTCCTGCTGGCTGATAAAATCGACCTTAAGACAGACGCCAATGTAACCAACGTGGTTGTTGAGCCAGATCTCATCACAATTGCGATCGACGACAAAACCCGTTTCACATCTGGCCGCCTGACGCTGATTTTCGACGCAAGAAACTACAAGCTCAAGCAATGGACCGTACGCGACGCACAGGGTTACGACACTTCTGTTGCAATCTATGACGTGACTGAAAACGGCGCGACTAATCCGGATTTGTTCAAGATCGATTACATTGCGAACTCCCGTCAAAGACGCGGTAACAACTAAAGCGTTGCTACAAAAACTGATGTATGAAGAGGAGTGCTTCGGCGCTCCTTTTTTATTAGCTTGAGAATTTGAATGCAGTTTATCCCTGTTTCGCCTGACCTCCCGAACCTTCCTCTTGCCCCACGCTTGCTCGCCGAGTTGTGTCAGGAGAAAGGCATCAAACTCGCCCTCGACAGCGAGTTCTTCTATTTCGGTTACATAGAAACAGGCAGCGGCATGCGTTTCCCCATCAAGGGCGGAGCCTTCGCACTTAACAGTTATGCCGCTGGAGAAGCCGCACGGGACAAAGACTTTTGCGGTCGCCTCTTGCAAGATGCCGGTCTACCAACCCCAGACTTCAAGCTCATTCATTCAGACAAAGCCATCAGGCAACTCAGCACCGCCAACCCGCATGTCGCCAAAAGCCTGAACACGCTTACAGAAGCAGGCGATATCGCCCAGTCACTCGGCTATCCGGTTTTCATCAAACCCAATGAAGGTACCCAAGGCGTCGGTGTTCAAAAGATCTCCGAGGAGGCGGAACTCAACGCCCACCTGACAAACGCTTTACGATCCAACGATCGCATGCTGGTTCAGGAAGCTGTCTCAGGCCGCGACTATCGCGTGATTGTGCTTGATGGAACCATTCTGGCAATCATAGAACGGCGCCCTCTCTCCCTTATCGGAAACGGCTCTCACCCTATCGCAGAACTCTTGGCTAACAAGATCAAAACCCTCACCACCAGAAGCGGTGGCTACAAGATTGAAAGTAACGATCCCCGCATCCTTAAAGCCATTCAGGCAGCAGGCTACGATCTGACGTCCGTGCTACCCGATGGAGAATTCCTTCAGCTTCTTTCCAACGCCAACCTTTCAACGGGCGGAGAAGCCGTCGACGTAACCGACCTCGCCTCTCACCGCTTCAAAAACCTGGCCGTGGAAGCTGCGCGTGTGTGTGGCCTACGCTATGCAGGCGTAGACATCCTTTGTGATGATCTCAGCAAAAACGATGCATCCGCTAATGTTCTGGAGCTGAATGCGGGTCCTGGCCTCACCAACTTCTGGCAAGCTTCCCCAAACCATCATCATCGCGTTAGAGCTATTTATCGGGGTGTTTTAGAAGCCATTCTACAACAATCCACTTGATTGTAATGTTATACTATTACAATAATATCAGCATACCTCCACCCATCAGGAACCAGAAGTATGCTGTTGAGCGAAACGCCGACCAAAGATCAGGCACGCAAACGCCCCTCAAGGGAAGATGCTGAAGCCGCTGTAAAAACCTTGATCGAATGGTCAGGAGATGATCCGGAGCGCGAAGGGTTGATTGACACGCCAGCCCGAGTTGCCCGCGCCTACGAGGATTTCTTTGCAGGTTATGAGACAGACCCCAAGCAACTGCTCACCCAAACCTTTGAAGAAACCGACGGCTACAATGACTTGATCATCCTGCGCAACATGCGTCTGGAATCTCATTGCGAACACCACATCGTCCCTATCATCGGCAAAGCCCATGTTGCCTATTTGCCTGCTGGCCGCGTTGTCGGCATCAGCAAGCTTGCTCGCGTTGTGGAGACGTATTCTAAACGGTTGCAGATACAGGAAACCCTCACCGCTCAGATTGGTGATGCAATTTGGCAAGCGCTTGAGCCACGCGGGGTCGCAGTCATCATTGAAGCAGCCCACATGTGTATGACCACAAGAGGCATTCGTAAGCCGGGCGTTTCAATGGTTACACGGTATTTCGAAGGGGACTTTAAAACCGACACCACGTTGCGGCAGGAATTTACCTCACTGCTCCACGCTCCTTCAAACAACTTCGGTTAAGCAACCGAAGCTTATAACGAAAAAGGCCTGCATTGCTGCAGGCCTTGAACAGATTAACTTACCAAGCGCCGAGCTTGGTCTCTGGCGTGTACTTCTCACCATCAACATGCTTGACCACAGCCTGACCACAAATGGTAAGGCCCTGAGTTGCGTCATAAGTCATGGTTGGCGAGCCCTGAAGCTCCCAACCTTTGTTGAGCGCTTCAGTAACACGGTGACAAAACTTTGCAGAATCCGGTTCGGTGATGAGGCGGTAAAGGCGCATGTTTATTCCTTTAAATTCTTCGAGTGTGGGCGGGAACCTACCAGCCACACCTATCAGATACCAGAGGTTAAAACGTGCGCAGAGTTCAAATTTACGCGTTCACGTGCCGTTTGATAGCCTCAGCAATCGCAACCGTTTTGCGGCCAATATCTGCATGCAAACGCTCAACCATCTTGCCGTCAACCTGCACAGCACCTTTGCTCTGGTTTTCTGGCAATTCAAACTCGGCAATCATCTTCTTCGCCCACTCAACATCCGCTTTGCTTGGCGCAAAGGCAGTGTTGCAAGGTCCAAGCTGCTTGGGGTGGATCAAGGTCTTACCATCCAACCCCATCTCGGCACCCTGCTTACATTCTTCCGCAAAGCCTTCAAGGTCAGAGAAGTTGTTGTAAACACCGTCCAGAATATCCGCACCACCAACACGCGCGATTGCCAGGAAGGTCATCAGCCATGGCATCAAGACAGCACGACCCGGCAAGATCTTGGCACCACTCTCCTTGCTCAGATCATTGGTGCCGATAATAAACACGTCCAGACGGTTATGCGGATCCTTGGCAGCCTCTGCAATCTCGGAAGCATTGAGGATAGCACCCGGCGTCTCAAGCATCGCCCAGATACGAACACTATCAGCCCCCTGCTCAGTCAGATAATCCGCAACAGGCTTGATATCGGCAAGGCTTTCCACCTTCGGCAGAAGCACAGCATCCGGCTTGGCAGCAACAGCTGCTCTCAGGTCTTCCTGACCCCACGGGGTCTTCATACCATTGATGCGAATAACAAGCTCACGATACCCATAACCGCCGCCAGCGACAGCCTCACACACTTGAGTACGCGCCATCTCTTTGGCATCAGGCGCAACGGCGTCTTCAAGGTCCAGCAGCAGCACATCCACATTCAGCCCTTTGGCCTTTTCCAATGCCCGTGCGTTTGAGCCCGGCATGTAAAGCGCACTTCGACGCGGTCTGATACTGTGAACTTGCTCTGAGCTAGACATGGCACTTCCTGTTGCGTTGCAAAATCAGGCTGAGTTTAGAGGCCTCAACCCGCCTTCACTACTCACCATTCGTGCTATTTGCCAGTTTTGAACCGTCAAACACTAGGTCTTTGGCCGCAATAATGGCATCGATAAAAATCAAACCAGTCTCAGGAATTAGGCATCCCACAAAAATCCAAGCCCTATGAGACTTTCACACCTTGATTTTAACGGATTTTTGGGGTCACTCTATAACGCAAAATCAAACGAAGGAACGGGAAGAGGTATAATGGCTGATCTTTCTTTTAGAGCCTTAAAACCCGGTGACGCGCCAGACTTGGCCCCTCTCATTGCAGAGAATGCTCAAGCTCTCAAGCGCGGTGCTCCACGTCGCCCGGACGAAGTCTTCTCCGAGCGCCTGCTCGAAGACAAGTCCATCGAAATCATTGGTGCATTCCAAGGCGAAACACTTGTTGGGTTTGCCGCTTTCTTTGACATTCCAGACCTGATTTCTGGCCTGCGCATTGGCCAGTTGGATGATATCTACGTCGTGCAGAACCACCGCCATACCGGCATTGGTCGCACTCTCGTGGAAGAAATCTCCAGGATCGGTAAAGAACGTGACTGGCTTCACGTCCGCTGGCTGGTGCCAAACAAAAACAAGGTCGACAACAGCCTCTTTGAAAATCTGGCAGAACCAGACGACAAAGACAGCTTCATCGTCCCGATTGACCGTCTGGCTCTCGCATAAACCAAAAGCGGCTCTTACGAGCCGCTTTCTTTTATGATCAGCTGAGGCACAGGCCCCAGATCAAAGAACGCGATACGAGCACGCCCATTCTCTATGGTCACTGGGATCTTGAGCGTCGGCACGCCATTTACCGCACTTCCCTGCCCAATACTCATCGCAGTCTTTTGCAGCGATTCAAGCATCTTGGAGCCTTGTGGGAACAATGGTCGCAACACATCCTCCAGCTGATGAATACCAGTGATCACCAGTGGCAGCGTTCCATTCAAACGCCCCTGACGGTCAATCACCAGATCACCACCCGTGTTGACGGAAAACTCGCCGCTTTTCAGCTGCAAGCTGGAGAGGTTGACCTTTAATTCTTCATCAACCATCAAATCAGCAATATTGCGAACTTTGCCGTCCAGAAGCTTTGAACCCTCCGGCAACTGAATAACAAGGCTGATATCTAGCGGCACATCATCAGACACTTTACCTGCTGTCAGGCCATTGACCTGCACAGCCAGATCAAGCGCGTCCTCATTGCCTTCAACGCGGCGCATATGCGCTTCTGTCCGCTCAGCATTCAGCTCAACAGACTGCTCGCCAATGGTGTAGGTCAGCTTCGGCTCTTTAAAGACAGCGTCAATTTTAGCAGGCTTACTGTTTTCAGCCACCACGCTCGCCTGAGCCGTTTTCCAATGCGCAGAGTATGCAGGCCCCTGCTGGCCAAAGTTTGCCTCAGCAGGGCCAGTCGCCTCAAAGATCACATGGGTCGGGTTATAAGCCAGCGCTACACCACGTAACTCATTGATAAAATACCACTCTCCGTTCTTGTCCATGCGGAACGGGGTACAGGTCAGTTCAAATCGGAACGGATAACCGCCAAGTTGCTGGTCACCACATTCAAGACTTCCGCCGTCTGCTTCAGCAACCTTCACGCCATTGCGAATAACGTCAGAAACAATACCGCGCCCAACTGCCCAATAGGCGGACCACCCGCCAATAATCAAGGCGACAAGGATCGCCAAAACGAAATACGCCGACTTTCTTGGAGGCCGGGATACTTTTGGTTCAGTCATCTACTCTCCGTTACCCTCACACAGTGCTGTGAGTTGCATGCTGATTACGAGCCTGATAGGCGTGTCACTCAAAGAATTCTACGAGAAAATAGTTATGCGAGATTTATGGATATTTGGCTACGGCTCACTAATTTGGCGCCCTGGCTTTACTTTCGAGCAAGCAGTCCCCGCAATCTTGCATGGCGTTCATAGATCTCTCTGTGTGTATTCATGGGTTCATCGCGGGACTCAAGACAACCCTGGACTGGTATTTGGGCTGGATAAAGGCGGTGCTTGCATCGGCATAGCATTCAGGGTCTCACCAGAAAACTGGCAGCACACACTTGGGTATCTCCGCGAGCGTGAACAGCAAACCATGGTGTATCTGGAAACACACCGCCGTGTCCGTTTGCTGGACGAGGAAGGCACCAAAGTTCGTGCAGTCACATTCGTTGCAGACCAGAAACACGAGCAATATGCAGGTGCGTTACCGCTAAAAGACCAATTGCAGATTGTAAAGGGGGCTGTGGGTCAGTCTGGCGCAAATCCGGAGTATGTACTCAACACTCACGCGCATATGAAGGAAATGGGTATTAAAGACCAGAACGTAGAATGGCTGGCACGACAACTCTCGATATAACCTCAGGTTTCGACTACTCGTCTTCCTGCTTGATATAAGAAAAGATCCCCGTACGCAGATCATTGTGAGCGCGATCCCTCTCCGCGCTGTCTTCTGCCAGAAGATGTACGTATGCACCCTGCGAAGGTTTCAGCGCAGGCATTGGGGTCTTTTCATTCGACATACCCAAAAACCCGAGCCAGACAACGGCTTCGCTCTTCTTGTCTGTGATCAGAACAAGGTTCTCCGCATAGTCAGAAACCTCTTCCGGAGAGATCCGGGTAAAGAGGTAACGATGCCCGGATGCCCCAGACCAGTATTTAAACTGGCTGCCAGCACCTAGCTCCTCTGACACGCGTGGAGACCTGCCACTTGGCAAGCGATCATCAAACAATGAGTACTGCAACGCACTCTCCTGATTTCTCCTGCTATTTCCCATAGTACTTTATAGAACAAACTGCGAACATGTTACAAGTTAAGCCAGAGCATTGTCAAAAAAAGAAGCCGCCTTTAAGGCAAAGGCGGCTTTCTTCCTTTGAAACATCTGATTTCCACGCAAAATCTTTATTTTTTCTTATATTCTGCCTGCAGTACACGAGCTTCTTTGATGATAATGTTATCCGGCGTATCTTTTTCCGCTTCATCCAGCAAACGGTCAGAGGCAGTCTCGATCCGTTCCTGCAAAAGCTTGAAGAATTCCTCCGGTGGCAAGCCTGGCTGAATAGGCTCAAGGATCTCTGCTTTGATCGTGCCAGGGAAACGGAAGAAGCGGCGACGCGGCCAATAAACACCTGAGTTAAGAGCAATCGGAACAATCGGACAATTCAGCGTCTTATAAAGGTGCACTATACCATATTTGTATTGTGGCTCAGCACCAGCAGGACGGCGTGTTCCTTCAGGGTAGATGATGATATTGCGATTTTCCGCAATCGCCTCAGCAGCTCTCTTACCCATGGCAGCAAGGGCCTTACCCTTTTTACCGCGATCAACAGGGATCTGGCGGAACTTCATCAGATACCAACCAAAGAATGGCACCCAGCGCAGCTCTCGCTTCAAGATAAACGTAGGCTGACGATAATACTCAGCAAGCGCAAACGTTTCCCAGGCAGACTGGTGCTTGGAAACGATGACACAGCCCGTATCTGGCAGATTTTCGAGGCCTGTGATCTCAGATTTTACACCACCAACCCAACGCAACAAAAACTTCTCTACACGGCACCAAAATGGCAGCAGCCACCAGCAATACCGGACAGGAAGAATAAACAAAAACATACATGCGATCATAATGATCAGGGTGCTGATGTAAAAAAGCACGTTAAAAAGAACGGAACGCAGGACGAGCATAGGACCTTCACAACCATTTCCACCCAGCACTATGCCAAGGTGAATTCAGATTCCATCTTACGAAATTAAGAGGAGTGTCTTACAGGGAATACAGCGTCCAGCTCAACTCGCAGCCGAACGAGGATATACTTCACATATTCGCGGAGGAGAAGCTTTGTTATCGAAGAACTTTCATACCAACGCTCTAAATCCAGCTCTTTATGGTAGACAGGGCTTGGGTAAAGCTCAGCATCCGGCAGGCGAACTTGCAATTCGGCCAACGCTCTAGGCATGTGATAGGCACTGGTAACGACCAACAGTGAGCTGAACTGATTTTTTCGCACCCAGTTCGCCGTTTCCTCGGCATTCCCGATGGTATTGAGCGCTTTTCGGTCCAGATCAACGCAGCAATCAAACAACCACATCCGTTTGGAATTAAGCCGCGCAATCTGCTTCGCACTGGTTGATGGGTGAACGCCAGAGATCAAAAGACGCTTCGCGCTTCCCACTTCCAGAAGATCCAGACTTTGCGAAATCCGGTCTCGACCACCAGTCAAAACAACAATGCCATCAGCATGTTTGGGTACAACGGCCTGCACAGCGGGCTGCAAAACTTCCACAAACCACAGGAAGCCAGCTGCAAAAGCGACAGAGCAAATCAGAAACAACAAAAACAAGAAACGGACACTGCGCCGGACAAACGACTTCCGGCCAGAGCGTTTATCAACGCTGGCTGGTACCGGCTCTTGCTCACCGGGTGCTTTAAATTTAGCCGCTGTGTCGCGCGTATTCAAAGAATGCTCCATGATGTCGCTACAATGCTTATAGCCACAAACCTGAACGAATATTTTCCTGACTACATATCAGAACTGGCGAAAATGGGAAGAAAACGACACTTAATCCATATTTGCCAAATGTCTGTGGACAGCCAGACGAGACGTCAGGGCGGTCAAGACCGCAACAAGCACCACAACGGCAACAATTCCAACGTACCCGATCGCACTCACCTGCACCGCCCCAAACAGGGCCTGAACCTGATTACCGCTGACGGAAGTGATGTCTGAACTGCCAAAGAAACCGATGACCAGAAAGCTCAGTGCAGCAATCGTACCGCCAATGACCCCGCCTTTAAGCCCTAACACCAGGAAGTGACGCTGAAACTCGGAGGCAATAAAGCTAACTTCCGCACCAACAAAGTGCAGCACCTCAACCACATCCTTGTTACCGGACATTGCAGCCTGCGTCGCAAAAATGACGGAGAGCACCATGGAAAACAGCACGAGCACCAGAATACCAAAACCCACAAGCACCGCTGTGTTCGCCATAGCTGAAAGCTGACGGTTCCAGACACGGTGATCATCTACTGAGGCTGCACGAATATCCTGCTCAATCTTTGCCTTCATATCTGCCAGATTAAGCAACTCAGGATCATCTATTTCCACCAGAACCAGACGCGGAACCGGAAGCTCTTCCAGTTCAAGCCCGGCCCCAAGCCAGGGCTGAAGCAATCCCTTGGTTTCCTCATCAGAGAGCGCACGCGCATCCCCAACACCGGGAAACTCGCGAACAAGAGCCAACGTGCGAT
Source organism: Pseudovibrio sp. Ad26 (assembly GCF_001623285.1). Taxonomy (NCBI): domain Bacteria; kingdom Pseudomonadati; phylum Pseudomonadota; class Alphaproteobacteria; order Hyphomicrobiales; family Stappiaceae; genus Pseudovibrio; species Pseudovibrio sp. Ad26. The sequence continues at coordinate 25,890 of NZ_LMCE01000004.1, forward strand.
CAATCTCCTGCAGCATGTTCACGCCATCCGCAGGACGGATCTGCACAGTGACCTCGCGCACCAGATCATTCGTCCAGTCATTCGCCGCATCATTGACGATGGCCACAAACCCAACGGTCAGGCAGGCCAGAAAACTCATGATCGCCACAACAAGCATCAAGGCCTGACCGGAGATCGCCTGCGGCGGTACAATCGGAGCAGGCCTCGCTTTGAGCTTGAATCGCAAACCAGAAGGTTTTGCACCCGCCGCTTTTTTGACCGGGCGACCACCCTTGCCTTTTGGCGGCCCTTTCCGCGGTCTGCTAGGCCTTTTTTGTCCAGCAGGCGCGCGTTTTGGCCCCGACTTCGGGCCAGACATTGGCGGTTCTCGTCTTTGCTGAGTATCAGTCATGAACAGCCAACCGCCCGTCGTTGAGGATAAGATGCCGAGCTTCCACTTGCTCCAGCAAATGGAAATCATGGGTTGCGATCACCACGGAAGTGCCAAGCCGGTTCAGCTCAATGAACAAACGCAACAAACGGCGGGCAAGCGGAGGATCCACGTTACCTGTCGGCTCATCCGCGAGCAAAACTTCAGGCCGCGTGATCAACGCCCGCGCAATAGCAGCACGCTGCTTTTCACCACCAGAAAGAACAGGCGGCAGCACATGCATACGGTCACCAAGTCCCACCCACTTCAGCAAATCAATCACATCAGGACGGTACTCTGCCTCGGATTTCCCCGCAACACGGTGAGGCAGCGCCACGTTCTCGTAGGTGGTCAGGTGATCCAGCAAACGGAAATCCTGAAACACCACGCCAATCCGGCGGCGCATGGACGGCAGCTCAGCCTTTGCGATTTTGGTAGTGTCTTTGCCAAAAACTGAAATCAGCCCGCGAGTGGGGCGCATAGAAAGGAATAACAGGCGCAGCAAACTTGTTTTGCCCGCACCTGAAGGACCAGTGAGAAACTGAAAAGATTGCGGCTCAATGGAAAAGGTCAAATCCCGAAGTACTTCAGTGCCCATGCCATACCGAAGTCCCACATTCTCAAAGCGTATCACCGAAAGTTCCCCTAGCAGACGTGAGGTTTCGCCTTATCAGAAAAATGAGGCCAAACTCGTGCAAATCACTCTAAAAAATAATTTTCTCGCGTTCAATTTTTGACTGAACTTACCCCTGCAAATTTATGCGAGCCTGTTCCTTTGGATATCCCTCGAATAAATTAACACTTCATTAAGGATATAGAGGTCCTCATACTTCAGATAGAATAAATTCTAGTCACTCAACCTGACGTGAAGTACCTGTATTTAGGCTGGTCAAAACCTGCGCATTTGAGTACTTGTGAGTACATTGCATATTTGGTGGCTCTGAGACGTATTCCTGACAGCTTCCTTCCGCTTTCGGAAAGGAATACGCTAGAAAATGAAGGATTTAAGCGGCTTGACCATTCCTTTTAAAGGTAATCCGCTTTTGGACCGCACTCGATGAAAATTATCTGCCCTCAATGTAATACTGCCTATGAGATCCCCACGGACAAAATTGGAGAGACTGGCCGCAAAGTAAAATGCGCCAGCTGCAATCATATCTGGCAGGTTACACCTGAGGTAGAGGACGATTGGGGCACTGCACTTGATGCAGAGCCGGAAGTACACAACAATTCAACACCCGATGATGATCGCAAGGAACCCTCTTTCTCCGAAGACTTTGATGAAAAAGATTGGGCTGGCATCGGCGACAAAGCGGACCGTCACGAAGCGTTTTCAGAAGAAGACCTTGTAGGAAAACCCAAAGAAGAACCTTCAGTTTCAAGCGGTTCTATGGGTGAGGACACCAGCACTCAGTCAGGTGACAAAGCCAGCAAATCCTATGAGGCATCAGAGGAATCAGCGGGTTCTGAGGATGACATATCCGACGAGAAGAAGAAATCTGAAGGCGCCTCTCAGAAGTCCAACCGAAGATCTAGAAAAAAAACTAAGTCATCCCGCAAATCAGGTGTTATAAGCGCGAAAGGCCTGCTGGGCGCAAGTCTTCTTGCTGCTTCACTAGCACTCTGTTTTTCAGCTGTGCACTACCGTGAATCAATTGTAAGAACCTTCCCCGATTTGGCTGGTCTTTACCAGTTGGCTGGTATGACCGTAAATCTGCGTGGTCTTGTATTTAAGGATCTGAGAACCTTCCGTGAGGTGGACGACGGTTCCGTCGTGCTTGTTGTGGAAGGTTCTGTAGAAAATATTACAAGAAGCGAGACGTATATTCCGGCGATTAAGCTGGCGTTGCGCTCACTGGACACGCAAGAGATACACTCCTGGATTGTTGAGCCAAGAGAAGACTGGCTTGCACCAGGTGATAAAACCCGGTTCAGAGCTCGGCTAAACAATCCGCCAGAGCGAGCCGCCGACATTCAATTGCGCTTTGTTGAGCGCCAAAAGAAAAGAGCGAGCATTAGATGACCGGTAACCCGGAAATCCGCGTGCTGTTTGATGAAGAAGCAATCGCGGCACGCGTAAAAGCCGTCGCAGAAGCTATCTCACAGGACAAGCCTCACAATCTCCTCGTAGTAGCGGTCTTGAAAGGAAGCTTCATTTTTGCAGCTGACCTTGCCCGTGCTTTGCACAGAGCAGGTTCCGTTCCGGAAATGGAATTTTTACACCTTTCAAGTTATGGAAGTGGAACGGTGTCGTCAGGAGAGGTAAAAGTCCTCCGCGATATCGAAAGCGACGTGACCGGAAGAGACGTCATCTTGGTCGATGATATTCTCGAATCTGGCCGCACTCTGAAGTTTGCACGCGACATGATCGCCGCACGTGGAGCCAAGTCTGTCCGGATTGCTGCACTCCTGGACAAACCGAACCACAGAAAAGCCGATGTTAAATCGGATTACACGGGCTTCGATTGTCCGGATAAATTCGTTGTCGGCTACGGTATGGACATGGGGCATGCATGGAGACAGTTGCCATTCATCGGCTACGTGCCGCAGGAAGGTGACGACTAACTAGGGGGGCTATAATGGCTCACATACTTCTGACGGAAGACGATGATGCGGTCCGCGCCTTTGTAAAACGTGCATTGGAGCTGGACGGGCACAAAGTGACCGCCGTAGAAGATGGCGCCGAAGCCGCTCTTGTACTGCTGCAACAGCAGGGCAAGTTTGACCTTCTGCTCTCCGACATCAGAATGCCGGAGATGGACGGTATCGAACTTGCTATGCAAAGTAGCGCTCGCTATCCGGGCCTGCCAATCCTTCTGATGACCGGTTACGCAGACCAGCGTGAACGCTCTGAAGAAGTCGGCAAATGCGTGAAGGACGTTCTGACAAAACCATTTTCACTGGTGGAAGTCAGAAAAGCCGTCACCACTGCCTTGGCAGAAGAAGAAGGCTCTCAGCAAACCGCGTTTGCTTAAAGCCTTCCCCAATAAAGTTTCAAGAAACGCGATCCCTCCTCCGAGCGGTCGCGTTTTGTTTTTCAGGCCAAAGCTTTGCCTGGAGCCGATCCCGGCCTGCCGTGAAACAACACCTATGCGTCTCCTCACAAAGGACGAAGCCTTCCCGGCTAGCGCAACACCGTTTCGGGGAGAGCTTATCATTCTGATTGATGTAGGTAGCGGCTCAGCAACCGAGGACCTCTTAATCCCGCTAAAACATTCCGGTCGCGCAACAATCGTTGGAGAAGCGTCCGCGGGCTCAACCGGACAGCCCTACTTCGAAGCCCCGCTGCCAAAAACACAACTCACCATTTCTGCAAAGCGCGCTGATTTCCCGGATGGAACAAGGTTCGAAGGCGTGGGTATCCAACCAGATTATCCGGTTATGCCAACGTCAGAAGATATCCGGCATGGCAACGACCCAGCACTCACACTTGCGCAGCAGCTACTGCGGCAAATGGTGAGCAGTTAAGCCACCATCAACATCTTCAGGCAGTTCCAGTTTACCAGCTGCTGCGAGTTTCTTGCTGTAGATCGAAAACACATCATCTCCATTCTGTGCTGCCCAATGACATAACAGGGCCAAAGGCTCCATGAACTTGAGCCCCAGATCCGTCAGCGCATACTCGACGCGAGGCGGCACAGTCTCGTAATCCTGCCGGTCTACAAGGCCCCATATCTCAAGATTTTTGAGGGTTTGCCGCAACATCTTCTTGGAAATGCCCTCCAGTGAACGCTGTAGATCACCCGGACGGCGCGGACCTTCGGATAGAATGATGATCAGCGCAGGCACCCATTTGTCAGAAAGCATCTCCAGCAACTGACGGCTTGGGCAATCCAGGGTGTATTTCTCATGGCTGATCTGTTTCATATCCAAATTTCTTTCATGGTTACCTGAAAGTGCCTGATTGAGTTCATCCGAGCCAGACTTAGATTGAGCTCAACAGGCAAATCAAGCAGGAAAGGAAAAGACCATGCCAGCCTATATGATTTCATGGGTTCGTGTTGAGGACACTGAAGTTCATTCAAAAGACTATCTACCAAACGCCCACGCCATTCTCACACGCCACGGCGGTAAAGCACTCTCTATCATCGATAATCTGGAAGCTACTGAAGGCAATCTCCCCGATGGTCGCTTCATCCTCATGGAGTTTCCAACAAAAGCACACGCTGAAGGCTTTTATAATGACGAAGAGTATCAGCCGCTGAAAGCTCTTCGCCACACAATCTCAAACAGCGATATGGCGATTTTTGATGAAGGTTTGGTAGCCTAAAGCCCGCCGCTCATACCAAACATCCACGCAGGCAGCTGCTCCATTCCCCAATATGCTGCCTGCAGCCTTTTAATCAGTAGCCTTGTCAGAGGAGCATTTCTCGTAAAATTCCAGCGTATGCAGGCTCATATCCGCGTACTCGAAAAGCATATTGCGAGAGAACCCGCGCCGGATCAGGACATAAAGCCCCTCAAGGATCATCACATAGAAGATCAAAAGCTTTTCTATGTCATCAGGGTCTCGCAACTCACTCTTCAGATCCATGAACTTCAAGCGAAAGTGCTTCACACCCTCCTGATAGTACATCGCAAACTTTGCCAGCAGCTCCTCATCAAACAACGCCATATTGTCGAGCACACAGAACTTATCGCCGTGCTTGCTTTCACGATGACCAACACAGATATCGATGAACTCATAAAGCACCGCTTCAATGGCAGAATGCAGGTTGGAGTGTAGTGAAATCGTGCTTTTCAGCTCAGCAAATATGCTGTTGAGCCACCACAGCATAACCGCCGCACAAAACTCATGCTTGGTCGTATAGTGTTGTTCCACATAGGCTCGGTGTGGCCCACATGCCTCATAAAAATCTTCCATGGAGCAGGCATCCAGCCCCTTCAGCACAAACACCCTTATGCAGTCATCCATCACTTCTTCAATGATGTGCGCCAGAGCTTCGGGTTTGTTTTGATCTGTGCTCATAGAGGAAAGTATAAGAGCTAAAGCAGGCGTCACAATGAAGGAGCCACCAAATGGCAAAGAAAACCGGAAGGACCAGCGTCGCGGTCAATCTAGTTCTCTAACCCTTCATTAAAGCATCCAGAAACCGCTGATTAGTACCGCTTCATCAGTCGCTCCAGATACTCCAACTCAAGCTGTGGGCGGTCTGGATCGGAAAGTCGGCGACGCAGCTCTTCAAGAATACGCCGCGCACGCTGAACCTCAATCTCATCCGGCACTTTCACCTGACTACCAAACTCCGGCCCCTCAACGCGGCGCATACGACCAAGCGGATCCTCGTTAAGCGGAGAATTGGTTGCCTGCCCTCGCCCACCAGCCTGTCCAGCAAGCTGTTCTGCGAGCTGTTGAGCACCTTTGCGCAGGGATTCCAGAGCCTGGCTCTGCTCAGAAACGGCCTCATCAGCCTGTTGTGCACCAAGCGCATCACCAGCATCCTCCATGGAGTTACCAGCACTATCCAGATCCTTGCTCGGTTTGGCGCCGTTGTTTGCCATGCTGTCGAGCAGCTTCTGCAGGTCATCAGAGAGGTTGCGCTGCTGCTGCTGCAACTCGCGGAAGGCCTGCTGAGCCTCCTCGCTGGTCATCTCACCGCCCTGACCACGCTTATCCTGCTGATCGTTGCGCTGACCGGGTCGACGCTGCTGGCTGTCCGGATCAAACTTATGCGTTTCATCCATCAAATTGCGCTGCTTCTGGATCATCTCGCCTAAGTCTTCCAAAGCCTGCAACATCTCTTGTTGCTGCTGGCTCGGCGCCTGCTGCTGTTGCTGCGCATTTTGCATGTTCTCCAGCATCTGCTGCATTTGCGCCAGCAACTCGCGTGCTGCTTCTAACGAACCGGTTTTCGCCAGTTCTTCCATGCGGCGCAACATGTCATCCAGATCCCGTGGCGTGATCTGTTGAGAGTTCTCATCCATCGGCATCTGACCAAGCTGCTGAGGGTTCTCGCGCATTTGCTGGGCCATGGATTTCAGGTAATCATCCAGCGCCTTGCGCAGATCACTCATCAGCTCAGCAATCTCCTGCTCTGATGCGCCCTGCTCCAACGCTCGCCGCAAAGCCTCCTGTGCCTCACGTAAAGCTCGCTCAGCAGCAGATAAGCCACCATCCTCAATCGTCAGCGCCACATTCCAAAGCACATCCAGCATGTCTGTCAGCTGCTCATCTGTTTCGGCGGCAACCAGCTCGGCATAAGCAAACCGCAGAGGCAGATAAGACCCTGCATCATCAATGAACCGCTCCGGCGCAATCATCAGCATATCCAGCGCATCCACCATCTGCGGGTAGCTCTCAACGTTCATTGCCAGATTACGGCGCTGCTCAACAACAGCACGCGCCAACGGTTTATTAAAGCGGCGCTCCGGCAGCTTGATATAGACGGGCTGCGAGCGTCCTTCTTGCTCAGCTTCATCACGAGCAACAAGTACAAGAGCCACCTCAGAACCTGCCCATGGATGGGCCGTCAGATCTTGAAAGGTCTGCCCAACCGCCATTTTGGCATCCTTGGGCGGCAAGCTCAGATTAAACCGCGGCGCCTCCACCAAAGATCGGCCCGCCTTATCCGCATCCCCGCGCTGAACCTGCTCCATAATGGCTTCGGCAGAAACCACGCGGTAATCATCCTGCACCAGATAAGTCAGCTTGAGACTGCCGGAAAGCTGCTCTTCCGGATCATCAAACAAACGAATGCGCGGCGGCAAGTCAGGTCGTATCGCAATCTTCCAGGAATATTTCGGAGAGTCATTTTGAAGGATCTGCAAGCGCCCGCTTGAGTTCAACGGAAACCGCCATTCGGTGGTTTTCAGCTCATCAGAGCTTTCACCAGCACCCGGTTGAACACGTTCCGGTTCCAAAACCTCTTGTCCGCGGCGCGAAAAATAAACAACGGAGAACTCACCTGTGCCCTGCGCACGCACCAACACCTCACTGCCACTGGCAATGGAAAGCGCATCTCGGGAATCCCGCAGTTGATTGGCATCTCCGCTCAGGAAGACAGGCGCCTCACCCGTATAAGCAGGCGGCGTCACCCACGCATCAATGCGAGCAGGTAAAACACTTCCCACACCCTGAGACTGGAACGGTGCCAAAAGGCTAGACCATCGGTTCGCATCCGAAACGGAATATCCAACCATCAGCAACATAACCGCGAAAACACGCAGAGCATAAGGATCTTTGGCAAAGCCGCGCGGATTAACACCCCCAACGCGCAGATTCTTGAGCCGTTCTCGCAACCGCTTTTGGTGCGCAGACCATAAGGCAAGCGCCTCTTCGTCATCCATCCCGGTCGCCTGCTCATCCTTGTAGGAGAGCAAAGGTCGGTGCGGCAAATCACTGGCAAGCTCAACTTTGCGCAGCCCCTCCGCTTCGCCGGGAAGCTTCAGACGTAAAAGCGGGTAACAACTCCAAATGAAAACAGCGAGAAACAGGATAGAACCAGCGGCAGAGCCATAAAACCCAAGCAGCTGCCACAACCCTAAAAAGCTAACGGCAACATACAGGCACGCCACAATAAGCGGCACCTGTATGGCGGGCCAAAATCGCTCCCAAAACAAATAAAGCTGCGCTTTAAAAGCCAGCCTTTTCAATCGGTAGGATAATCTTTGAGAAAACAGGGACTGCCACAGGCCGAATAGCCCGGACCCTTCGCCATAACGCTTCTTATGCTCTCGCAATTCACTTGCGGAAGCTATGGCATTCTTTAGGTTTTTATTGCCGCCATTCTCATTCTGATGGGTCACAAAGGCCTCGCTAATCGCCGCCTGCTTTTTCTTTTGAGCATACGGCGATTAACGTAGATCAGCAATCTGGCAAACCTAAGGGGCTTTCAAACAGAGTTAAGCCTTTTCAACCCAGTTCGGCACAACGTCTTGATTTAGTAACTCATCGTAACTCGGGCGCTGACGAATGATCGCAAACTTGTCGCCATCAACCAAAACTTCAGGCACCAGAAGACGCGTGTTGTAAGTGCCGGATTGGGTCGCACCATAAGCACCAGCAGAATAAACGGCCAGCAGGTCGCCTTCCTCAAACTTCGGCATTTCACGGTCGCGAGCCAGATAATCGCCAGTCTCACAAACAGGGCCAACAATGTCCGCCATCATCTGCTCACCGTTCTGGCGTTCTTCACTTACTGCACCAATATCATGGTGCGCTTCGTAAAGGGTTGGGCGGATCAGATCGTTCATCGCGGCATCCACGATGACGAAGTTCTTCGCTTCACCTTCTTTACGGTAGATCGTTTCGGTAACGAGAATACCTGCATTACCAGCAATCAAGCGGCCCGGTTCGGTAATCAGCGTCACGCCAAGGCGCTCAATGTGTTTACGAACAACCTTCGCATATTCAGTAGGCAGAGGCGCTTCAATTCCGCTTCCGTAAGGAATGCCAAGACCACCACCTACATCAAGGTGGTCAATCTCAATGCCATCTTCCTTCAGCAGGCCAATCAGCACACCAAGGCGTTCCAAAGCATCATCGAATGGCCCAAGCTCAGTGATTTGAGAGCCGATATGCATGTCCATACCGGTCACTTTCAGGCCCGGCAGCTGCGCAGCTTCGTTGTAAACAGCGCGTGCACGGTCCCAGGCAATACCAAACTTGTTCGCAGCCAAACCGGTAGAGATCTTGGCGTGGGTCTTTGCATCCACATCCGGGTTGATGCGCAGAGAAATCGGCGCAGTCTTACCCATCTCGGAAGCAACAGCAGAAAGTCGCTTCAGCTCAGGCTCGGATTCCACATTGAAGCACAGGATGCCGGCATTCAGCGCAAAACGCATTTCCTGACGAGTTTTACCAACGCCGGAAAACACAATCTTGTTTGCAGGAATGCCCGCTTTCAGCGCACGACGCAGTTCCCCTTCAGAAACAACGTCCGCACCAGCGCCAAGTTTGGCCAACACCGTCAAGATAGCGATGTTGGAGTTCGCCTTCATTGCATAACAGGTCAGATGATCTATTCCATCAAACGCACCATCAAAAACCTTGAAGTGACGTTCAAATGTTGCGCGGGAATAGCAGTAAAATGGGGTTCCAACTTCCGCTGCAATTTCAGTCAGCGCAACGTCTTCAGCGTGAAGCACGCCATCCTTGAACTCAAAGTAATGCAATGTAGGTCCTCTGCACTGGCCCTGCCCCGAAGGGTTTAGCGAACCAGTCTAAAAATTGAAGTCGGGATCATCCTCATCTGCACCAATCAACGGATCCAGAAACAGACTTTCGTCCTTGTCTCCAGGAATCTCAGGTGCAGGAGCATCATTCAGGGGTGGCGGTGCACCATCTGCAGTCGCCCGAGCTTGGCTTGGCGTTTCCAAACTGCCTTTACGCCCACAAGCAGAAACACTCAGACCGAGTGCAACAATTGTGAGGCCAATCAAAAGCTTGGAACTACGGCTTTTTGTAATGTCTTTCATGCCTTGCGAGCTCATGTTTTCTCTGCTCCAATCTGGATGATCTTACCAAACCAGAAATTCGACCTAAGGACTGACTCGGGCGAACCCGAGCCTACTCTCAGTTTTATTTCTGCACCGTAACAACGATGACTGCAAGATCATCCGAAGAACAGACTTACTTTTCCGTCTTCTGCTCACGCTCAAGCTGCTTAAGCCAACGTCGGGATTGCTTACGCACATTCACCGGGCTTGTGCCACCATAAGAGACACGGCTGCGAACAGATTTATCAACGGAAAGAACGCTGTAGACATCATCCGTGATCTGCGGTTCAACGCTCTGCATCTCTTCCAATGTCAGGCGATGCAGGTCTACACCTTTATCGACAGCCATCTTAACAAGTGCACCAGTCACATGGTGAGCATCACGGAATGGCATGCCAACCACACGTACACACCAGTCAGCCAGATCAGTCGCGGTAGAATAGCCGGAACCGGCAGCTTTCTTCAGCGTTTTCACATTCGGCTCAAGGTCACGCATCATGCCGGTCATGGCTGCCAGAGCCAGTGACAGGTTCGGCAGAGCGTCAAACGCCTGCTCTTTGTCTTCCTGCATGTCCTTAGAGTAGGTCAGCGGCAAACCCTTCATCATCACGAGAAGAGAGTTCAGCGCGCCATAAATACGGCCAGTCTTCGCACGGATCAGCTCAGCTGCATCCGGGTTCTTCTTCTGCGGCATGATGGAAGAACCGGTCGAAAACTTGTCAGAAAGCTTGATGAAACCGAACTGGGCAGAACACCAGATCACAATCTCTTCTGCCAGACGAGACAGGTGCATCGCACATATGGAGGCATCCGCCAGCGCTTCAATGGCAAAGTCACGGTCAGAAACACCATCAAGAGAGTTTGCAGTCGGACGGTCAAACCCAAGTGAGGCCGCAGTCATCTCACGGTCAATCGGGAAAGACGTACCAGCAAGCGCAGCACAGCCAAGTGGGCTCTCATTCATACGCGCACGCGCATCTTGCAGACGGGAGCGGTCACGAGAGAACATCTCGACATAAGCCATCAGGTGGTGGCCGAAAGTCACCGGCTGCGCGGACTGCAAGTGTGTAAAGCCCGGCATCACAACTGCTGCATGCTCTTCTGCTTTTTCAGCAAGAGCCTGCATCAGGTCGGTCACCTGTGCCTCAAGATCATCCAAAGAGTCGCGTACCCAAAGACGGAAATCTGTGGCAACCTGGTCGTTACGTGAACGAGCTGTGTGAAGACGGCCAGCGGTCGGGCCAATCAATTCAGCCAGACGCGCTTCGATATTCATGTGAATGTCTTCAAGCGCACGAGAGAAGGTAAAGGTGCCCTCTTCGATCTCTGACAGAATTGTGTCTAGACCCTGAGCTATCTTTTCGGCATCTTCTGCGCTAACGATGCCCTGTGCAGCCAACATGCTAACATGAGCCTTGGACCCGGCTATGTCTTGTCGGTAGAGCTTGCGATCAAAATCAATGGAAGCATTGATCTCTTCCATGATTGCATCTGGCCCTTCCGCAAAACGGCCCCCCCACATGCGGTTGCTCATGTCTAGCCTCATTATGATTTGGGTTTAATATGAAGAAACTGACAGTTACCGGAAAGTTCGGCCTCGGAAAAGGGCTTATTGCAGCATTAGCTGGATTTGTCGTCGTAGGCGGAGCCGTATGGGCGCTTAATCAGCAAAAAAGTGAGGATCCACAAGCCCTCGCCTGCTCTTCTTCAATGAATACCGCAAAAAATCTCAAGGGTTTGACCACAGGCGAAGTGGCCGCTTTCCTGCCTGCCGAGAAGCCTTTGAATCTCTCACAGCTGAAATTTAATGATACTGACGGCAATCTGATCACAATGGCAGACCTGAAAGGCACCAAACTACTCAACCTTTGGGCCACATGGTGCGCCCCATGCCGCAAAGAGATGCCGCATCTGGACAAACTGCAGCGTGAGGCAGGCAGCGAAGAGTTCAACGTCATCGCCGTTAACATGGACCGTGGTGAAAACAATCCAAAGCCGCTGAAGTTCCTGAGCGATATCGGCGTGAAGGATCTGGCATACTTCTCAGACCACACCATGGACACCTTCAACAACCTGCGCACCAAAGGCAAAGCCCCAGGCCTGCCAAGCACAATCATGATTGGTGAAGACGGCTGCGAAATCGGCACCATGTTCGGACCCGCCGACTGGGCAGCTCCAGAAGCCTTCGCACTAGTCAACGCAGCACTGGCTGGGCAGAAAAAGGTTCAGTGAATTGAAATTCACGTAGCGGCTACTTAGATACCTCTCAAAATCCATTTATCAATTTGAGATATTTATTATGCGCTACGCTGGAAATGTAATCTGGTTTGTCCTTGGAGGCTGGTACCTGGCTCTGATGTGGCTTGTGTACGGCCTCCTGTTCGCACTCACAATCATCGGCCTCCCTTACACACGAGCAGCCTGGGAAATGGCCAAATTATCTGCATGGCCCTTTGGCAAGGACATTGTGCACATAAGAGATCTGGACAACAAAGGCGCAACGCCAACCACTGTCTTAACAGGAATCCTGGGTTTCATCTTCAACATCCTATGGCTGCCGTTCGGCCTCTCGCTGTTCCTCGGCTATATGATATCCGGCGTTCTCACCTGCCTGACAATCATAGGCATTCCCTTTGGCCTTCAGTCCTTCAAACTCGCAGCAATTTCCTTCTGGCCCGTCGGACGCCGTGTTGTAACGACCCAAACAGCAGACTTGGCACGTCAATACAAAGCCAGAGAAACCCTAAACAGCTACAGGTAACTAAGAAGATCAAAGGCGAAAGGGGCTATTGCCCCAAAACACCTTACCCCTTACCCGGCACAGGACGCTCCCTCATCCGCATCAGGCCTTCCTGAACAGCGGAAGCCACCAACACACCATCCCGCGTGTAAAGGCTGCCACGACTGAAACCACGGCCACCCGCTGAACGCGGGCTGTCCTGCGTGTAAAGCAACCACTCATCAAAGCGGAAATCGCTGTGGAACCACATGGCGTGGTCCAGACTTGCCACCTGCAGATTCGGCACAAACACGTTGATGCCATGCGGGAATAGCGCCGTATCCAAAAGCGTCATGTCAGAAGCATAAGCCAGCACGCACTGGTGAATGCGCGGATCATCCGGCAACCTGGATGCCGCCCGCACCCACACATGCTGCACCGGCTCTTGCTTCTTACGAGAAAAGTATTGCCCTAAATCCAATGGACGCAGCTCAATCGGACGTTCGCGCTTCCAGTACTTCTGCACGGGCTCCGGTGCCTTTGAGATCAGCTCATCGGAGATTTCAGAGATCGGCATCAGGTCTTCCGGCATCGGCACATCCGGCATCTCAATCTGATGTTCCATCCCGCTTTCAACGCGCTGATAAGAGGCGGACATAGAGAAGATTGCATGACCATGCTGGATCGCCACAACACGCCGTGTTGTAAAGCTGCCACCATCACGAATACGGTCAACCTCATAGATGATTGGCACCTTCGGATCGCCCGGACGCAGAAAATACCCATGCAGCGAATTGACCTGACGTTCTGCGCCAACCGTTCGGGAGGCAGCAACAAGAGCCTGACCAATCACCTGTCCACCAAAAACACGCTGCCACCCGCTTTGTGGGCTTGTGCCACGAAACAGATTTTCCTCTAATTTCTCCAGATCCAAAAGATCCAGCAGATTTTCAACAGCCTTCGTCATTACAGACAAACCTATTTTTGTAGTGATTTCGATTGCATGTGAGTAGTGTGGCGCTATATCGATAGTGTCAACGATCAATTGGGCTAACCTAATGGTTATAGGGCAAACGATTACAGGAAAGAGTTCTATGAGCAAGAAACAGACCGCCACCGAAGACCTATATGACGTCACCATTGGCGGCGGCGGGTATGTTGGACTATCGCTCGCCCTTGCTTTGAAGCAATCAGAACCGTCCATGAAAATCGCGCTGGTAGATCTGCGCCCGCGCTCCGCTATTGAGAACGATCCGCGTTCCTCGGCCATCGCGGCAGGTGCCGTGCGCATGCTCGATCAGCTCGGCATCTGGTATAAGCTTGAAGATGAATCCCAGCCGATCACCGAAATGATCGTCACAGACAGCAAGCTGCACGACAGCGTGCGCCCAATCTTCCTGACTTTTGCAGGCGATGTTGATGACGGCGAACCATTTGCCCACATGGTTCAGAACAATCATATGGTCGGCGCATTGCATGATGCAGCCACAGATGCAGGCGTTCACATCTTCGCGCCCGACAGTGTCAAAGACTTTGCAGTAGAGCCAGCCCACGTCAACATCACACTCGGCAGCGGCAAAACCATCCAGTCACGCTTGATCGTGGCAGCTGATGGCGTGCGCTCCAAACTCCGCGATCTCGCAGGCATCCAATGCAATCGCTGGAGCTACAATCAAAGCGGCATTGTCACCACAATCGCACATGAACGCCCACACAATGGCCGCGCAGAAGAGCATTTCTTGCCCTCCGGTCCGTTCGCGATCCTGCCACTGAAAGGCAACCGCTCCTCCATCGTCTGGACTGAAAAGACGGCAGAAGCCAACCGCTTGGTCAATGGCGATGAGTTCACCTTTGAAATCGAACTGGAACGCCGCTTCGGTCACCATCTGGGCGAGCTCAAACTGGACGGACCCCGCGCTGCGTTTCCTCTAAACCTCGTGCTGGCGCGCTCTTTCGTCTCCAACCGCTTTGCACTGGCAGGCGATGCTGCACACGGCATCCACCCAATTGCTGGCCAGGGCCTCAACTTCGGCTTCAAGGATGTTGCAGCCCTTTCAGAGGTGCTTGTAGACGCCCACCGTCTCGGCCTCGATATCGGTGCAGCACACATTCTGGAGCGCTACCAGAGCTGGCGCCGTTTCGACACATGGCAGATGGGCATGACCACCGATGTGCTGAACCGCCTGTTCTCCAACAACATCGACCCGGTCCGCGCCGTCCGCGATCTCGGCCTCGGTCTTGTTGAGCGCATGCCGTTCCTGAAAAAACACTTCATCGGCGAAGCAGCAGGCCTGGCCGGCCCTTCCCCAAAACTCCTTCTCGGCAATCCGCTGTAGGTCAATTCAGGTACACGTGTGAAAGACAAACGCTCCATCCTCATCACCGGATGTTCAACTGGCATTGGTTACTCTGCTGCACACATTTTGAGAGAGAGAGGATGGCAGGTCTTTCCCACTTGTCGCAAACCAGAGGATGCAGAACGCCTGCGCTCAGAAGGCTTTGACGCCTTCCATTTGGATTATTGCCAAACCGAATCTATTCAGGTCGCCGTTGAGTCAGTTCTGGCAATCACCGGCGGACGCCTTGATGCACTCTTCAACAACGGCGCCTATGGCCTTCCCGGCGCCATCGAAGATCTTCCCACGGATGCCTTGCGCCGTCAGTTCGAAACCAACTTCTTCGGCTGGCACGAACTCACCCGCCTTGTCATTCCGGTGATGCGCGAACAAGGTCATGGCCGCATCGTGCAATGCTCCTCAATCCTCGGCCTCGTCGCCATGGATTATCGCGGCGCCTACAACGCCACCAAGTTCGCACTGGAAGGCTACACAGACACCCTGCGGCTGGAACTGCATGGCTCAGGCATACAGGTGAGCTTAATCGAACCGGGTCCGATTCAATCTGAGTTCTCTAAAACAGCTGTCAAAATGTTCTATGAGGAAATCGGCGAGGACACCAAGAACGCCTCCCACTTCCGCGAAAGCTACAACCGCCGCCTCTCCATGCTCGCCAAAGGTGGCACCACAAAATTCAAACTCCCACCCGACGCAGTCGTCCAAAAACTCACCCACGCTATTGAAGCCCCCAAGGCTAAGGCACGTTATTACGTAACCGTTCCAACCCACATCATGGGCACCCTGCGGCGCATCCTGCCAACCTCAATGATCGATATGATCCTGAGAAGGTCTGCAAAGTCGGAAGAGTAAGAGAACGAGACCCCTCAGTTTTCTTCAAAGCAAACTCCCAGTGCCCCGTATTGCGCGCACTTTGGATTTATGCCCCCAGCAAAAGAGATTCCTCATGGCACTATTTCATCCTGACAATTGCACAATGAGTGAGCGACATAAGCAAATTTATGCGTATTGCGAGCTCGCTTATACTGCTGTTGATTTCTCTGCAGCAGCCTTGTTCGTCGTTGGCAGCATTCTCTTTTTTAAAGAGGCAACCACCTATTTAGGAACATGGCTGTTTCTGGTTGGATCAATTTTGTTCGGTCTCCGCCCAACAATTAAGCTCTTTCGGGAAATTGCATATATCCGCCTTGGGAAATATGAGGACCTGCCTGAAGGTACTGAGAATAATACGGGTTGGCTAAACCCCGATATGAAGTGAACCTAACCAACACGTTCGCCAACGATCAATCACAGGGCAAAATTTCAACGCAGCCGAGTTCAAATGACCTTCATACTAGTTTTCCATGTTCTATTAGTTTTGACGTTTACAATCCGAATTCTGCTGCGAGATGATTTATCACCACCGGTTCGCCTCGCCTGGTTCATCGTTTTGAACGTGCTTCCCTATGTCGGCATCGCCATTTACTTCCTCTTTGGAGAAACGGATCTTGGCCATCGCGCAGACAAACGTCACAAAGAGATTTTTGATGAGATCCATGAAAACGCAAAGCAATTCATGGGCACACCAGCTGATGTCGATCAGCTGATCAACCCGGAATACCGCAACAGCTTCCATTATGCTGGTTCAATAAACGGCTTTTATCCAGTTGCTGGAAACAACGCCACACTCATGGAAGATGCCACGGCTACCCGCGACAGCTTGATAGCAGATATCGATGCCGCGCAGGATTATGTTCATGTTCTCTATTACATCTGGCTAAATGACCACACTGGCACAGCACTCGCCGACGCTTTGATCAGAGCAACCCAGCGAGGGGTCGTATGCCGCGCGATGGCAGATGGTCTCGGCTCACACCAGCTCATAAAGTCACAGCTATGGGAAAAGATGAAGGAGGCAGGCGTTCAACTGGCTGTCGCCCTTCCGCTGGACAAACCAGTGCAAACGCTCCTGACCAGCAGACTGGACCTGCGCAACCACCGTAAAATCACGATTATCGACGGGAAAGTCACTTACTGCGGCAGTAGAAACTCAGCTGATCCGGAATTTCTGGTCAAAGCAAAATACGCTCCCTGGGTCGACATTATGCTACGCCTGACCGGGCCCATTGTGACGCAAAACCAGCTTCTGTTCATAAGCGATTGGATGCAAGCAACAGGCGAAAAGCTAAATGACTTTGAGTTGAAGTCAGAACCGGCACAAGAAGGGTTCCCGGCACAGGTGATGGGCGATGGCCCAACGGAACGCAAAGGAGCAACGCCTCAGCTCTTTGCCTGCCTTATTGCAACCGCCCGCTTCGAACTCACACTATCGACGCCCTACTTTGTCCCCGATGAAACTGTTCTGGAAGCCCTGCGCACAGCGGCTTATCGAGGCGTAAAAGTCACCTTGATTTTCCCGAAGGTCAACGACAGCTGGATCGTGGCCGCTGCAAGTCGCAGCCACTATTTCAAGCTTCTGGAGGCCGGTTGTGATCTCTTTGAATTCAAAGGCGGTCTATTACACGCCAAGACACTCACAATGGATAACAAGATCACTTTGATCGGCTCTTCCAATCTGGATCTGCGAAGCTTTGACCTAAACTACGAAAACAACATTTTGTTGCAGGACAAGGCAATAACGAACGCTGTTCTGGGCCGACAACAGCAATACCTCGACAGTTCAGATCAGGTCTTTTTTGAAACTGTTTCCAGTTGGTCATACCTCAAGCGAATAAAAAACAACATCATCGCAACAGTCAGCCCGATCTTGTAGTCCTGCTGCTAACCTGTACAAAGCTAAATGCAATCGCGATCTGGGCTCTCACCTTTTCAATAAGGTTGTTTGAGACGGGACTACGACTGTCCAATCCTAAAATTGCAATCTCTGTTATTGTTTGAAACCTTGCAGGTTCGGGAGAAATCTACAAAGTCGAAGGAATGACTAAGTCATTCCCACACACTCAAACGATCTGTTTTTTTCTGAAAGGCTGAAGCAAAGGACTGCGTTCGTGCTTGCAAGAGCGATAAGCGTCCTTCAGGGCTACGTGTGTAGATAAGTTGTGAGGGCCCGATATATCGCTCCCAGCGCTTAGCAAAGAACTCGGCATTCTTCTTTTTTTGACCAATAGAATTTGGAACTGGGTGATAATCCACGCGAGATATGCCCCCAAGCCTGGAAGAGCGCACAAGCAAATACCGCGGATTTTCAGTGGTGCCTAAGACTTCTCCCATTGCCTCCAGAAAGAGACGCCTCTCCGCAGGTGTTGCCCCATCCAACCGACAATAAACGACGCCCATTTTGTCTTGCGTGGACTGAATGCGGAGGTTTTGAGAGTTTGTTTTTATATGCTCCATGAATTGAAGGGTTTCTAAAACGCTCCACCCTACTTGCGTGATAGATTTCTCTAAAGAACTGTTTCGAAGATATAGTCGAAAAATCTTGAAAGCCTTTGGTGCGATCATCACCGCAGCCACACCTGCACCGACCAGAATCCAAACCGCCAATGTCTCAACATCACGAACACCAGACAATACCTGCGCAATGGCAAGAGCGGCGGTTATCAGACCTGTCACAATTAAGTATTGGATGGTTTCAAAAAATACGAAACCTTGGGGCGCGTAATTTGAACCAACGTTTTCACGCATTTCCGGTTTCGGGCTGGAGCCATGCAATCCCTTGCTCCATGTGTGAAGCAGAGCCTCCCTCATTTCAGCCCGCGCCAACATGCTTTGATTAAGGCTTTCTACGCCAGCACCCGTCCATTTAGTGCCAGCAAGAACAAGCCGCTTGGAGCCGTTTTCAATTGAGAAGGGCGCATCATAAGAAACGCCCTCAAATGCAAGAAACCGTCTTTGCAGCATCCTCACATCATCTCCAACATCCTGTTGAATGTCATCGAACGGATCAAAGATTTCTCGCCTTGATGTCTCTTTCGTAAAAACCAATTTCAGCTTTTCATCTAATCGCTCAATATCAACTGATGCGAGATGCCAGATATTGGCTGTTTTATTGGGTTTACTCGGATCAATACGAATAGCCCTGCCACGCATCTGATTGGAAAGCATGTAAGAGCCAACATAACTGGCTAGAATGAGGGTGTTTACTGAAGGCGCATCCCAACCCTCCCCAAGCAATGCCTGCGTTCCAACCAAGGCAGTAATTCCGCCAGCATTGAACACCTCAGTTATCAAGTGAACGATGCTTTGCTTTTGCTCTCCCTTGATATGAACACGGACAAAATTCTTATCATGAGCTAGGTCAGAAAGCCGAATATGGCTATTATCAATGTGATTATCTCTCACCACTTGGTCAAAGATGCCAAGAGCATCTTTGGGAAGAATAATCAGAGATCCGGTCAGCACACCAAGTTTGACACCAGCGATGCTTTCGCGGCGGAGATGCTCAAAAATTGGGGCCACACCGATTTTATTAAGCGGGCCTATTTCATCCGCACAAGAAGGCAATTCCGCCTCTCGAATATAGTCTGCAAGAACCACCATGCGCAGATCATCACCAAGTTGCTTGGCTTCCATTCGAGTGATCGTAGCAATGCTCTTCAACTTACCAGTGCTACTGGCTAGTATTTTTTTGATTTCCTTGGTGTCTTCAAGGTTTATTCTGCGCCGCTCAATAGCTCCTATTCGCTTAAGTTCGCGGCGAACAGCAACCAGAGTGTCATCAAATTCGGAGAAGTCATCAACATAGGAGTAAAGAACCCCACTCAGCAATACTTCAAGCCACTTGGGATCAACACCTGGAACTTCAGCCGACCTGACACCTAAAATGTTTAAAGCATAGTCAGGGGGAGCAAAGCCAAGCGAATTGAGAAAAATAATTATCGAGGAAAAGAACTGCGGATCATCAAGAATGTCTTTAACGTGTCTCTGCGTATCACGAACCCAAGGGTGCGCAGAAAGGGCATCTAGAAAGCGCTTATTCTCCGAGAGCTTCTTAAGAAATCCTGCGGTGTTCTTTTTGAATTCCCATAGTTTCTGGTGCTCATCCTTTGTCGGAAGAGAAAAATGAACATAATCTTGATGCGGACATAAATCACCGCGTTGCACCAACTCAGGCACCGAAATCTCAGCATCTATTGGGCCGCACAACTCCTCGTACTTCTGCCACTCTTTAAAGTCGACATCATACGGAGGAGAAGCGGTCAATGCGACGG
>NZ_LMCE01000005.1:0-40109 GCF_001623285.1 Pseudovibrio sp. Ad26
TTGGTAATACATGCGAGGCGGGGTCTGGCCGCGTCACGATCTAAAGCCGTGCTGGGCTCTGATCTGGGACCCAACGACCTCCGCCTCGCTACCATTCAAGCACAAAACAAACACACAGGGATCCAGAGCTGCCCTTACCAACGCCAGCACCTTTGGCACTGGATACCGGATCAGCGCTCCGCTTGTCCGGCATGACGGTTGAGGTTCCAGAGCAACCAACCAGTCACTCTGGATACCCATCATAGTTAGCAAAGCACCAGCACCTTAGTACCCCAGTGCGCAGCCGTCTTTGCGTGGATCAGAGCCGCCAATCAGGCCGCCGCCGTTGGCTCGGTCAAACATGATGGCCTGCCCGCCGCCAATTGGGGTCGCGACAATGGAAACCTCATGGCCCAGCGCTTTGAGAGCTTCAACGGTCTCTGCCGGAACACTGGTTTCAGCCTGCAGGGACAGAGACTTCTCATCAATGAACATACGCGGACAATCAATGGCTTCCTGCATGTTCATGCCGTAATCCAGATGGTTGGAGAGCACATGTGCATGCCCGCATGGCTGATACCCACCGCCCATCACACCAAAGCTCATATACGGCACGCCATCCTTCAGAACCATCGCCGGAATGATCGTGTGCATTGGCCGTTTTCCAGCAGCAATCTGGTTGGGATGACCTTCTTCCAACGTAAAACAAGCGCCCCGATTTTGCAGCAGCACACCAGATTTCGGCGTTGCAATGCCAGAGCCGAAGCCGTGATAGATGGAGTTGATGAAGGAGATCGCAAGACCGTTCTCATCAACCACACTCAGATAAACCGTATCAGACTTTGGCGAGAGAACTTCTTCCGGCTGACGCGGCAATACCCCGTCAGTGCGGATCAGCTTTGCAAGGCTGTCGATGTAGTCGCTATCAAGAAACGCCTGCGGGTCAAACTCCATAGTCTCAGGATCAGCAAGAAAACGATCACGTCCGGAGTAAGCAATCTTGGCAATCTCCAGTTCCAGATGGAACCGCTCCGGCCCCGTCGGATCAAGATCAGCCCAGTCAAACCGCTTCATCAGCTCCAGCATGACAAGAGCAACAATACCCTGCCCATTTGGCGGTAACTCAGCAACCGTCACACCGCGATAGTCTGTGGTGACTGGCGTCAGATCAACAGCCTCATGCGCAGCCAGATCCTCCGCAGTCAGATAACCACCCTTAGACTGGACAGTGGCTGCAATCTCTTCAGCAATCGGGCCGTTGTAGAACGCATCCGCTCCACCCTTTGCCACAGCTACCAATGTCTCAGCCAGTGGGAGGTTGCGCATCACTTCGCCAACAACAGGCGCACGACCATCCTTCAAAAACAGCTCTGCTGCACCTTCATCACGCTTGAGAAAGTCAACAGCACCTTTCCAGTCCGCAGCCACACGCGGGCAGACCGAGTACCCATCACGCGCATAACTGATGGCCCGCTTCAGAACCCTGTCGAATGAAAACCGTCCATGGTCTTTGAGCAGCTTCTCCCACCCGCGCAAGGCGCCCGGAACGGTCACGGCGTGAATTGAATCCACGGCAACATCAAGCAAACCATCTGCTATCAGCTTATCCGCGCTCACATTTTTAGAAGCACGCCCAGAAGAATTCATGCCCGACAACGTACCATCCGGCTGCGCAACAATGGCAAAGCAATCACCACCAATGCCCGTCATATGCGGTTCCACGACAGAATGAACAGCCATCGCGGCCACAGCAGCATCAACGGCAGTACCGCCCTCTCTCAAAATTTCGAGCGCTGCGTTGGTAGCCAATGGATGGGATGTCGCTGCCATCGCATGTGGTGCATAAACAGCGGAGCGACCCGGAGCATGAAAATCTCTAAACACGAAAAATCCCTCTTTGTATTTGGCAGTGAATCTCCGGTCCCCTAACGAAGAATTCCCCGCATCATCATCCTCTGCTAAAACAGGGTGATTCAGCAAAACCTATCAGGAAATACTTATGGTGCAATTCAATCTTGATCACGCCCGGACAATCATCTCAGCAGCACAGGCTAAGGGAAGCGAGTTAGGTCTCAAACCGCTCACCGTCGCTGTACTGGATGCAGGCGGCCACCTCGTCGCACTCGAACGTCAAGACGGGTCATCAATTTTGCGCCCACAAATCGCAATGGGTAAAGCCTATGGCGCCGTAGCCGTTGGCGCAGGTTCCCGCTGGCTCAACGACAACGCCCAAAGCCGCCCTCACTTTGTGCAGGCCCTCAACGGCGTTGCAGGCGGTGGCATTGTGCCGGTACCGGGCGGCGTTCTGGTCCGCAATACTGACGGCGAAATTCTCGGCGCTGTCGGCATCACCGGCGACACATCCGAAAATGATGAAGCTGCAGCCATTGCAGGCATTGAAGCAGCTGGTTTCACAGCTGACGCAGGCTGACACAACTTTACCGCAGTTGCTGGACTATATTGCGCCCAGCAACTGCACCACTATCACGGTTCACTTCATTTCAGATTGGTACCCATGCCTATTCGCTTTGTTATTTTTGATATGGACAACGTCCTTTACGATTATGACCACCCCTACCGTCTGAATGTCCTCGCTGACATGACCGGCAAACCAGCCGAAGAGATCGATCATATCGTCTTTAAGGGACCAGAAGAAAACGCTGCCGAAGCAGGTACACCGCACACCGCAGCAGAATACCTCTCGCAGTATCAACGGCTTCTGGGCCATCCCATTTCACGTGAAACGTGGGTCAAAATCCGCCGGGATATGATGACCAAATGGCCGGACATGCTCTCCCATGTGGAAGCAATCAAACAAAACCACGAAGTCGCCCTGCTGACAAACAACGGCATGATGCTGAAAGACGCGCTCTATGAAGTCGCCCCGGCACTTGAGCCAATCTTTGGTGACCGCGGCCATGCCTCCGCCGAATTCGGAACCCGCAAACCAGACCCGAACATCTACCTGACAGTCTGCGAGAAGTACGGCTTCCAACCAGAAGAAACCCTGTTCGTGGATGACCGCCTCGACAATGTGGAAGGCGCACGCGAAGCAGGCCTGACCGCTTACCAGTTCACCACAGAACCAGCGTTCGCCAGTTACATTCGCACACTGGGGCTGATCAATGAGCAGGTTCCGGCGAATTAGAAACATCCCACTAACCGGGTATTCAGCAGACCAGCAATCTGTTCGCCTCAAAGACGGTTTCTCTCCGTAAACTTGTGCAATTGCAACACACGCAAGTTGAGATGGAGAGAAGTCTGTACCTACGTCTGACCATAAGCTCAGCGATGCTCGCGGTCTTCATCGCACTCGCCATCTTGCCATCCATCGCTTTCGCAGGATCATCACTGGCATGGCCGCGGGGCTTGATGATTGTGGCACTGGTTTACTTCGCGCAAGTCGGCGTAGGCTTATGGCTCGCCCGCATAAATCCCTGGTTGTTCAAAGAACGCACCTCGTTCCCCTCCAAGGCCCTGAAGGGAGACAAACGCGCCACTCTCATTCTGTTCGGAGTGATCTTCATCTACTTCCTGCTCGCTGCTCTGGACGCTCACCTCTGGCATATCCTGCCTCAAACGGGAGACGTGAAACCAATCCTCAGAGGCCTGTTCCTCTTCCTGTGCGGTGTCATTCTCATCGTCTGGACCTTCAGCAAAAGCCCCTTCGCCAAGCCAACACCTCAAATAGACCTGAGCGAGCAGCAATGCGTTGAAAGCTGCGGACCGTACGCACTGGTCCGCCACCCCATGTATCTCGGTCTCATGTTCTGCATCGCAGGCCTTTCCATGATACTGGGCTCAAAACTCTTCGCCTTCCTCGCAATCCCGCTCATCATCCTCGGCTTCCTGCCGCTGATGAGAACTGAAGAAAAAACCCTCACCAGCAACTGCGAAGGTTACACAACCTATACGCAAAAAGTCCCCTGCCGCCTGTTCCCATGGATATATTAAGTCAAAGACCTCCACCAGAGGTGGAGGTTTGAAACGCTTCGCTTGAACCACTAGAAGTGGTTTTGTGAACGCTCAATAACTAAGTTTAAACAGGTCGTTATAGTCACTTGCCTTATCCTTCTTCTCTTGATTTTGAATATAGCGTCTAACGACCTGTTCTTGATAGCCCGTAGTTGAGACGAAGTATCCCCGCGCCCAAAAATGATAGCCTTTGTAGCGTCGTTTCCTCGCATATTTGTTGGCAACATAAAGCGAAGTCTTACCCTTCAAAAAGCCAACAATATGAGAGACAGAGTATTTAGGTGGGATTGAGATCAGCATGTGCACATGGTCTGGCATCAGCTCTCCCTCTTCAATTCGGCAACTCTTTTGCAACGCTAACGTAACAAACCTATCTTTCAGCTCTCGCCGCAACTCACCATAAAGACGCTTTGTCCGGTACTTACTCGTAAAGACAACGTGATATTTACAGTCCCAGGTGCTGTGGTTAAGGTGATCGGTATCCATAAAAAACCTCCCTGCTCAAGTGTGGAAAGGCCACGCCAATGGCCGAAGCAGGGAGGTCTCTTACTGAAAATGTAGAACTCTTCCAGTCCTCCACCCGAGGTGGAGGTTTATTTGGATTACAAAAAAGCCGAAGGTGTCCCTCCGGCTTCCGTAATTCAGCAGTAATATGAATTATCAGGCGTCTTTTTTGGCCGCTGCAAGAGCTGCAATCTGCTTTTGCATTTCTGCAAGCTGCTCTTTCAGATCAGAAATATCGCCACTGCTGGCCTGTGTTTCTGCAGGTTTAGGCGCAGCTTCTTTTTCCGGCGTTTGAGCTTGCCCCGGCATATCCGCAGGATTAGCACCATCAAACGGCAGGAACATTTTCATCGCGCGGTCAAACATATCCGCATTGCGCTTCACCTGATCTTCCAGAACTTCAAAGGCAGAGGAGCCAAAGTTCTGGTTCATCTGGCTGCGCAACTTCTCTTGCTCTCGGGTGAGAGAGGACATGGAGAATTCCAGATAGCTCGGCACGAGGTTTTGCATGCTGTCACCGTAAAACCGGATCAGCTGGCGCAGGAAGGTAATTGGAAGAAGGTTCTGCCCCTTGCTTTCCTGCTCAAAGATAATCTGCGTCAGAACAGTCCGCGTGATGTCATCACCGGATTTGGCGTCAATGACGACGAAGTCATCTTCATCCTTCACCATCACCGCAAGATCCTCGAGAGTCACATAGGTGCTGGTTCCAGTATTGTAGAGCCGCCGGTTGGCGTACTTCTTGATGATAGTGGCTTCGTTTGTCTTAGCCATCAGATTTGAGTACCTCAATGCGCTATTATGGCTGATCTGGAACACTATCCCAATTTGCTCCGGCCAGCTCCCCCCTGATCCCATATTTTTTACATACGAGATTAACTAGTAAGCCGCAGAGTAAGCTAAATCCCACCTTTCACGCTAGCGGTTTCATTGGTCTACTATGGTCTTAATTGGAATTATCGAATTCATCTGGCTTTCCCCCCTACAAATTGAATAGTCTGCCCATTAGGTATTCTACGAGTTCGAAGGATCTCTTATGCTGCATTGCACCAGCATGGCTGCCCGCCCTGGTGATTTGCGTGCGAATAAGAAGTCCCGCATTGCACAAATATTGGAGAATTGCACATGACCTCGCCTAATGATGTTGTAATTGTAAGCGCGACACGTACCCCAATCGGATCCTTCAACGGGTCCTACGCCAACACCCCAGCTCAAGACCTCGGCACAGCGGTTATCAAGTCAGCACTTGATCAGGCGAAAGTGGAAGCAAACGACGTCAACGAAGTCATCTTCGGTCACGTGCTCACTTCTGGCCTCGGTCAGAACCCGGCACGTCAGGCAGCGATCAACGCTGGCATGGCAGATGATTCGACCGCTATCGTCATCAACCAGGTTTGCGGGTCAGGCCTGCGCGCTGTCGCTATGGGCATGCAGCAGATCCAGTCCGGCGATGCAGATATCATCGTTGCAGGCGGTCAGGAAAACATGACCCTGTCCCCACACTGCCAGAGCTTGCGTGCCGGCGTGAAAATGGGTGACTACTCCATGACTGACACCATGCTGAAGGACGGCCTGATTGATGCATTCCAAGGCTATCACATGGGTATCACTGCAGAAAACATCGCAGAAAAGTACCAGATCACCCGTGAAGCTCAGGACGAGTTCGCTGTCTCCTCTCAGAACAAAGCAGAAGCTGCTCTGAAAGCTGGCAAGTTCAAAGACGAAATCACTCCAATCACCGTAAAAGAGCGCAGAACTGAGCGCGTGGTGGAAGATGATGAATTCATCCGCATGGGTGCTGAAATCTCCGCAATGCAGAAACTGCGCCCGGCATTCAAAAAAGAAGGCACCGTAACCGCAGCCAACGCATCCGGCATCAACGATGGTGCAGCAGCCCTTGTTTTGATGAGCGCAGATGCAGCTGAAAAGCGTGGCCTGAAACCGCTGGCAACCATCAAGTCATGGGCAACTGCTGGTGTTGATCCTGCATACATGGGTCTTGGCCCAATCCCTGCTTCCAAAAAAGCACTCGAAAAAGCTGGCTGGGCTATCGATGACCTCGATCTCATCGAAGCAAACGAAGCGTTCGCAGCGCAGGCTCTTGCGGTTGGTCAGGAACTGGGAATCGACTCAGACAAGCTGAACGTCAACGGCGGCGCAATCGCTCTTGGTCACCCAATCGGCGCGTCCGGTGCTCGTGTACTTGTAACACTTCTGCATGAAATGAAGCGCGAAGAGAAGAAAAAAGGCTTGGCAACCCTATGCATTGGTGGTGGCATGGGTATCGCACTGTGTGTTGAGAGAAAATAACCTCAACATTGGTAGTAATGTCACCTAATTGGAATAATTGAGCTTTATGGTCCCTGCGTAAAGTTCAAGTCAATTCCCTAACTAATGACGGAGTTGTCTTTGCTCCGTCATTATTATTACCTGTAACGGTGGGTTCCAATATTTTATTCCTAAGGCGGGGAGTATATCGATGAGCAGGGTAGCAATTGTAACCGGAGGAACGCGTGGCATCGGCGCAGCGATTTCCAAAGGATTGAAGGATGCAGGGTACACAGTTGCAGCAACATATGCAGGCAACACGGAAGCGGCTGATAAATTCAGCGCAGAAACCGGCATCAGTGTTTACAAATGGGATGTAGCGGACCCTAAGGCCTGTGAAGCAGGTATTGCTCAGGTGGCAGAAGAGCTCGGCCCGGTCGAAGTTCTCGTAAACAACGCGGGCATCACCCGCGATGGCTGGTTCCACAAGATGGATTATGACCAGTGGACCGCCGTGATGAAAACCAACCTCGACTCAATGTTCACAATGAGCCGCCCGGTTCTGGATGGAATGCGCGAGCGTGGCATTGGCCGCATCATCAACATTTCTTCCATCAATGGACAAAAAGGCCAGATCGGCCAGACCAACTACTCCGCAGCAAAAGCAGGCGTGATCGGCTTCACAAAAGCACTGGCGCAGGAAACAGCGCGCAAGGGCATCACCGTGAACTGCATCTGCCCTGGCTATATCGACACTGATATGGTCGCTGCTGTGCCTGAGAAGGTTCTGGAAGGCATCATCGGCCAGATCCCGGTGGGTCGCCTCGGTAAGGCAGAAGAGATCGCAGGCATGGTCTGCTACCTCGCCTCCACAGCCGCAGCCTTCGTCACCGGCTCCGTCATGACCATCAACGGCGCTCAGTACGTAGCTAACGGTTAAAATCAAGCGGTGAGGAACCTCCCGCTCTGTAACATTACATGACGACAAATCACCAAAACCGCCTCTCTACGGGGCGGTTTTTCTTTGCTGGAACGCATCCGCAAAATTGAACTAGTTTGATGTGTGCGGTCAATTCCGATATGACCTCTCGTTTGCATACGAACTCGGGTGAAAACGCAATGCCAGATCTTTCAACGCTGCTTCTGTTCACGGCAGCGTCCTTTGCCCTTACTGCAACTCCTGGCCCGGACATGCTGCTCATTGCCTCCCGCAGTGCAGCTCAGGGAAGACGCGCAGGGCTAGCCACCTTCGCAGGAATAGCCACAGGAACATACTTTCATGCGCTCGCCGCAGCATTTGGCCTGTCACAGCTCTTCCTTGCTGTTCCTATCGCTTATGATGTTGTCCGGTTTGTAGGTGCCGCCTATTTGCTGTTTCTTGCTTGGAAGGCATTCACCTCAAAATCAGCAACGGTCAGTACGACTGTTGAGAGTAAGAGGCACTCATCTATTCAGATGTTTCGCCAGGGTTTGCTAACCAATCTGCTCAATCCAAAGATGGTCATCTTCATCTTGGCTCTGTTTCCTCAGTTTGTGGAACCAGAAGCTGGAAACGTCGCATTACAAATTATGATCTTTGCCACCGTGCTGAACACAGTCGGCTTCTTCATCAACGGGACTGTCATTGTGGCAGCAAATCATATGATGCGAACACTCGGCGGCAACGGAAAGCTTAAGTTTCTGGCAAATTATCTTTTAGGTGCTGTGTTTGCAGGCCTTGCAGCAAGATTAGCGTTCGAAAGCCAGCGCTAGCAGAAAATAAAAAAGGCCGCCCTTTCACAGAGCGGCCTTTTTTAGTTCAAGCAAAACACCACAAAAAGAAAAAGCCGCCCCGAGGGACGGCCTTTTCAAAATCAACTCGCGTTGATCGCTTCAGACTTAAGCGTCGTCTTTAGCCTGAAGGATCTGACGACCCCGGTACATACCACTCTTCAGGTCAACATGGTGCGGGCGACGAAGTTCGCCGGAATCCTTGTCTTCCACGTAAGCTGGTTGTGCCAGAGCATCAGTAGAACGGCGAAAGCCGCGCTTCATACGCGATACTTTTTTCTTAGGAACAGCCATTGTAGCTCTCTCTCTCGTCACATGCGCACGCGCCACTCAAGCGCGGCGTTAACGTGCGAAATACACAATCTCTCAGATTGGCGGGGGTTATACAGGCAAACAGAAGGATTTGCCAGTCCTTATACGAAAATAATTTCGCACTACCTCTCCGGCGCCGAAATACAGTTAAGCACTTCGCCGGCCACCTGAGCTCGGCTACGGTTTATACCGGCAAGCCTGCGATGTCCAGAGCTAGGTTTTGCAGGGTTCCTGGCAATTGGATTTGGGAGCGCTGTAGCCAGCAAAGAGGCCTGAGTCGCAGAAAGTTTTGCAGCACTTTTCCCAAAGAAAGTTTGCGATGCAGCTTCCACTCCAAAGATCCCCGGACCCCATTCAGCAACGTTCAGATAGATCTCCAACACCCGCCGTTTCGAAAGCACCGTATCGATGAGCATCGCCAGCGGAACCTCCAGCACTTTGCGCAGATAATCCCTGTCGTTCCAGAGAAACAGGTTCTTCGCAAGCTGCATGGTGATGGTACTCGCCCCCCGAGGTCGCTTGCCTTCAAACAACTTCCAGGCCTGCCCACGCACCGCAGGCCAGTCAACGCCGCCATGAGTGCAGAACGTAGCGTCCTCGGAGACGACCACAGAACGTTGTAAATTAACGGAAATTTCTTCCAAAGGCACCCATTCACGCCAAACGGGCTGACCAGTCACAACGCGAAACAACATCAGACTGGAATAAGGAGGAACCACAGAATACAGCAGGGTCAGCACCACCGGCAAAGCCACAAGCACCCCGAGTGTACGCAACACCCAACGCCTGATCCTGCGCTTTAATGGCTCTGGTTTCTCCTTTGAACGCGCTTTTTTCAAGCACTCTTCTCCGATACATCTTGAGGAACCGAGACGTCTCTTTGAGTTTCAACCATAAAGCGTTCCAGAGCCTTGCAAAGTAATTTTGCATTTCCTTCAAAAGAAGATTTACGCCTCCAGACCATTCCAATCGTCCGGCGCGCATTCTTGTCGGCAATTTTGATCAGCTTCAAAGAAGTCCCGCGGTCGATATCTGCATCTACTGCAATACGTGGCACCAAAGTGACGCCGATGCCGTTATCCACCATTTGCACAAGTGTTGATAAAGATGTGGCTTGTACATCTTCATTTGCCGTCAGCATGCGCCCTCCCGTTGCGGCAAGAACATGGTTTCGCAAACAGTGGCCATCTTCCAACAGCAACAACACCTCATCTGCCAGATCTTCCATCATCACTTCATGGGCTCCCGCCAGCGCGTGTACGCTCGGCACGGCCAGATAAAAATCATCGCTCCCAATCTCGGCAGATTCAAACCCCGTCGTGTCATAGGGCAACGCCATCAGTGCCGCATCAATGCGCCCTTCCCGCAAAGCAATCATCAGATTGCGCGACAGATCCTCACGAAGGAACAATTGCAGCTCAGGATAAAGCTCTCTGAGCTGAGGCAGAAAGCGCGGCAGCAGAAACGGAGCGATAGACGGGATCACCCCCAACCGGAACCGACCACACAACGGCTTGTTCTGCGCACGAGCCCCCTGCACAAGGTCCTCCGCATCACGCAACAGCAAGGATGCCCTCTCAAGCACCTTCTCTCCCGCTTCAGTCAGAACGAGCGTGCGACCAGAGCGGTCCAGCAGCTCACATCCAAGTATGCCCTCCAACTGCTTGATCGAGGCAGAAAGCGTTGATTGCGTGATGAAACAAGCCTCTGCCGCCTTCGAAAAAGACAGGTGTTTGGCCAGCGATTTGAAGTACTGAAGCTGTTTTAATGTGGGTAACATTGTGCGACCAGATGACACAGATCAAAGCTCATAGATTAGAATTTCTCTAAGTTTTGGCGGAATTTGGCCAATCCCGAGACAACTTAGCATGCCCATCGAAAAAATCGATGGACTTCTTCGTTATTATCGTTTTGACCGATCAAATCAAGAGTTGCATAAAGACCCCAACGAAGACGTATTTTCCAAGTCTTCATGAGAATCACTAATCGACGCGCTCTGGCGTCATTCCATATTTAGGAGAGTACCATGCTCGGTATCGGCGAAAAGCTTCCAGAATTTGAAGTAGTTGGCGTAAAGCCTGGTTTCAACAACCACGAAGAAAACGGCGAAAGCGCATTTGAAGCAATCACTGAAAAAAGCTTCGAAGGTAAGTGGAAAGTAATCTTCTTCTACCCAAAAGACTTCACTTTCGTATGCCCAACCGAAATCGCTGAATTCGCTCGCCTTGCAAGTGAGTTTGAAGATCGTGACGCAGTTGTACTCGGCGGTTCTTCCGACAACGAATTCTGTAAGCTGGCATGGCGCCGTGACCACGCAGACCTCGACAAGCTGCCAATCTGGGCATTCGCTGACACCAACGGTTCCCTGATCGATGGCCTTGGCGTTCGTTCCCCAGACGGCGTTGCATACCGCTACACCTTCGTTGTCGACAACGAAAACACCATCCAGCACATCTACGCAACCAACCTGAACGTTGGCCGTAACCCTAAAGACACCCTGCGTGTTCTCGACGCTCTGCAGACCGACGAACTCTGCCCATGTAACCGTGAAGTTGGCGGCGACGTAATCGCAGCTTAATTCCGGAACGATCAGGACCGGAGCACATAAAGCGAAAAATCGCAGGCTCCGGTCTTTTTTAGCGTACTTCCGAAGACAATAAAAAACAGGTTTCGGAAGAGTTTGCGCATCAAAAACTAAAAACCATCACTTTGCACGTGGCCCATTGCCAAAATCATTAGGAGAAACATCATGTCCATCGATTCCTTGAAATCCCGCCTTGGTGACTTTGCTAAGGACGTTCGTTTGAATCTTGGCTCTATGGGAACTGATGAATCTCTGACTGCTCAACAAAAATACGGCCTGATCGTCGCTTGCGCCATCGCCACCCGCAATGCAGACGTGAAGAAGGCCCTGATTGCAGAAGCTGCTCCGCACCTGTCCGCAGAAGCGATGAGCGCCGCCAAAGCTGCTGTATCAATCATGAGCATGAACAACATCTACTACCGCTTCGTACACCTCTCCTCAAATGAGCAGTACGGAACCATGCCTGCCAAATTGCGTATGAACGTGATTGGCAAGCCGGGCGTAGACAAAGTCGATTTTGAATTGTGGTCGCTTGCTGTATCCGCCATCAACGGCTGTGGCATGTGCATTGATAGCCACGAAGCTATCCTACGCAAGGCTGGTGTAACTGCCGAGATGGTGCAAACAGCTGTTCGTTTCGCATCAATCATCCAATCTGCTGCTGTCGCCCTTGAAGCATCAGAACTGGAATTGGAAGCAGCTGAATAACCACAAGCGCCTCTCCTAAGGTTTTCGCCCTGTTTAATCCCCTCCCAGGATTATTCGTGCCCCGAATAACAGGCGATACCTAAACTGGCTCCAAGAGCTAAGCCGAAGCCCCCCAGCTTCGGCTTTTCTTTGTAATGGGCCTCTAACGAACCTCATTCGGCTCGGAAGGTGTATTGAACACCCCCACAAGGATGATCAGAAGATCAACGAACGCCCACGCAGAGACAATCATTCCCAACCCCAAAGCTCCACTGACAACGGCCAGCATCCCGTTTGGATCCAACGTCTCCATCCGGTTCAGACCGCTCACAATCAGAAAAGCCGTAATCAAAGAGAGAACAAGCATCACTGCTCCGCTCAGCGGCTTACCAAGATAAAACCGATGCAGCCCCAAGCCGCCCAAAAAGAGCGACAGGATCACCGTCACCACAGCAGATTTGTGCGGATTCTTGAGATAAAAGAAACCTCTTTTACTAGGCGGAATGACGGTTTGATCGCTCATAACTACGACCTCCGGTGAGCTTCGATCACACTCAGAGGCTGACACGCATTATCGATCAACACATCTCTCGAAATTTACGGCATAGAACTAGGGGTTATGAATTCTTCCTAGGCAAACCTGAAGAAACCAAGACGCCGCCTCACAGCTGCCCTAAAAGCTCTCCCGAATAAGCAATACAATCAGCACGATCAGATCGATAAACACCCAAATGTTCGCAATCATCGCCATGCCGATGGCAACACCGAAGCCAACCCACTCGCCTGTCGTCAGATCAGCAATCAAATTATGCCCGTCCAATCCCATCAGCAACGGGATCAGGATCAAAACTGCTGTAATGTTCAGGCAGTTGATGACAACAGCACTGCCAAGCTTGCGCAGATAAAACCGATGGGCAGCAAACTGCCCAAGCAAAAGCGCAAACAAAACGGCATAAGCTGTAGACTTACCCGGTTCGGAAAAATTGAAAATGCCCTCTCGCCGCCTTTGCGAGGGCAATGGAATATCATCAAACACCAACGACCTGCTTTCACCCATGCATTCTAAACATCAGGAAAGTAGCCAATGATTTTACTGGGCGTCAATGATCCAACCCAACAAACCCCGGAACTAATTCCAGGGCCACTTCTTTAATACAGAACAGCTTAGGCCGTTTTTCTGCGATCATCACGATGAGAGATCATCGCCTGCTCATTGTCACCAATGAAGTCACGGATAATCGGCACAGCATCCCGTTCTTTAGACAGGATCAACTGGAACACCATGAGCCGCCCATGCAGGAAGTTCATTTCGCAGCCTGACAGATAAAACTCCCACATTTTGCAAAAGCGCTCGTCATACAGCTCTTTGATCTTGTCCCGGTTACGCTCAAAGTTAAGCCGCCAATCTCTCAGGGTGTAATAATAGTGCAGCCGTAAGATCTCGTTATCACAGACCCAAAGACCCGTTTTCTCAATATCGGCAAAAGTCTCTGAAAGAGCAGGACAATACCCACCCGGGAAGATGTATTTGCTCAGAAATGGGCCCGTTACACCCGGGGGGCCACTACGACCAATCGAGTGAATGACAGCATAGCCATCCTGCTTCAGACAGTCTCTGATCTTGGCAAAGTAAGCACCCAGATTGCCGTGGCCAACATGCTCCATCATGCCGACAGAAACAACGCGATCAAACTCACCTTCAAACTCGTTGTAGTCCAGACAGACAAAATCAACCTTGCCCTCAAGACCGGCAGCTTTCACACGCTCCTCAGCAATTTTGATCTGCTCGGTAGAGACATTGAGAGAGGTCACCTGCGCACCGGTCTGCGCCATACGAATAGCCAGAGAGCCCCAGCCGCCGCCAATTTCAAGAACTGACATGCCTGGCTTCAGGTCCAGCTTTGCAACAAGATGATCCAGCTTGGCTTGCTGGGCTTCTTCAAGCGTATCCTCAGGCGTCCGGTAATAAGCACAGCTATAATTTAGTCCGTCATCAAGAAAGAGCCGATACAAGTCCGTCGACAAATCATAATGATGGCGCACCTGCGCTTTGTTTTTCTTCAGGTTCAGACCAAGGCGTCGCCGCGTATGACCATCTTTCATGAAAGTCAAAATTCGTTGAATAGGATGTTCTGTAAGCAGGCCATCATTCGCCATGAACACAGCAACCAGATCATTCAGAGTGTGACCCGGCTCCATGGTGATTAAGCCATCCATATAGGCTTCGGCTGCTTTCAGCTCAGGATCAATCAGAAGTGTGTAGGGAAGCTTCTGACTGTGAAAACGCAATGCAGCGGAGGGGCCGCTTTCATCACTGCCAAAAACGTGCTTTTTATCTTTGGCATCAAAAATTACAAGTTGCCCTATCTGGACAAAATTCGACAAAATCTTCGAAAGTGCACGCATTTCTATTCCCCCTATCATCTCTTATAGCTGACTTACTAGGGCGCCTTATTACGAGGCTCTTATTATATGACCTTAGGTAACTTTAGATTTAACCTAAAGAAAAAAACAGCATCAAGGCAACTCCGCAGGAAATCTCAGCCGAATATTTACGGGGCGAAAATCCGCAGGAACCTTACGGAAACACTCCATTTCACTTGACGTTGAGCTGTTTTCAGGACAAACGATCAACTTGCTATCTGTCGAATAGGTAAGCACTTTCAAATCTGTTGTACTTTATTTGCTCGTTTGGGATGGGGTTCTGTGTCTGTTGCTTTAAAATCGGTCATCACCGAAACCGCTCAGTCTCTTGAAGAAAAGCTCACCTCTCTTTTAGGGGAGACTGTTCGCTCTGAGGAATTGGCCCGCCCTGAACGCTTGCTGGAAGCGATGAACTATGCAGCGCTGTCCGGCGGCAAACGTCTGCGCCCGGTTCTGATGGTGGAAGCTGCCCGCTTGTTCGGTCACGAAGATGAAGGCACGCTTGTTGCCGCATCAGCGCTGGAATGCATTCACTGCTACTCCCTCGCCCATGATGACCTGCCAGCAATGGATGACGACGATGTACGTCGTGGTCGTCCAACAACTCATAAGGCATTTGACGAAGCAACGGCTATTCTAGCAGGCGATGCACTGCTCACGATCGCATTTGATTTCATTGCTGATGAGCAAGTACATCCAGATCCGGCCATCCGTCTGCGTCTGTCGCGGGAATTGTCCCGCGCATCCGGCATTGGCGGCATGGCAGGCGGTCAGATGCTGGACCTCGCCTCTGAGCACCGCGACAGAACAGAAGCTGAGATTCGTCAGCTTCAGGCGATGAAGACCGGCGCCCTCATTCGCTATGCATGTCGTGCAGGCGCAATGCTCGCAAATGCCACAGAGGACGACATCGCTCGTCTCACCCGTTTTGGCGAAATCATCGGTCTGGCGTTCCAGCTGGCAGATGATCTGCTGGACTTGACTGGCGATGCAGAAGTGGTTGGCAAGGCAACGGGCAAAGATGCAGAAGCTGGCAAGGCGACCCTCGTCAGCCTGCTGGGTGAAAACCACACCCGTCAGGAGCTCTCACGCTTGATTGCAGAAGCAGATGAACTGCTGGAGCCATACGGTGCAAAGGCCAACACCTTGAAGACGCTGGCCCGTTACATCGCAGATCGCGAAAGTTAAGCCGTCACTGCCTGCGCAAATTCAACATCAACCTCTGGAAGGGCGGTAATGCTGCCCTCATACCCACGAAGATAAATCAGCGTGTTGTTGTGATGCTCTCTGATTTGCTGTCCAGTAGCGTGCTCTTTGTCGTGCGTGGTGTGCGCATCATTCACCAGCCGCAGGTTAAACCCAAGCGAAGCCGCACGGCGGAACGTGGTATCCACGCAGAACTCCGAGGCAAACCCGCAGATCGTCAGATCAGTGATGCCGCGCTCATCCAACAACTCTTTCAGATTGGTTTTGTAGAAGGAATCCGGTGCAGTTTTCCGTACCTTCAAATCACTGTCCATTACAACAAGATCATCCGGCAATTCCCATCCCTCAGAACCATAAGCCAATTGATGGTTT
The DNA here is from genome assembly GCF_001623285.1 of Pseudovibrio sp. Ad26. Taxonomy (NCBI): domain Bacteria; kingdom Pseudomonadati; phylum Pseudomonadota; class Alphaproteobacteria; order Hyphomicrobiales; family Stappiaceae; genus Pseudovibrio; species Pseudovibrio sp. Ad26. Next base: position 16,082 of record NZ_LMCE01000005.1, read on the forward strand.
GCACGTTCATGCTGAACAACGATAACTGGTACGCCTGCTTCACGAGCTTTTGCGCTCAGTCTGTTGATACGGGCAATCGTTTCATCCCGCTCAAAAGGGTGCGGCTCCACATCAAATAAGTATTTCTGTACATCAATAATAATCAGCGCGGTGCTCATCGTACTCTCATTTGTTGGAGGAATAGGTCTGTCCTTCTTCCCCTAAAAATACGCCCATGAATTAGTCATAAGCAATTGTAATCAATAAATATTTTCTTTGACCTTTGTAACCATCAAACAGATAGTTGATCCTGAAACAGATGGACAGGAGGTCGTTACATGGATCATGAAATGATGATGGAAGGCTTCGCCCTTTGGCAAGTTGTCATTATGATCGTCTGGATACTGGTTGTTGTCATTCCAATCGCCAGAATCCTGAACCGTCTCGGGTTCTCAAGGATCTGGACCATTCTGGCTTTCATTCCCCTGGTCAACCTGATCTTCCTCTGGATCCTAGCCTACGTTCATTGGCCAGTCGAAGACAGAATGTAGCCTGCTACTTCACGCAGATGACCTGATGGTCTCCCAAAATGTCCGGCAAATTTCCGGGCATCATGAACACTGCACTCGGCGTTCCGGCAGCAGCCCACACTTCATCAAAGCTCAACAGATCTTCATCCACGAAAACCGTCAGCTCCTGTTTATGTCCCAGTGGTGGAATACCGCCAATCGAGAACCCGGTAACATTTCTGACGAACTTGGCATCAGGCCGTCCTATCGGCCCACCAACAACTGTAGAAATGGCGTCTTCGTTAACGCGGTTCGTCCCACTTGCCAGCACCAAAATAGCTTCCTCGGTATCCAGCTTCTGAAAGACAAGGGATTTGACGATCTGTTCCTGAGCGCAGCCCAGCGCCTGCGCAGCCTCTGCAGCAGAACGTGAAGACTCTGGCAGCTCAACGACTTTCAGCCCAAGTCCACGATCATCCAAAAAACTCTGAAATTGCTTTGCACGCTTACTTTGCAACATATAACCCCTCCTCCGGCTTGTGCTTCCTTTAGATAGTGGTTGGCGCTGAAATTCCAAACCGCTCTTTTAGGAAGCGGAGCGCCAATGCCTGTGCCTCGCTATTGATGGAATGATCGAGCCCCGCCAGATCATGCGCTTCCACATCAAACCCTGCATTCTCCAGCGCTGTTTGAGCAGCCCCAAGATACGCCGCCGCCACCACATCATCCTCACTGCCATGCAGAAGCATCACTGGAGGCCGCACCACCATCTGCTCCACCAGATGCTCAGGCCCGCCCAGAACACCCGAGAAACTTAGCAAGCCTGCCGCCTCAGAAAAACGCCGAGGCCCCACATGCAAAGCAACCATAGCACCCTGCGAAAAGCCACCCAGCACCATGTCACGCTCTAACAGGCCATAATGCTCCAGTTCGGCATCCAACACCCGGTTGATCAACGGCGCAGCAGCCTGCACACCAATCCAGATTTCCCGCGCATCAAACTCAGTGGCCGCAAACCACTGCCGCCCCTCAACCCAATGTGCGCATGGCTCTGGTCCATTCAGGCAAACAACTGCAGTCTCTGGCAGCTCGTCGCGCAAGGCACGCGCCGTCGGCTCCATATCCCCAGCATCACCGCCATACCCATGCAGCAACACCAGCAGTTTACGTATCGGTGCATGACTCGGCTCCAAGCGGATGCACTCAATCTCGTGCATACTCATTCAGCCTCTTTCATCGTCATATGACCAGCAAGGTCTTGAAGCAGACCATCCTTCAAAAGGGCATTCATCACCTCACCATCATAATAGCGCTCTTCAACAACCTTACCAGCATCCCAGCGCTGCCAGCACAAACCGTCAATTTGCTGCGCCACACCAGCACCATCTACAAACTGGCTGAGATTGCGGAAGGCGCATAAACCACGCGTCTCATCAATCACAACATCTTCAATCTTGCCAATGATGGATTGCGCCGCTGAGATAAACGGCTCTTGCTTGGCGCGACCTTCAGCAGCGCCATCGGCAAACAGCACATCATTGGCATACATCTGCACAGAGGAGGCAAAAAACGCATCAAATGCTTCCAATGGCTTGCCATCACGAAGCAGTTCAATCTGCTCGTTTTTCGCTGCCACAAAACTATTGGATTCCATCAAGCGGCTCCCTACTTCATGATTGGCTCAGCATTCTTCAAACAGGCAGGGTCTCGCGCCCTTCTTTCATCACACGGTAATAAGACCAGAACAACCGCGCTGCGGTTCCACGATGAGGAGACCACGCCGCAGCAATTTCAGCAAGCACCTTTCCTTTGGGGCGCTCTTCAAGATCAAACGCATGCTGTACAGCAGCCTGCAAGGCCACATCCCCAACCGGAAAAACATCCGGATGCCCAGCGCAAAACAGCAAGAAGATATCTGCGGACCACGGACCAATGCCCTTAATCTCACATAGCCGCTTGTGTGCCACCTCACCCGGCCAGTCCACCGCCTCATTCAAACACAAACCAGCCTTCAGCTCTTCTGCAATGGCCTTCAATGTTCGCAGCTTAGCATTGGAGAGCCCAACACCCAGCAGCTCTTCATCACTCTTGGAAAGCAGCACATCTGGCTTAAACGGCACCACCAGCCCCTCAAGCCGCGCCCAGATGCTCGCCGCAGCTGCGACTGAAAGCAACTGCGCCACCACGATATTACAGAGCCCAGCAAAATCAGCAGAGCGCCTACGCAAAGGCACCTCACCTGCAACATCAGCAACACGAACAAGTCGCTCATCCAACTGCACAAGGGACGCAAGCTCCCGCTTAATATCCTCAAGCGTGTCTATAGGTCTCAACGCCCCCCTCCTCAAGCAAGCAAAGATGCTCTAATAACAAGCTGTCCATATTCCAAGTAGAACCATTTCGCAAATGAACTCGCCTGTCTATCGCTTTGCTCCTTCACCCAACGGCCACCTCCATCTCGGCCATGCTTACTCAGCCATCCTCAACGATGAAGCTGCAAAGCAAAACGGCGGAAGGTTCCTGCTGCGCATTGAAGATATCGACACGATCCGTTGCACCCCACAACTGCAAGAAGACATGCTGGAAGACCTGAAATGGCTTGGCCTGCACTGGGAAACACCAGTCCGCAGACAATCAGAACACTTCAGCGAGTACGCCAGAGCACTGGAGAAGCTGGAAGCAATGAGCCTTGTCTACAAGGCCTACCTCACCCGCGCTCAAATCAAACGCTTCGTTGCTGAGCAGGATGCATCAGACACCCCATGGCCACGAGACCCAGACGGCGCCCCACTCTATCCAGGCGACGACAACGTCCTCTCGGCACAAGAACAGAAAGCCTTTCAAAACTCTGATGCTCCCTATGCCCTGCGCCTCAACATGGCCAAAGCCATTGAACTAGCTGGCTCAGCTCTCAGCTGGAACGAAGCTCATCAAGGGAAGATTCAGGCAGATCCCGCAGCCTGGGGCGATGTAGTCCTTGCCCGCAAAGACACCCCAACCAGCTACCACCTCTCAGTAGTCGTAGACGACGCCCTGCAAGGCATCACTCACGTTCTGCGCGGCAAAGACCTCTACCACGCCACCAGCGTCCACCGCCTGCTTCAAACTCTACTGGAGTTGCCAGAACCGCACTACGAACACCACGACCTCATCTTGGATGAAACAGGCCGCAAGCTAGCCAAGTCCGCCAAGGACACCTCCCTCCGCGAACTAAGAGCAAGCGGTACCACTCCCGGGCAAATCAGAGAGAAGTTGGGCCTGTAGCTCAATACCCCTGCACCTGAATGAACCAGAGCCAGAAGCTTACGGTGAAGACCGAGATGCCTGTGGTGATTGCGATGCCGTTGGTGGACATGGCGTGACCGGTGCCGAACTGGTTGGCCATGATGAAGGAGAACACGCCTGTCGGGCACGCTGCGATCAACGTTGCAACCCCCACCCAGACAGAGGGCAGACCCACCACGTGTGCAGCAACAACAAACACCACAAACGGCATTAGGATCGACTTGATGATCGCCAGCACGCTGCCAATCGCCAGATTGCCTCGAATACCGTAGTTCACCATGCTCATCCCCACTGCAACCAGCGCCACAGGTGAGGCAGCTTTCGCCAGTGGAGCCAGAACGTCATCAGCCAACTTTGGAATTTCCAAACCTGATACATTCCAGAGCAACCCGCCCACAACACCATACAGGATCGGGTTCGCCAACAAGCCTTTGCCAACTGCAATAAGAAGCTCTTTCTTAGAGCGCGGCGCCTTATGACCATCAATCACCACCGCACGCTCCATCAACACCGAAGACGTCAGCGCGGTTAGCGGTGCGTGGAACACAATGAGAAGCGAAATCAAAAGCGTTCCCTCAGCTCCATAAACCGCATCAATCAAAGGAATACCAACCAGCACGGTGTTGGAGAAAGAGGCCGTCAGCCCGGCAATCACCGCCGCACGCGCCTCACGCCCAAATCCGACACGAACCAGAAGACCACCCAGAAATGCAACAACAGCCATCGAGCCGTAGTAAGTTGCCCAATACCCCCAAGGCGAAATACCGTCGAGGTCCGCAGAGCCAAGGCTGCGGAACAACAGGATTGGAATAAGCAGGTTCACACAGAACTTGCTCAGAATATCGCCAAGACTGCGATCCAGATATCCAACACGAGCAATAACATAACCAATGCCAACAAGAGCAAAGATCGGGAAGACGACGAAAAAGACCTGAACAATCATGGGAAACTCGAGAGAGGGTGCAAGACCTTCTTAGTAGCCCAGAAAGTTTAAGATCCAAAGCCAGAAGCTCATTGTGATTATTGAGAAAATGGTCGTCAGACTGATAGAGTTCGCACTCATGGCATGCCCGGTTCCAAACTGACTGGCATAAAGGTAGGCCACAACACCGGTTGGGCAGGCCGCCGCCAGTGTCGCCACCGCCACCCAAAGCGGTGAGAGCGGGAAGACATAAGCGCCCAGAAACAGCACCAGCGCAGGCATCAGCACAATCTTCAGCAAGCTCAACACACTGCCAATGGCAACGTTCCCGCGCACACCATAGTTAAGCAACGTCATACCAACGGAGAACAAAGCAACTGGGCTCGCAGCTTTTGCCAGAGGATGCAGCACACCATCCAGCAACACAGGCAATTCATAACCCGAGAAGTTCCAGCCCACACCCAGCAAAATAGCAATAACCAGCGGGCTCTTGATCAGCGTGGTGAACAGCGAATGCATAACGTCTTTGAAAGGCCGCGCTTCCTGGTAGCCATCCACCACCACCGCTCGCTCCATCGCCAACACAAACACCAGTGTTACAGAAGGTGCATGCACGGAGATGATAAGTGAAATCGGAACCAACGCCTCCTGCCCAAAGGCTGAGGTAATCACCGGAATACCAACCAACGACATGTTGGAGAACGCAGCAGAAAATCCACCAATACAGGCAGCCCTTGCTTCTCGCCCAAAGACCTTGCGCACCATATAACCACCCAGCACAGCACTGGTTGCCAGCGCCGTGTAATAGGTGCCCCAAAGCGCCCATGGGCTCAAACCAGCAAGATCAGATGTCGCCAGAGTACGGAAGATCAGAACCGGAATAAGCACGATAATGCAGAAGGTACTGAGATTGTCACCGACCTGCTTGCTCAGCAGCCCGGCATATCCAAGGCCATACCCCACACCGACTGTCGCAAAAATGGGAAACACCACTTGCAGCGTACTAAACAGCATTCCGTGTCCGCTCTTTTTCCACCATACAGCACTCTCCCAGAGGGCAAGCAGATGCGCTTGCAGCAGCAAAAAACAAAATCTCGGTGGATCCTTGCCAGAACTGGGCGAACTTTTCCTGCCAGTGTTTTAGGCTCTTCTTCGAGGATTGATCAAGGAGTTATCTCATGCCTGCGCCCAAACTGGCTCCAAAGCAGGATGTTGCAAGGCTGGTGCACGACCTGAAGACACCACTGTCTGCCATGAAAACGGCTTCTGATCTGATCGCACAGGAACCACTCAGCGATCAGCAGCAACATCATCTGAATACCCTGCAAACAGCCATCAACTCACTTGCGAAGCTGACAGGTGCAATCCTCGGCGCAAAAACACAAGCTGAACATCATAGCGGTGTTACAAGTAAGACCCAGCCTGAAGCAAGATCAGTTCTTGAGCAGCTCACCTATATCGCTGATCTGTTTTCACCACAGGCAGCAAGCTCTGGTCACACCCTCACCCACCGCTGGTCACGAGAGGCTATGTCGGCCTATCAAACCCAATCGGACGAGCTGCAGCGCATTCTCGCAGTGCTGGTCGATAATGCTATTCTGTACAGCAATACGGGCACCATCACGCTCAGCGCGCACATCAAGTTCTCAAACCATCAACCCAACATCGTGGTTACACTCAAGGATGCTGGCCCAGGCCTGACACCAGAGCAAGCCTCGCATCTGGACGCCGCCCCAACGCCGAAACGGAAGTCCGACGGCCACGGCCTCGGGCTTTGGAGTGCGCGGCACCTTGCTTGTGATCATCATGGAGACCTGAGGCTCATCACCAACACCGAGCATGCGGCCTGTTTTGAGTTGGTTTTGCTAATCCAAGAGATCGAGCAGACACAGCAACTTTCTACTCCAGCCCCAAATATGACGCGCTCCAAGCTTTCTGGTTCTGTGCTGGTGGTTGACGATAATGAGCCAAACCGGGAGTTGCTGGCAGCAATCTTCTCATCATTTGGCCTGACAGTGCGCATCGCAGACAGTGGAAAGCAGGCGTTGGCTATACAGTCAAAAACTCCATCCGACCTGATCTTTCTGGACCTGAATATGCCAGAAATGTGCGGCTCGGAAACACTCACTCAGATGCAGGCAAACGGACACGCCAAGGATAGAGCTTGCTTCGCGATCACAGCAAGCATCGCGCCGGAAGACCGCCCAGCGCTCTTCAAACAAGGTTTCACGCAAATTCTGGAAAAGCCTATCAACCCGTCAGCCCTCTACAGCCTGCTGGAAAGCACGCTTCAGAAGGTCAGCTAGCCAATCCGCACAAAGGAGGCATCCAGCGCTTCATCAAGGCGGTCGTTGCCCCAATAAAGATCGCCTTTTTCGGTGATCATGCTTGGCGCTCCAAACACACCCAGCGCCTCCGCCTCCGCAACTGCTGCCCGCAGGCCAATCTTGACCTCAGTGGTTTCAGCCTGACGCATGACCTTATCTGCATCCAGATCCAGCTCACGCAACAAGGCAATCATCAACTCTGGCTTGGAGATATCCTCGTCCAGTGCAAAAGCCATATGAAACACAGCGCGGGTAAACGCACCGATCCAAGGCTCCTTACGCCCCGCAAAAGCAATGCGAGAGGCAAGCAGGCTGTGTTGTGGAAAGATCTGTGGCTTCTTCCAGGACAACCCCAGGTTTGCAGCAGTACGTGCAACGTCCCGCCACATATAAGCCCCCTTCTTCGGGTTCTCTACAAATGGAGAGCTTTGTATCCCCTGACGCCGGAAGATCGGCCCCAATAAAAAAGGCCGCCAATCAATATCGATGCCCCTGTCTTTCGCAAGCTGCTCAATACGTGCTGCGGTCAGGTAGGAGTATGGGCTGGCAAATTCATAATAAAACGCGAGCCGAGGCATTTATTCTCTTTCTGATCCAATAGACCGGTAAGACCCAACCTACGGCAATGGAAACAATTTGAATTTATCTCGCAGGCCCCTATATGGGAGTTTGGCACTGCGAGAGGTAATCTTGCTGAGCACCAATGGAATTTCAAGGCAGCACATTGGCGCAACCTTCGAAAACAAGTATACCGCCTTGTAACTCAAAAGAGCGAACTCAGGAATTCCCGTGGCAAAAGACGGCTCGAACACTTCAATCCTAAATAAAATCATTAGTTTTTGCGGTGAACGCCCGTTCACGGCAATCCTGACATATATCCTTGTCGTCTCAGCAATCTTCCTGATCTTCCCGAGGCTGGATATCTGGGCATCCACCTTCTTTTATGACGGCGAAGGCAGTTTCCCTGTTTCAAAAGACCCGTTCTGGCGCGGTCTACGATACTTCGGCGTCTACATCTTCCAGTGGGTTGCAGGCCTGTCCTTGTTTGTGATGCTCTTCAAGCTCGCGTTTCCAAAGATCAAAGCACTGATGGATCTCCGTCACCCGATCTTCGTCGTATCCACGCTCATTCTTGGACCCGGCCTCGTTGTCAACGCGTTCTTCAAAAACCTGTGGGGCCGCCCACGCCCACGCCAAACAGAGATCTTTGGCGGAGACCTGCCATTCATCGGCGTTTGGCAACCTACTAACCACTGTGATAGTAACTGCTCGTTTGTATCCGGCGAAGGATCAGCATCCATCTGGTTGTTCGTGCTGGTCTTTATCGCCCCCAAAACCTGGCGCATTCCTCTGGCGACAGCAATCGGGGCATTGGTCTTTTTCCTTTCCGCCAACCGTGTGGCTTTCGGCGGGCACTTCTTTTCAGACACCCTGCTCTCCTGGGGCATCACCATGCTCGTAATTGTGGGTGTCTATCACTACCTATACCAGCGCACGCCAACATGGGCCCAGCCCGCTAATCTGGATACCTCCTTCACCAAAGGTGGCAACTGGCTGCGTGCCAAACTTGGCCGCGCTGCCTGCTGGTGCGCACGAAGCAGCAAAAGCTTCCTGCGCAAATTCAAATAATCAGCCCAAAAGCAAAAAAGCTCCGCAACCAACTGCGGAGCTTTTCTTCAATATCTTGCAAAGAGCTTAAATCTCGGTCGGCTCCATCTCCTCACGGATCTCCTGAAGCAGATTGTAAGTCCCGTTGCTCACCAGATCATACACCTCATCAAAGCCCTCATTCGCTCCGTAATACGGATCCGGCACATCCTTCTGCTCATCCTGAAGCAGCAAGCGCACATTTGCTGTATGCAAATACGGCGCTTTAGACTGAATATTCGTTAGGTTGCTGGCATCCATCGCAATGATGTAGTGAAACTTCTCAAAGTCCTCATCAATCAGCTGGCGCGCTTCCTGTTTAGAAATATCAACGCCATGCTTTTGCGCTGTCTGGATGCTGCGGATGTCCGGCTTTTTGCCACTATGCCAGTTCGCAGTTCCAGCGGAATCCACGTAAATCTGCTCTTCCAGTCCAGCTTGTTTGACATGATGACGGAAGACACCCTCTGCCAACGGACTACGACAAATATTGCCAAGACACACAAACAGTACACGACGCTGCAACAAGACCACTGCTCCCTCCAAATCTGACTGCCCGAATATTTAACCCAGCCGAAATCTTTGCTCCAGACTTTCGCGCGGATCTACTCAAATATCCATGGATTTTGCGAGTCAGAAAAACCTACTAAATCTGAGGCACCCCTTGCAACAAAACCAAAGGTGGTCTTGTGCCCGAGCTGTTAACCTCTACCGCAAAAGAATTTGCCCTAGCAGAATTACCGCATTGGACCTTGTCTGAAGATGGCAACGCGATAGAACGCACGTTCACCTTCCGGTCCTTCGCACGTGCATTTGGCTTCATGGCCAGCACTGCAATTCTGGCAGAAAAGATGAACCACCATCCTACATGGACGAACACCTACAACAAAGTGGATGTGTTACTTACCACCCATGATGCAGGTGGGCTGACCGAGTTGGATTTCAAGCTCGCCCGCAAACTGGACAGGCTGTGCGAGGCTTAATCTTTTTCAGGAAGAGCGCAATCAGCATTCAATCTTGAACTGACGCACGTCACCTACCATCTTATTCTCAATCAGCACATGGCCGTCTTGCTGGCACATATGTGGAATATCGATTGCAGACATTGGATCAGTAGCTTTCACAACAAGCTGCTCGCCTTTTGCCATACGCTTAAGATGTTTGCGCGTCTTCATCACCGGCAGTGGGCAGTTGAGACCTCTCAGGTCCAGAATATTTGTATCTTCCACCAATGTTTCACCAGGTACTCGAGTGTGGCACTGTGTTTGATGCTGGGCTAACGGAACTTTGCGCAACAGTAAAGTGAATATTGGGGAGTAGACCATGGCGACGATGGAACTGGACGGAAAAACAGAGACCAGCAAAGCGCTTGAGATTCTGGACTTCTGGTGGACGGCAGGCGGCCCCAAATGGTTCAACGGCGGCGAAGCGTTCGATCAGGAAATTCGTGAGAACTTTGAAGCCGACGTAGAAGCCGCCAATCGCGGAGATTACGACGTCTGGACAGCAACGCCTCACGGCACTTTGGCCCTCCTTCTGCTGCTCGACCAATTCCCGCGCAATATCTACCGCGGCTCACCAAAAGCATTTGCATCCGATCCGAAGGCTGTAAAAGTCGCTCTTGAGTCATTGAACAAGAACTTCCATTCCGCCTTTCCTATGGGCTATCGCATGTTTTTCTTCCTGCCATTTGAGCATTCAGAAGAGATGGACATGCAGGATTTGAGCCTGGACTTGTTCCGCGGCCTTGGCGATCAGGACACCTACCATTATGCGCTGATCCATATGGACGTGATCCGCCGGTTTGGCCGTTTTCCTCACCGCAACGAAGTGCTCGGTCGAACCTCAACGCCAGAAGAGACCAAGTTCCTCGCCTCTGGAGGTTTCAGAGCATAAGCATCTTGGCTAAAAATTAGCCATACATCACGCATGACCAAAAAATAGGCAGGGTCAATTTATGGCTCTGCCTATTTTAGTGACAGCCACATTCTGCGCAACTCCGCCAGATCGGCCCCTCCTCAAGAAAATTTAATTTCAAACAAGCCGCTGAATTTTCGAGATTATTCCAACATCTTCCCCACGCGGAATCTACGTAAAAATCGATATTTCTCAAAACTGGCACGCTCCTTGAAAGAGAGGAGGCAAGCGTGCCGGCCGGGCATTCTGAGAACCACCAGACAACTGGCAACTTTCCCGGTCCCAAAGAGGTCTCCAGAACTCTTTACGGCGCGATCGATGAGAGAGGGGAACGGGAATCTGACATGAAAATCATTATGGCAATCATCAAGCCCTTTAAGTTGGATGAAGTGCGCGACGCACTCACCACTTTAGGCATCCAGGGGCTCACGGTAACCGAAGTCAAAGGCTATGGCCGGCAGAAGGGGCACACCGAAATCTACCGCGGCACAGAATACGCCGTCACCTTCCTCCCAAAACTAAAGGTCGAAGTCGCAGTTGCAACAGACATGGCAGACAAAGTTGTCGAAGCCATTGGTAGCGCAGCGAAGACCGGCCAGATCGGTGACGGCAAAATCTTCGTCTACTCCATTGATCAGGTCGTCCGCATTCGCACCGGCGAAGCCGACGCAGAAGCAATATAATGAAATGAAGGGGACAAAGAATATGAAACGCGCCTCCACCCTTGTTGCCGCAGGCTCACTCCTGGCACTTTCCGCAGGCCCAGTCATGGCAGAAGAAAAATACGCTCTGGCTGTCGACACCGCCTACATCTTCAACACCCTGCTCTTCCTGATTGGCGGCTTTCTGGTGATGTGGATGGCTGCAGGCTTCGCCATGCTTGAAGCTGGCCTCGTCCGCACCAAAAACGTCTCCATGCAGTGCCTCAAGAACATCGCCCTGTACTCCATCGCTGGTCTGATGTTCTGGATCACCGGTTACAACCTCATGTACACCGGCGTTGACGGCGGCTTCATGGGTTCCTTTGGCCCATACTCCTTTGACCCTGTCGGCGGCGATGCTCTGGACGCAGGCTACTCGACAGCGTCCGACTGGTTCTTCCAGATGGTCTTCTGCGCAACCACAGCCTCCATCGTGTCGGGCACAATGGCAGAGCGCATCAAGCTCTGGGCTTTCCTGATCTTCGTTGTCATCCTCACAGGTGTTCTTTACCCAATCACTGGCTCCTGGCAGTGGGGTGCTGGCTGGCTCTCCGAAATGGGCTTTGCTGACTTTGCTGGCTCCACTCTCGTCCACTCCGTTGGTGGCTGGGCAGCTCTTTCCGGCGCAATCATCCTCGGCGCGCGTAAAGGCAAGTACGGCAAGAACGGTCAGGTCTACGTCATGCCGGGTTCCTCTATGCCACTGGCAACTCTGGGCACCTTCATTCTGTGGCTCGGCTGGTTCGGCTTCAACGGCGCATCCCAGCTCGCAATGGGCACCATTGGTGACGTTACAGACATCTCCCGCATCTTCGCAAACACCAACATGGCTGCTGCGGGGGGCGTGGTCACCGCAATTGCTCTGACACAGGCCCTCTACAAAAAGGTCGATGTCACCATGGCTCTGAACGGTGCATTGGCTGGTCTTGTTTCCATTACCGCTGAACCACTGGCTCCGAGCGTGCTCCAGTCCGTCATCATTGGTGGCGTTGGTGGCGCAATTGTCGTCTTTGCAGTGCCAATGCTCGACAAGTTGAAGATTGATGATGTGGTTGGTGCAATCCCGGTTCACTTGTTGGCTGGCATCTGGGGAACGCTCATCGTGCCGCTGTCCAACTCTGACGCGTCTTACGTCACTCAATTCATCGGCGTTGCAGCCGTCGGCATCTTCACCTTCGTTGCCTCCACCATTGTCTGGTACGCAATCCAGCTGGTGGTCGGCCTGCGTGTCACAGAAGAAGACGAAGCCATGGGCCTCGACAAAGCCGAGATTGGTGTCGAAGCCTATCCGGAATTCGGAACCGGCTCCCAGCGCCTCTAAGCTTGTGCTAATTCTGGGAGGATCAAAACACTCTCCCAGAACTAAAAGATGAAATTACAAAGCCCGGCAACCACCGCCGGGCTTTTTCTTTGGCAGCATTTGCCAGCCTATCAATTTCTCTCAATAGATAGCTCTGTGCTCAAACGCTAAATACTACAAAATCAAAGCAACCCAAAAGCTTAGGAAAGTTGATACCCCAGCTTACTAGTCGGTTCAAATCCGCCTACCACATTTGAAAGACGGACTTCACCTTTCATAGGTGGTACTTTCAGGAATGCCATATACGTCCATTTCTAATCAAGATTCGCTCTTCATCCTACGTCCAAATAAAGAGGCGCAAGCGCCCGAGCTTTGGAGTCCGATGATGAACAGTGAATTGGAAGCAGCAGTTAAAAAAGCCAGTCAGAAGTGGCAGAACGCGTTCAATGCGGGTGATGCTCAAGGCTGCGCTAACTGCTATGAGGCAAACGCTGTTATGGAGGCCAAACCGTTTGGCACCTATCACGGACGAGCCGAAATTCTCGAGTTCTGGCAAATGCTCATTCGGGAAGGCTTCTCAAAAATCGAATACATCAACCCCAAAATCGTCGCTTCAGGCGAAAGCTCCGCAATCCTTTCTTCCGACTGGAAGATGAACAAAGCCCACGGCAACATCTCAAAAGAACTCTGGGTTCTGCAATCAGACGGCACGGCGCTGCTCAGAGAAGACTACTTCAGCGCCGCATCTTGACAGCGCAATACGGCACACAAAAAAGCCCGGCACATGGCCGGACTTGGTCGCATCGCTCTACAGCTGAGACAATTGCTCAGCAGTCGCGATAGTAAAAGTAGTCCAGACGGTCCGCGATATCATCCAGAGCAAAGGAGTAGCCGCTCCAGTCCTCATCGATCCATGCATCTTCCAGTCGGTCAACCGCACGGTCCAGCTTACCATCGTCTTCCAGCTCACTAAGCAGACGACCTACATCAATCAAATGCCCCAGAACACCATCTGCGCTTGATCCAGCACGCACACCACCTTCAAAGAAGACTTCATCGGAAATATCATCAATATCTGAAATGGCTGCATTTAGGTCGGAGCAGCTCAGTTCACCCCATGCATAAGCAGGGCTTTGAGAGACCCATCCAGCAAAACCAATTGAGACAACAACAGCAAGTGCTTTTAAACCACGCAATATCATTCCGAGACCTTCTTCTGTGAGATGCATCTGGAGCAAAGCTCGCAAGATACCTGTAACCCACATAGAAGTAGCAAGGTCGCAAAGTGGTGCTGTCTCAAAGGAGACAGAAATTATGGCCTCTTTGAGGTTTCTCGGGGATCACTGACGCCCGTCTGTCAGCCCTTTCACAAAGGCTTTCTGACAGAAGACGACAAGCAGGATCGGTGGCAACATAGCCAGCACAGCAAGTGCCAACCCTTGCGGGCTTGTGCGTCCAACCAAACTAAGTCCCTGCACCAAAGTCATTCTGGTCTCTTCGCTGGAAACCATCACAGGCCACAGATACTGGTTCCATCCCTGCACAAACATCAGCAGGCCAAGTGCTGCAATCATCGGCGCAGACGCAGGTACCAGAACATCTTTCAGAAACTTAATCGGCCCAGCCCCATCAATCCGCGCAGCTTCAGAAAGCTCAGTCGGCACTCCCAGAAAAAACTGGCGGAAGAAGAATGTCCCCACCGCTGAAGCCAGCAGTGGCAACATCAAACCCGGATAGGAATTCACGAGCCCAAGCTTGCTGGTCACAGCATATGTTGGCAGAAACCTGGATTCCAAAGGCAGCAGCAAACTGCAAAGGATCACCCAGAAAAAGAACGTCCCAAAGCGCACCCGAAAGAACACCAGCGCATACGCCGCCAACAGAGAAACAGCCACTTTCGCCAGCGCAAACCCTGCAGCCAGATAGAGCGAGTTCAACGCCATGGTTATGCCAGTGACACCGCCAGTAAACCCGCGCCCTTCAAACAGCGCCCGGCTATACACCTCGACTCCATATGGCCCCGGCAGAAACTGGAGGCCATCTTGACCAAGCGTAGCGCCAGAGTGCGTTGAAGAGAAAGCGATAACGATCACCGGTCCGACGATCAAAAACACGCCGAGAAGCAAGATAAGGTGATCAAGAAAATGTTTGCGGGGCATATTCATCTCAGAAACGAAGCGCAGTCCCCCACCACAAAGCATGGCTTTCGAAGACAAAGACGCAATCAACAATACTGAAAGCAGTAGGAGTGGCCCCGTTTCCGGGCAAACTGCTTTAAAGGATCGTTCCAGAGAGAAGGCAAAAAGCAGCCAGACCAACAGAACGCAGCAATAACGGAAACACCGTAGAACTACGCAGGTCAGGTTTCAAGCTCTCTAAGTGCCTATAAAACCACAATTCCTGAATGTTTAGCGTGATTTTCCGGTTCAACATGGATGGTCACACGTGCGCCAGGCATCTTTTCTGCGATGCCTTCCTCAATGCGATCACAAATCGCATGGGCATCCAGAACGCTCATCTCACCCGGCACAACCAGATGAAAATCAACGAACGTCACGTGGCCTGCATGGCGAGTTCTCAGGTCATGAGCCTCCAGTGCACCATCCCCAAACTTGGAGATCAACGCCCGGATTTCCTCCTGCTCCTCTTCAGGAGCCGCCTCATCCATCAACCCACCAATGGATTCACGCACCAGCTTCCAGCCAGACCACATGATGTTGACCGCAACAATCCCCGCAAGGATCGGATCAAACATCTGCCAGCCCGTCGCCCACACAGCAGCGATACCAACAAACACACCGAGAGATGTATAAACATCCGTCATGATATGCCGGGCATCCGCCTGCAGCGCAGGTGAGCGATGCGCTCTACCAATGCGCATCAAGGCCATTGCCCAGAAAAAGTTGATGACGGAAGACAGAAAGTTTAGCGCGATACCCTGAAAATTGACCTCAAGCTCATACGGCTCAGTCAAACCCATATAGGCTTTGCGCAGGATAAGAATTGCCGCTAGAACAATCAGAACCCCTTCAAGAACAGCAGCAAAATATTCTGCCTTGTAGTGTCCATATGGATGGTTCTGATCAGCAGGTTTGCGCGCCAGGTACAACGCACCGGCAGCAGCAGAAGCACTTGCGATATTGATGGATGTTTCAAGAGCGTCAGAATAGAACGCGATGGAGCCAGTCAACGCAAAGGCGAAGTATTTAAGAGCAAATACCAGTATGCCAATGACGATGCTGCCCAGCGCAAAGCGCATGCTCTGGTCCATGTGCCACATCCACCCTAATTCAAACTCGACGACTGCTTAGAAAGTTATCGTCCTCTATCAGGTTTCAGTGGCATATTAAACAATGGAACAGGTTCAAACAGCCAGTTTTTATTCTTATTTGCACTCAATGTTTGCAAATGAAAATCACTCGCAATTTATCAGCCAATTCTACTTGTCGTAAAACGCTGCACCAATGATTTCGCCTGGCATCTCACCAGAGTTGGTCTGAACCAAAACAGCCCAGTTCTTGGAGTCGAACATCTTCAAAGCGGTCCGCGGCAGACGGAACACTTCAGCAGTACCAGACCACATGCCAATCGGCATAATGCTGCGTACCACGTTCTTATAAGTTTGCGTTGTACCAGCATTTTCACCGCGCTGGATCTCCACAACCGCTTCCTTGTCAATTCCAAGAAGATAGACGTCAGCCTTCTTATCTGGCTGTTTCAAAGAACCAGAGAGCTGAACTTCGAGCGCATTATCGTCAAGCATCGCCTCAACCTGAACGCTCATACCAGAAGACTTGCGGATCGCATTCTTAACGGAGCCACGATCACTGCCGACCATATGCCCACGGCCATTCACAACAACCTGAGGCGTATAGATCTGTGCATCACCACGGCTCTTGGCATAATCCTTCTGGCGCTGAGTGAACACAGGCGAACCCAAAGTGTCCTTCCAGCCGAAGTAATCCCAATAATCTACATGGTAAGAGAGAGTGACCACATCCTTCTGGTCTGAGACAAGCTCCTCCAGAAACTGGTCTGCAGGTGGACATGACGAGCAGCCCTGGCTGGTAAACAGCTCAACCACAGCCTTTGGTGTTTCCGCCTGAGCTGAGAGAGAGGTCGCAAAACCAATTCCCGCTGCGAGAATAACACCCGTCAATCTATTTACAGAAAACCACCGCATTTCGGCCCTTCGCAATTGTTCAAGTCATCGCTGATGCAGCGCTAACCTAAACAATAACCAGATAACTGTAGAATCACATCACAGTGAGCCCCTGAAAACCGAAGGCATCAGGGGCACTGCTTCTATTTGGACTCAGTCAGCACTTTTTCAAGCTCTGGTAAGAAGACATCCCGATAGCTGGCTGCACTCAATGGCCCGATAAATTTATAGCGGATCTGAGCCTTCTCATCGACGATGAATGTCTCAGGAACCCCGTAAACGCCCCATTCAATGCCAGCTCGGCCAGTGTCAAACCCAACGCGGTCGTAAGGGTTGCCCAACTCAGCAAGGAACCGGTTCGCCTTAACGTCAGTGTCCTTGTAGTTCAGGCCAGCAATCTCAAAACGATTGTCCTTGGAAAGTTCCATCAAGTATTTGTGTTCGGCGCGGCACGGCGCACACCAGGACGCAAAGATGTTCACGACGGTCACTTGACCAAGCAGATCACTGCGTTGGAAGCCAGGAACCTGCACACCATCACGCTCCAATCCGGCAACTGGAGGCAGCGCAAATTCAGGCGCAGGTTTGTTGATTAGTGCAGAAGGCAGTTCCTTGGAATCATGGCCTGACAGCATCATGAAACCCATCAGAACCGCGAGAGCACCAAAAACAATCAGCGGAAGAAGAAACAGCGGAGAAACGCCTGACTTCTTTTCCTCGTCCATTTCACTAGCCATTCCTGTTAGCTCTCACTCTTATCATCAGCACCTGAGGAAACCACCTGGCTGACGGAAGGACCAGCACGACGTGTGGAACGACGGCGAATACCGCTCGCTTCAAGTGCCTGCATCTCTTTATCCAGCTGAGACTTGTCTGAGCGTACCCAGATAATCAGCACAGCTATAACAAGCGCAGCCATTGCATAAGCAGCAATCACATATTCAGCGTGACGGCCAAACTCTGAAAAATCCATCGTCCTTACCTCGCACCAGCAGCAGCTGCTTTCGTGACTGTGCTGCTGGAAGCAGCCGGAGCAACAGATGCTGCACGCATCCGCATTGCTCTGATCCGACGGCGCATAATCTCGTTACGCATGCTCATCAGATGCAAAGTCACAAACAGAAGCAGAAAAGCCAAAAACATCAAGCCAAGCGGAATAAGAATGGAAGAGTGAATGGCAGGGCCGTCAGCACGAATAATGCTCGGCGGCTGATGCAGCGTGTTCCACCACTCAACGGAAAACTTGATGATGATGACGTTGATCACGCCAACCAACGTGATAATCGCATTTACTTTTGCAGCCTTGATAGGATCTTCAATCGCCTTCCACAGCGCGATAATGCCAAGATACATAATCAGCAGCACAAGGAAGGAGGTCAATCTTGCGTCCCAGACCCAAAAGGTGCCCCACATTGGCTTGCCCCAGACAGCGCCGGAAAACAGAGCCAGGAATGTGAATGCAGCACCAATAGGTGCAGATGCCTTGGCCGAAACATCAGCCAGCGGATGCTTCCAAACCAGAGAACCAATCGAAGAAAGTGCCATCATTGCATAACACATCAATGCAAGCTGGGCAGCAGGGACATGCACAAACATAATGCGCACTGTCTGGCCTTGCTGATAATCTTCAGGCGCAACAAAAAACGCGAAGTACAAGCCAACTGCAAGCGCAGCGACCGTCGCAACGATAAGCCAGGGAAGCACAGCTTTCACAAGCTTCAGGAACCGGGTTGGGTTTGCAAGATCGTATAAGGTCATAGAGCCGTTCTAAACTGAGAATGACGAAGCATCAATGTGTACATAGTGTCACGGACCCATCACAGTCATTGATTACGCGCAATTTGACGCTTCACTTCTTCGGGATTTCACCCATTTTAGACGATTTTACATAGACTTAACGCTTCTGGCAATTTCAGCAGCCTCACGGCTGCCGTCATCAGTCACCAGAAACGCGAAGCGCTGCAGCTGCTGCAAGAGGTCCAACAACAAGACCAAAAAGTGTCAGGGCACACAAAAACAGGAACGGAACGAGGAAGTTATTGGAGTCGATCGCTCCCGCTGTCGCGGCACTCACACCAAAGATCAGGATTGGAATTGCCAGCGGAATAACCAGAATGGAGAGCAACACCCCACCCCGCCGCATGGACACGGTAACACCAGCACCAACCGCACCAACAAGCGTCAATGCAGGGGCGCCAACAAGCAAGGTCAGGGTCACCAGAACGATGCTCTGGAAATCCAGACCTACAAACAAAGACAAAACCGGTGTCGCCAACACCAGCGGCAGACCCGTCGCCGCCCAATGGGCAGCACATTTAATCAACACAACCAGCTCAAGCGAACGCCCGGACATCACCAGAAGTTCGAGGCTTCCATCCTCGCGATCAGCCTGAAACAGGCGATCCAATCCCAGCAACGTCGACAGCAATGCGCCAATCCAGAGGATAGCAGCACCAATGCGGGACAGCAGGATCATGTCCGGTCCAACACCGAACGGAAAGATCGTCACCACAGCCAGAAAGAACAGAACACCGATCAGCGCACCACCACCAACGCGGTTCGCCAATTGATATTCACGGACAAAAAGACTCTTCATCCAACTCATGATCAGCCCTCGTCCTGCTCGTCTTCGTCGAAATAATCGTCCAGATCCGCTCCGGCAAACATATGCTCACTCTCGGTCGTCACAGGCGACAGATTGAGGAACTTGGTGTTTGGCAGGTTGAGCGGCAGGTGTGTGGCAGCAACCACAAGGCCACCAGCGTGGATGTGATCGGCAATCAGCCCCAGCAACACCTCTTCAGAGGCCTTATCAAGCGCCGAGGTCGGCTCATCAAGCAACCAGATTGGGCGTGGCACCACCAGCAAGCGCGCCACCGAAAGGCGTCGGCGCTGTCCGGCACTCAAGTACCCTGCTGGCAAACTGGCAGTATGCGCAATACCAAGAGTATCCAGCGCTTCCAGCTCGCTCATGCTCTCACGCACTTTGCCACCACCAAAAGCAGCAGGCTCAAAGAAATCACGCCAGAAGCTCAGGTTTTCAAGGACAGATTGCAGCGGCTTCAATGCATCAAGATGGCCAAAGTAGTGCGAGTGCTCGGCAACAGAGCACTCAGGCATGCCACCTTCCAGCTCAATCGTGCCGTTCGCTTTCGCAACCAACCCTGCAATCACGCGCAACAGACTGGATTTCCCGACACCATTGGGACCCTGGACAATCAGAGCTTCGCTTGAACCAACTTCAAAGTCGACATGGTTCAAAACTCTGCGGCCACCGCGATCACATGCAACACTCTGACAGATTAACTTCAATTGGTTCATCGCGCCCGAAACCACCACAGCAGCACACACTGCTTATCAAACTGACGGCGTATCCCGAAAAATGGATCCGATTTCCGGATAAGATACGCTCCAACAAAGAATTAAAGCGATTTGCATGATCCCGTCTTTGCGCAAACCACTTTATTCAGGAGGCCGTATCACATTCGGCAAATCCTTCGCTCCCATAAACACGGCTAGGATTCGCGTTGGCACTGTTCCGGTATTCTTACCGAAGTGCCAGGTATTGACGGCCTCAATAAACGCCTCCCCCTTTTGAAAGGTCAGAGGAGCTTCTTTCTCATAGGTGATCGTCAGCTCACCATCAAGTATATATCCGTAAAGAGGAATGGGATGCATGTGCTCTTTAACAGCCTCTCCCGGTGCCAGCGTAATGATGAGAGACGTCACCTGAGCCAGCCGACCAGTCGGATAGAACAGAGGCTGCTTGGTAATCGTAGTCTCGCTCTTATCCAGTAAAACCTTAGTGTCCGAATAGGCCTCACCATTCTCCTGAGCCAGAGCACTGACCGCATATCCGCCCAGCATCAGACAACAAGCACCAACCAAAACTGCAGATTTCATGGGAAACACCTTTCTGTTGTTTTCAGCTATTTTCTGCGCACTTTTTCGCCACTTCTGGCAATTATTCATAGGTAAACCAGAAGCACTTTACCGATAATCCCCTTCCGAGCCTTTAAAGCCACAAAGGACCAACTCACAGGCTAGACATATTGTATACCTCTGTATATAATACGATTCATACAAACCCAACCCCGCTTGATCGGGCCTCCCATTCTGGCCTAATCTCACCCTAGGTAAATTATTAGCCTTCCGCTGCGGTTCAGCTGGAACCTGCGTCAGAAAGACGCTATAGGGACGACAACTATAAGCTGATTGAATTTCAAGAAGCGCTTTTAATGCATTTGTTAAATGATCAAGCCAACGCCATGACGGCGAACCACCAAACTCCGGGAGATATCGGAGAGGTTCGTCAGCTCAAAGCTCCGTTTCCTGTTCACGGCGGGAAACGAAATAAGGAGATCGCCGAATGACACAATCTCTAAACAGTTTTAATGCCAAACAAACGCTGCAAGTCGGCGGCAAGTCTTACACTTACTTTTCCATTCCTGAAGCAGAAAAGAACGGCCTGACTGGCGTATCCAAGCTGCCATTCTCGCTAAAGGTGGTTCTGGAGAACCTGCTGCGTTTTGAAGATGGCCGCTCTGTTACAGCGGACGACATCAAGGCCGTTGCTGAGTGGCTCACCACCCGCACCTCCACACACGAAATTGCCTACCGCCCTGCCCGCGTGCTCATGCAGGACTTCACCGGCGTTCCTGCCGTTGTTGACCTTGCCGCCATGCGCGATGCTGCCGTCAGCCTCGGCGGTGACCCGAAAAAGGTGAACCCGCTGGTTCCCGTTGACCTCGTTATCGACCACTCCGTCATGGTGGACTATTTCGGCACCGCCTCCGCCTTCGCGCTCAATGTGGAACGCGAATATGAGCGCAACAACGAGCGCTATGAGTTCCTGCGTTGGGGCCAGTCCGCTTTTGATAACTTCCGCGCTGTTCCTCCAGGCACCGGCATCTGTCACCAGGTGAACCTTGAGTACCTCGCCCAGACCGTCTGGACGAAAGAAGAAAACGGCGAGACCATCGCTTATCCGGATACCCTCGTCGGCACCGATTCCCACACCACCATGGTCAACAGCCTTGCGGTCCTCGGCTGGGGCGTGGGTGGTATTGAGGCAGAAGCGGCCATGCTGGGCCAACCCATCTCCATGCTGATCCCGGAAGTTGTCGGCTTCAAGCTCACCGGAGAAATGGCAGAAGGCATCACCGCGACGGACCTCGTGCTCACCGTGGTTGAAATGCTGCGTAAGAAGGGCGTTGTCGGCAAGTTCGTTGAGTTCTACGGCCCCGGCCTCGACAATCTGTCGGTGGAAGATGAAGCGACCATCGCCAACATGGCACCGGAATACGGCGCCACCTGTGGCTTCTTCCCGGTGGACAGCGACACCCTCAAATACCTAAGGTCCACGGGTCGCGACCCGCACCGCATTGCGCTGGTTGAGGAATACGCCAAGGTGCAGGGCATGTACCGCGATACCCACGCGGAGCCAACCTTCACCGACACGCTGGAGCTGGACATCTCCACCGTCGTGCCATCCATCGCCGGACCAAAGCGCCCGCAGGATCGTATCTCCCTCGCCGACGCCTCAGAAGGCTTTGCCAAAACCATGGCGGAGGAATTCAAGAAGGCAGGTGAAGAGTTCAAACGCGCTCCGGTGGAAGGCCGCGACCATGACCTTGGCAATGGCGACGCCGTCATCGCGGCGATCACAAGCTGCACCAACACCTCCAACCCGTCCGTTCTCATCGGCGCTGGTCTGGTGGCCCGCAAAGCCCGCGCCAAAGGCCTCAAGGTCAAGCCATGGGTGAAAACCTCACTGGCTCCCGGCTCTCAGGTGGTGACAGATTATCTGGAGAAAGCTGGCGTTCAGGAAGACCTCGACGCCCTCGGCTTCAACCTCACCGGCTACGGCTGCACCACCTGTATTGGTAACTCAGGTCCGCTGCCGCCGGAAATCTCCAAGTCCGTCAACGACAACGACCTCGTGGCGTGCTCCGTGCTGTCGGGCAACCGCAACTTCGAAGGCCGCGTCAATCCGGATGTACGCGCCAACTATCTGGCCTCCCCGCCACTGGTTGTCGCCTACGCCATCGCAGGCTCACTCAACATCAACGTGGCCAAAGACCCGCTCGGCAAAGATCAGGACAACAACCCCGTCTACCTGAAGGATCTATGGCCAACCACGGAAGAGATCACCGACCTCATCCGCTCTTCCATCACGGAAGAGATGTTTGAAGAGCGTTACGGCGATGTGTTCAAAGGCGACGAGCACTGGCAGAACATCAAGGTGGAAGGCGGCATGACCTACGGCTGGCCGCCAGCATCCACCTACGTGCAGAACCCGCCTTACTTTGAAGGCATGACCATGGAGCCAGCACCCCTTACCGATATTGAGGGCGCGGCAGTCATGGGCCTGTTCCTGGATTCCATCACCACCGACCACATCTCTCCGGCAGGAGCGATCAAGGCAGACAGCCCGGCAGGTCAGTATCTTGAATCCCATCAGATCGCACCAAAAGACTTCAACTCCTACGGCTCCCGCCGTGGCAACCACGAAGTCATGATGCGCGGCACCTTCGGCAACATCCGCATCAAAAACCAGATGGTGCCGGGCGTGGAAGGTGGCTACACCACCAAGGATGGCAAGCAACGTTGGATCTACGACGCCTGCATGGAATACAAAGAGGCTGGCACCCCGCTTGTTGTGTTTGCTGGCAAAGAATACGGCACCGGCTCCTCCCGCGACTGGGCGGCAAAAGGCACCAAACTGCTCGGCGTCCGCGCTGTGATCGCTCAGTCCTTCGAGCGTATCCACCGCTCCAACCTCGTCGGCATGGGCGTCCTGCCCTTCACGTTTAAAGAGGGTGAAAGCTGGCAGTCCCACGGCATCGATGGCACTGAGCGCGTAACCATCCTCGGCGTAGCAGACCTCAAACCCCGCCAGATGGTCGACATTCAGGTCGAATTCGCAGACGGCACCAAGAAAACCATAGAAGCGCTCTGCCGCATCGATACCGAAGACGAACTAGAATACATCAAAGCCGGCGGCATCCTGCACTATGTGCTGAGGAACCTGGTCTCCGGCTAAGACAAGCAAACACACCACAAACACAAAAACGGGCCCTCCAAGGCCCGTTTTTCATTGGCGGCCCTACCTTCTGAGCCACCACCTCCACCGCCGTCTTCCCGCACTTGATGTTTGTCCCGGAGAGATGGTTGACGTTTGTTCGGGGACATGGGTGACGGTCATGTTATGATGTTAAGTCGATTTTTGCGACTGTGTTTGCTGCAAAACATACGTTGAAGATCTCAGGTTTGTCTG
>NZ_LMCE01000006.1:0-24236 GCF_001623285.1 Pseudovibrio sp. Ad26
GACAAACTCTTCTCGAAGTTTCATTGTTGAACACTCTTTCCAAGGCATCCCGGTCCCTCCCTGAATGCCATGTTAATGTGTCAACCATCTCTCCGAACACCTGTCACCTATGTCTCCGGTATGTACACGAAGACCCGGGACCCATACCCCCAGTATTAGAAATTGACTGAACGCTTTCGTGAAAGAGCACCAGTTATGGATCCCAGCTCAAAAGCTAGGACGACACCAAAGAAGTTTAACTGATGCACTCTCTTAGTGACTACCTGCTGTGAAACCGGAATGCACTCATGCTGATTGAGCGATAAGTGAAGCTCTCATGCAACTTCTCGCCAAATGACTTTTCTCCAGCAGCACCAAAAGCCACAAGAAGCGGAAGGAAATGCTCATCTGTTGGCAGTGCTTTCTGGTAGTATTTGTGGTTGCTGGAAGAAAGCAATGCACAGGTCTCTCCTCGTTCAGCCAGATCACTAACCCAGTGATCGAACTCAAGTGCCCAGTCAGGAACGTCGCCGTTTGCGGCCACTTCGGAAAAGTTATGCGTTAGCGCACCACTGCCAATAACGAGGATGCCCTCATCCGCCAAAGGCGCAAGCGCACGACCCAGATTGTAGCTTTCCTCGCTGCCATAGGCGTAAGGCAGTGAGATCTGCACAACAGGGACATCTGCCTCGGGAAATGCAAGAGATAACGGAACCCATGCACCGTGGTCCAAACCCCATGAATTATCTTCGCACACTGTCAGGCCATAGCGCGTAATGGCGTCATGTGTGCGGGCAACCAACCAGCTTGGTGCATCTGCAGCGTATTGCATGTCATAGAGTTGCTGCGAGAAACCGCGAAAGTCATGGATGGCCTTCAACGGGCCAGCTGACGTGATGACAAGCCGGTCTGTTTGCCAGTGAGGTGAAATGATCACGATGGCATTGGGCTTAACCTCTGAAACACAAAGGTTTTTGAGGAACTGGTGAGCTTCCAGCTCAGGTCTTATTGCGAGATCTGGTGCTCCATGGGGCAAAAAGAGAGGTGATTGTTTCATGTGAAACGCTTTTTTATTTCGGTTTGTTGATGAATTCCTTGTTCTCAACAGTGTATTGCATCAGCGAATTGCGACCAATCTCAGTAAAGTTGATAGGACTGTTCACTGAAAGTGACCTTATCGCAAGATAAGGAGCTTGATCGAATTTCATGCGCCTACTGGAAGAAATTGCAAACTCCTGTTAGAAAAGACGCCTCTTATCAATGGGCCTCTTCATGACACCAAAACTAAAAATTACGCGCCTTCCCCACAGCGAAGGATTAGAGCTTCCTGCTTATCATAGTGCAAAGGCTGCTGGTTTGGATTTGCAGGCAGCAAATGCAGATGCGATCGAGTTGAAGCCCGGACAGCGAGCGATGGTGCCAACAGGCCTGTCACTTGCGCTGCCATCTGGTCATGAGGGGCAGGTTCGCCCGCGCTCTGGTCTGGCCGCTAAACATGGTGTGACGGTCCTCAACACTCCAGGTACTGTTGATGCTGATTATCGCGGCGAAGTGAAGGTCATCCTGATCAATCTGGGGGAAGACACCTTTGTGATTGAGCGCGGAATGCGCATCGCTCAAATGGTTGTTGCTCCCGTCACGCAAGTGCAGATCGAAGAAGCCAAAGAGCTGGAAACCACCGAACGTGGTGCAGGCGGATTTGGTTCCTCTGGCGTTTAAGCGCATCTTCAAAGGATACGCTGGAAGAAAACTGGAGCATCTCGCGTTAACTCCCATAAGGGCGAGAGGCTCCGTGGAATACAAGGAAGAGTTATGAAGCCGGAACTGGTGATTTTCGATTGTGATGGCATTCTTGTCGACACCGAAACCATAGCGAATGAAGTCCTTTCTGACTTCATGAAGAAAATCGGCCTCGATTTTTCACCTTTGGAATGTCACCACCGCTTTACCGGCACCGCAATGGATACCATCAAGGAAGAAGCCGAGCGTTTAAGCGGCGAGAAGCTACCTGATGACTGGGCCGCGCAAGTCCGTCAGGCTGATCTGGTCGCATTTGAAGCTGGTATTGAGCCTATTCCGGGTATTCTGGATGTTGTTGCACATCTGAAAGCGGAAGGCATTCCATTCTGCGTTGGGTCTTCGGGCCGCTATGAAAAGATGCAGATGACGCTTGGCTCCTCTGGCCTCTGGGAAACCTTCAAGGACGTGCTCTATTCTGCGCAGGATTGCAAAATGGGCAAACCAGCACCGGATATCTTTCTCTACGCTGCCAAGGGTATGGGCTTCAAGCCGGAGCAATGCGTTGTAATTGAAGACAGTATCGCCGGCATCAAAGCCGCGAAAGCCGCAGGAATGCGCGTCTTCAACTACACGGGCGATGTAAACGCAGACATCGAGCAGGCCAAATCTCTGGGCGCAACGACCTTCGGTCACATGTCTGAATTGCCTGCCCTGTTGGGTCTCGAAGCGCTGGATCAAACCACCGCATAACTCATCTATTTCTGAGGAAGCGGTCTTTTCTGCAAAAGACCATACTAAATCATCCCTCAGATAGAATGTAATTCTATGGTTCTGTTGTATTTTACATCACATTTCTACGTCCTGTAGTTTTCGGGGTTTTTGAAACCTCGAAAACCCTCGTTACACTTCCTACATTTCATTAAGAAATTTAATGAGGCTGCAGCTCGGGATTCTTACGCCGAGACAGGGCTCAAACTCACAAGCAAATTGCATAAAGGGAATTTCGATGAGCACTTCCAAGCCGGGTCGTGGAAAAATTTACTCTTCCATCACTGAGACTATCGGAAATACACCAATCGTACGTCTGGACCGTTTGGCAAAGGCTCACGGCGTCAAAGGCAACCTGCTTGCCAAACTCGAGTTCTTCAACCCGATTTCCAGCGTGAAAGACCGTATCGGTGTCGCAATGGTTGAGGCAATGGAAGCCGCGGGCAAGATCATTCCGGGCAAAACCACTCTGATTGAGCCAACCTCCGGCAACACAGGCATCGCGCTTGCATTCGTTGCAGCTGCGAAAGGTTACCGCCTGATCCTCGTAATGCCAGAGACCATGTCTATCGAACGCCGCAAGATGCTGAAACTTCTGGGCGCTGAGATTGACCTGACTGAAGGTCCAAAGGGTATGAAGGGTGCAGTTGCACGTGCGGAAGAGCTTCTGGCGGAGATTCCAGACGCAGTAATCCCGCAACAGTTCGAAAACCCGGCCAACCCTGAAATTCATCGCAAAACCACAGCAGAAGAAATCTGGAACGATACCGACGGAAACGTTGACGTATTCGTATCCGGCATCGGCACTGGTGGCACCATCACAGGCACCTCTCAGGTCCTGAAAGAGCGCAACCCGGCACTTCACGTGGTCGCTGTTGAGCCAACTGATAGCCCGCTCCTGTCCGGTGGTCAGCCTGGCCCGCACAAAATTCAGGGTATCGGCGCAGGCTTCGTGCCAGGCGTTCTGGACACCACTGTTTATGATGAAGTGGTCACCGTTTCCAATGAGGACTCGTTTGCGCTGTCTCGTGAAGTGGCGAAAACAGAAGGTGTTCCGGTCGGCATCTCTTCCGGTGCTGTTTTGAAAGCAGCGATCGAAGTTGGCCAGCGGGATGAGATGGCAGGCAAAAACATCGTCATTATCATCCCAAGCTTCGCAGAGCGCTATCTCTCAACCGCTCTCTTTGAAGGTCTGGATGTATAATTCCAACAAGATCTGACATGAATTAAGGGAGGCAGTTGCCTCCCTTTTTTGCATCTCAAAGTCATTTCGAGTCTGAATCGAACCATGTTTACTCAGGCGGGGTACCATTTCGCTCAAGAATTTCGCCAGCTAAGTAAAGTGAACCGCCAAACAGAATGCGCGGTGCTTCGTCTTCATCTTGCGCACGACGTCTGATCTCTGCGATTGCTCTGTCCATGGTGCCATGAGCCGATGCTGAAAGGCCCGCAGCTTGTGCAATCTCCGCAAGTTCAATCGGAGAACGTCCTGCGCTCGTGGTGGTCAAAGGCACGCAGATGACATGCTTCGCCAGCCCTTCAAACTGCTCAAAGAACCTTTCTGGATCTTTGGTGCTCATCATGCCCATGACCAGATAGGTCGGACGGGATGCCTTATCCGTCAAATCTGCGAGGAAAGAGGAAATCACCTTTGCGGCGCCGGGGTTATGTCCGCCATCCACCCAGATCTCACTGCTTTCTGGCAGCTCGTCAAACAGCTTGCCTTCATAAAGAGGCTGCATCCGTGCTGGCCAGTTGATGGAGCGCAGTGCTTTATCGCAAGCAGCGCGAGCCTCTTCACTCTCTAGCAAGCCGGCCGCCCGCAATGCAGCCAGCGCAAGGCCAGAGTTGGACAACTGATGGAACCCGGCAAGCTTTGGCGGCGAAAGGTCTAGCAGACCAAACTCGTCCTGATAAACAAGCCGACCGCCCTCTTCCCAGGCAGAAAACTCCTGTCCCTGGAACCAGATAGGCGCGCGCTCCCGCCCGGCTTTGTTCTCAATCACATCCCACACAGCATCCGCTTGCGGACCCACGACAACAGGACAACCCGGCTTGATGATCCCAGCTTTTTCCAGTGCAATGCCTTCAAGGCTGTCACCCAAGAAGTTCTCGTGGTCTTTTGAGATCGGAGTAATCACACTCACCAGCGGCTTCTCAACAACATTGGTGGCATCCAAAACACCGCCAAGCCCAACTTCCAGAACAAGGTAATCGGCAGGATTGTCGGCAAACAGGTAGAACGCAACAGCAGTTGTTGCCTCAAAAAATGTCAGCTCTTGTCCGCCATTGGCTTTCTCAACCTGCTCAATTGCTTCAAGCAGTCCATCATCTTCAACAAAGCGTCCTGTACCACCCAGCCGAATGCGCTCGTTGAAACGAACCAGATGCGGTGAAGAATACACATGAACGGTTTTCCCCTGCGCCTCCAGAAGCGCCCTGACAGAGGATCCGGTAGAGCCTTTGCCATTGGTTCCAGCTATGTGGAAGACTGGCGGAATGCGTGTCTCAGGGCTCCCCAGCGCCTTCATGACCCGATGCATACGGTCTAAGGACAGATCAATCTCATCGGGATGAAGTTTCATCAAACGATCAAGGGCGGCTTTGATCTTGTTCATTGGCTATCCACCTTCAAATCTGCTGGGCAACTGAATAAAGAAAAAGCCCGGCACGGTATGCCGGACTTTTAAAAGCAAATCGCAACTCCGTGAGCCGTAAAGACTTATGGGGTTGCAGCAACCTCAGTGCTAGCCTCTGGTTCTGCAGGCTTTTCTTCAAGCACTGGCAGCTGAGCTTCACGCTTCATCAGCAGGTTACACAGGTTGGAAATGGTTTCTTTCAGCTCGTGACGATGCACAACCATGTCGACCATACCGTGATCACGCAGATACTCAGAACGCTGGAAGCCTTCAGGAAGCTTCTCGCGAATAGTCTGCTCAATCACACGCTGGCCAGCAAAGCCGATCAAAGCGTTCGGTTCAGCAATGTGAACATCGCCCAGCATCGCGTAGGAAGCCGTTACACCACCGGTCGTCGGGTTGGTCAGCACCACAATGTAAGGCAAGCCTGCTTCACGCAGCATCTGTACGGTTACAGTAGTCCGTGGCAGCTGCATCAGCGAGAGGATGCCTTCCTGCATGCGAGCACCGCCGGAAGCGGCAAACATGACGAAAGGTGTTTTGTGCTCAACGGCATGTTCCATACCGCGGATGATCGCTTCACCAGCTGCCATGCCAAGAGAACCGCCCATGAAGGCGAAATCCTGAACAGCAGTGGTCATGTCGTAGCCATTCACCTTACCGCTGGCGACAACGACAGAGTCGGTCATCTCGGTTTTGGCTTTGGCATCTTTCAGGCGATCAACATACTTGCGCTGGTCGCGGAATTTCAGTGGGTCGACAGCAACTTCTGGAGTCTCGATGCTGGTGTATTCACCCTGGTCAAAGAAATACTCCAAACGCTTCTTGCTGGAGAGGCGCATATGAAAGTTGGAGTTTGGTACAACCCACTGGTTTGCCTCCAAATCGCGATGGAAGACCATCTCGCCAGTTTCAGGGCACTTGATCCAAAGGTTTTCCGGAATTTCGCGCTTTTCGAGAAAGCTGCGGATTTTCGGCCGTACGACGTTGTTAATCCAGTTCACGGGCTGCCGCCTGTCTTTAATTTCGTTTTCAATTTTTAATGGCCATTAAACGGGCCATACGTAAAGCAATACTTATTTCCGAGCTTTTTCTACACCCACACGTAGTGAGCGTACAACTTCGGTAACAGCAGCTTGTGTCTGATTTGTGGCTTTACCGTTGTCGTCAAGGCTTGTTCTGATCGCCTCAACAAGAATGGAGCCAACCACCACACCGTCGGCATGCTTGCCAATTTCCTCTGCTTGTTCAGCGGTTTTAATGCCAAAGCCAACAGCAACAGGAAGGCCAGTGTGGGATTTAATTCGTGTAACTGCCTTAGCAACAGCAGTGGTGTCTGCAGCGGCAGATCCGGTTACACCAGTTACGGATACGTAGTAAACAAAACCTGATGTATTCGCCAGAACAGTTGGAAGGCGTTTGTCATCAGTTGTTGGTGTTGTTAGGCGGATAAAGTTTACACCACCCTCAATCGCCGGAATGCAGAGTTCATCATCTGCTTCGGCAGGCACATCAACAACAATAAGACCATCAACGCCAGCCTCACGTGCTTCTTTCACAAAAGCAGCGCTGCCACGTACAAAGATTGGATTGTAGTAACCCATCAGAACGATTGGGGTGTCATTGTCCTTTTTACGGAACTCACGCACCATCTGAAGCGTTTTGTCCATCGTGTGACCATGCGCCAGAGAGCGTTGAGTCGCCAGCTGGATTGGAACACCTTCAGCCATCGGGTCAGAAAACGGCATGCCAAGCTCAATAACATCACTACCCGCTTCTGGAAGTGCATCCAGAATAGCTTGTGAAGTGGCGAGGTCCGGGTCTCCGGCCGTAATAAAAGTTACGAGCGCAGGACGTCCTTCAGCCTTCAGCTTAGCAAAGCGTCGATCAATACGAGTTTCAATCATTCATCCGACCATCTGATGTATTGGGGCAAGCCCCACCAATCAATCAGCAAGGATGTAGGGGTGCAACTAGCCCTCTGTCAATAAACACAGCGCAAATTGAATGCGTTTCTGGCGTTTTTTATGAGAAATAGACAAGAGCTCCAGAGAATATCCAGCGATATAGACTCGCACAGCTCTCAATTAACCATTACGTCAATCAAGCTATTGCCTTTTCTGATCTTGTCATCGGCCTGAGAAAAGCTGTTGTGGAAGCTGAGAAACAAAAAAGCCGCAGATCCTCTGCGGCTTTCTCAGTCTTGAAACTAAACGCTTATTAGCCGCGACGGCTTTCCAGGAAGCCAACAATGCGACGTACATCATGCAGCACTGGTTCTGCAATCTCAGCAGCACGTTCAGCACCATCACGCAGAACGGCATCAACACTTGCAGGATCATCCATGATCCGGCGCATCTCACCGTTCATTGGCGCAAGTTTCTCAACAGCCAGCTCAGAAAGAGCTGGTTTGAATGCAGAGAACTGCTGGCCACCAAACTCGCCTAAAACGTCCGCTTTGGTACGTCCGGAAAGGGCAGCATAAATGCCAACAAGGTTGTCAGCTTCCGCACGACCTTCCAGTCCATCCACTTCACTTGGAAGCGCTTCAGGATCGGTCTTTGCCTTTCTGATTTTCTTCGCAATCGTGTCCTGATCATCAGTCAGGTTGATGCGGGAAAGATCAGAAGGATCAGACTTGGACATCTTCTTGTTGCCGTCACGCAGGCTCATGATACGGGTCGCAGGACCAGTAATCATTGGCTCGGTGACCGGGAAGTAAAGCTCATCCGGCGCTTCATGAGATGGTTCAGGGTTTGGAACACCAAGACCCAGCTCTTTGATGCGATCAGCAAAATCATTGTTGAACTTCTGCGCAATATCGCGTGTCAGCTCAAGGTGCTGCTTCTGGTCATCGCCAACCGGAACGTGGGTTGCGCGGTAAGCCAGAATGTCTGCTGCCATCAGGTTCGGATAAGCAAACAGACCAACAGAAGCGTTTTCTGCATTCTTCCCTGCTTTGTCCTTGAACTGAGTCATACGCTTCAGCCAGCCCATACGAGCGATACAGTTGAAGATCCATGCCAACTCAGCATGTTCTTTCACCTGGCTCTGGTTGAAGATGATCGACTTCTTCGGATCAACACCGGCTGCGAGATAAGCTGCTGTTACTTCACGGGTCTGCTGCGTCAGCTCGGCAGGGTCCTGCCAGACTGTGATCGCATGCATGTCAACGATGGAGAAGATGGTCGGCATCTGGTCCTGAAGCGGAACAAAGCGGACAATAGCACCGAGGTAGTTACCAAGGTGGAGGTTTCCGGTTGGTTGAACACCGGAGAAAACGCGAGGCTGAAACGCCGTCATAACAAATATCCCTAGGCTTGGGCCTGTTGGAAGGGCCAGTGGGTTGCGCGGGCATAGATTGAATGGGTGACAAACAAACTAGAACAGCCCGCGCAGATTAAGCCCGGTGGTTATGACTGCGCTTTATCGTATGTGCAAGTGATTTGCAGAGTGAGAAAGCCTTTATCGCCGCAATTTCTGCAGTTGTGCGCGAAAATCCACGGTCCCGGTAAGCTGAACCAAAATCCCAAAGGAAATCAGACCAATGGTGACAAGAAGGACCAGCTCGCTGGCTCGCACTACAAACAGATTGGAGGTTGAAAGCGGCTCCAAAACAAGTGTCCCACCATAGACGACAACACCCATCAAAGCACTGGCAAAGCCCAATAGCGGAATTCTTTTCAGTAATGCTGCGTCGACAACAAAATGACCACGCCGCCACAGCACAAAGGCCAGCAGCGCCGAGTTGACCCAACCCGCAGCTGTTGTCCCAATCGCGATGCCTACGTGTTTGAAGGTGGGGAACAACAAGATTGAAAGCGCTACGTTCACCACCATAGCAACAGCGGCAAAGTACATCGGGGTCTTGGTATCTTCCCGCGCAAAGAAGCCAGGGGAAAGCACCTTATTCAGCACAAACGCAGGCAAACCAACGGCAAATGCCATCAAAGCCAAAGCAGTTTGCTCAACAGCAGCATCCGTAAACTGACCGCGCTGGAATAACACAGAAATCACGGTATCTGGGATGATCACGAGCGCTACTGCAGCAGGAAGAGTAAGCGCAAGAGCGAACTCCATGGAACGGTTCTGCGTATGATGAACCAGCTCTTCCTGACCAGAGCGCAACTGCCGTGTCAGGCTTGGCAAAAGCACAACGCCAATCGCAATCCCTACCACACCCAGTGGCAGCTGATAGATCCTGTCAGCATAGTAAAGGTATGAATTCGCACTACTTTCCAGCGATGCGATGATCGTTCCGACCGTGATGTTGATCTGCGTAATCCCACCGGCAATCACACCAGGAACACCCAAAACCAGCAAGCGCTTTACGCCCGGCGTCCATCGCGGGCGCATGATAGGGACGCGAAACCCGAGCCGCTTCATACCAATGGCAACGACGGCGAGCTGAACAACACCTGCAACAGCAACACCAGAAACCAGCAGGACCCCGGTCGTCTGGTTGGGCTCCATACCATAAAAACCAATGCCTGCGAGCACGGCCATCATCACCACATTGAGCATGACGGGAGCCATTGCTGCGGCTAGAAACCTTTGAAATGTATTGAGAATTCCACTCAAAAAAGCGAGCAGAGACATAAACAGCAAATACGGAAATGCTATGCGTGACATGCGGACTGTGAGGTCGAATTTCGCTGGGTCAGAGAAGTAACCCGGCGCCAGCAAATGCACGAGCAAAGGCATGAAAACCTCTGCCAGAGCGAGGATAACCACCAGCGTCCAGAACAATGCCGCCGCAATCTCACCAGCAAACTTCCGCGCGCCCTGCTCTCCGTCTTCCTCAACAGAGCGGGCAAACAGTGGTACGAAAGCTGAGTTAAATGCACCTTCTGCGAACAATCTGCGGAACAGGTTTGGTAAGCGGAAAGCCACAACAAAAGCATCTGCAACAGGACCAGTGCCTACAAAGGCAGCCAGCATCACATCTCGCCCAAACCCGCAGAGACGGCTTAGCATTGTTGCACCACCAACCGTGGCGAAGCTCTTGAAAAGGCTCATATAAAATTACTTACCTGTATGTTTTTGAGGTTTACGGCGTGAGCTCGTAGGCGCTTTTTGTGGCTTTTTACCGTCAAAGGCATTTTTGAGTCTATCGCGAATAGATTCCTGGCGCCCCACATTGTGAACTTTCTGGCCAGTCAGATCGGTCACGTAAAATACATCAACCGCTTTCTCCCCAAAAGTCCCAACATGAGCACTCGCAATATTCAGGTTGAGAGCCGAGATCTCGGTGGTTAAATCAGACAGTAAGCCCGGTCGGTCAAGTCCGGTCACCTCAAGCACCGTATAGTTTTCTGACCATGAATTGCTAACTAAAACAGTTGTTTGCAGCGTAAACGCCTTGTTACGAGCATTCGGCTTTGTCGCTGCACCCTTCAGCTCAGGAACAGGCGCGGTCCCACGCAGTGCTTCTTTAATCAAACAGCAAATCCGCTCCCCGCGACGATACTCATCATCGTCCTCCGGCAGCTCACGGCTGATGTAGATCGTATCCAGCGCGAGCCCGTCTTTTGTGGTGTCGATATGCGCGTCCACAATGTTCCCACCTGCCGCAAAGCAAGCCCGCGCAATCGTAGAAAGCAACCGCGGATGATCTGGTGCCAGAACGGTAATTTCTGTAACGCCTTCAAAGGCATGAGGCTCCACAGAGGTCGCCAGATGCTCTTCTTCCTTGTCTGTTTTGCGGATCAGGTTCGCATGGTTGATCTTGCTCTTCAGATCAACGCGCAGCCAATAGGCCGGATAGTGGCGATTGAGGTAATTATCCAGCTCCTCATCAGTCCAGCCTACCAGCTCTTCCGCCAGCTCTTGCTTCGCATGGTCAACACGTTGCTGCTGGCTCATACGGCCATGACCACCGCTGAGGATCGTCTCGCTCTCATAATAAAGCGTGCGCAGCAACTGCCCTTTCCAGCCATTAAACACATTCGGACCCACTGCCCGAATGTCCGCAACCGTCAAAATCAACAGGAGCTGCAAACGCTCCAGACTCTGCACTTTACGGCAGAAATCCTTGATGGTTTTCGGATCACTCAAGTCGCGAGACTGTGCAACGGTGCTCATTTCCAGATGCTGCTCGATGAGCCAGGCGACCGTATCAGTCTCTGCTGGAGAAAGACCCAGACGTGGGCAAATCTTCCGCGCAATCTTGGCGCCTGCAATAGAATGATCCTCTGGCCGTCCCTTCGCCACATCATGCAAAAGCATTGCAACATAAAGGACTTTCCGGCTGTGAACCGACTTGATCAGATCCGTCGCTAATGGATGGCTATCACCACCCATCCCGCGCTCAATTTCAGAAAGAACACCAACAGATCGGATGAGGTGTTCGTCGACAGTGTAGTGGTGATACATGTTGAACTGCATCATCGCGACGACCTTCCGGAACTCCGGCAGGAACTGGCCAAGGATCGACGACTCGTTCATCGCACGCAATACGGTTTCCGGATCACTGCGACTTGTCAGGACCTTCAGAAACAGCCGATTCGCTTGTTCATTCTTGCGGAATTCCGCATTGATCAGCCGTCTGGATCGACGAACCAGTTTCAGCAATTCTGGATGCATATCCAAATTGGTTTTGTCGATCAGATAAAACACACGGATCACATTGACCGGATCTTTCTCAAAGATATCCGGTTTCGCCGCAATAATGCGCCCGTTCTCGACAAGGAAGTCTTTGGTTCCTTTGATGGATCGCCGCTTGTGCTTGCTTCCTGGAACAAAACTGCCAAGGAACCGCGAAATGCTTGGAGCGGACTTCACATGCTGCTCTTCAAGTGCAGCCGCAAAAATGCGTGTCAGATCACCAACATCCTTCGCAACAAGGAAGTAGTGCTTCATGAACCGCTCAACAGCCCGCATGCCGGGGTGGTCCATATAACCGAGACGGTCAGCAATTTCCCGTTGAACATCAAAGCTCAAGCGTTCTTCAGGGCGATTTGTCAGAAAATGCAGATGACACCGGACAGCCCAGAGAAAATCCTGACTCTTTCGGAACCGATTCAATACTCGCCGCGAGAAGACGCCTTTTTCAACCAGCCCTAAGCCACTGGGAACGCGATAAAAATACTTGGCGATCCAGAACAGTGTGTTCAGATCCCGCATACCGCCTTTGCCTTCTTTGACATTGGGCTCAACAAGGTAGCGGGACGCGCCGTGGCGTTCATGACGATCATCTCGTTCTGCGAGCTTAGCAGCGATGAAATCCGGTCCAGTGCCGGAAACGATTTCCTTGTCGAACCGTTTGGTAAGCTCTTGGAAAAGCTCAAGATCACCCCAAACATAACGCGCTTCCAAAACAGCTGTGCGAACGGTCATATCTTCGCGGCACTGCTTGATTGTCTCATCAAGGTTGCGCGTGGAATGACCGACCTTCAGGCCCATATCCCAAAGCATGTAGAGGATGAACTCAACGACCTGATCACCCCAGGGTGTTTGCTTGTATGGCCAGAGAAACAGCAGATCCACGTCAGAGTGCGGAGCCATCGTTCCGCGTCCATAACCACCGACAGCTATGATGCTGATACGCTCGGATTTTGTTGGATTTTCAACGGGATAAACATAGGTAACCGCAAACTCATAGATCACCTGAATGAGCATATCCTGCACACAAGACAAACGCTCGGAACATCGCCGACCCTGCCCGTCATCCATTAGGAGCTTTTCAATCTCTTTAAAGGCTGCTTTGTGCGTGGCTTTCAGCTTCGTCAGAACATCGCTGCGCAGCTTAAAGCTGTTGCCGTCGCCATTATGCTTCTCAACCAGTTCGTTGAGTTCATTGAGAAGTGATTGAGGATCAACCAGTTGATCCACTTTGAGTTCTTCAGGCGTCATATCAGCAGTCCACTTCAAAAGTCAGCAGACTGACTTTACAGAGCTTTGTCGGCTTAGACTAGATATTGTCGCGAGAGCTAACCACTCTTAATTGATGAATGAGGTGCTCTAGGGATTCCTCTGAGAGTCCATTGATCTTCGAGGCAAGCATATTGGTCAGCTCGGTTGCCCGGGGTGTCAGGCCTCCGGTGTCGATGGTGATTTTTGGGTCGGAAAGTTCCGCAAGTCTTTGAAGTTCTTCAGCTTCATCCCAGATCACGTTGAAATAAGTGATCATGCGCTGAACCATGTACCAGGTTGGAGTACCACGCTTGCCATGTTCAAGCGCGCTCAGGTAGGCAGAGGAAACCGAAAGAGCCTCCGCCATTTCCTTCAGGGTAATCTTCTGCTTAGCCCGCAGTTCTCGAACCTTGGCTCCAAAAGGCGTCATCTTGCTGATATTCCTGCCTTATTTCTTGCGCTTGCGGATGCGAACGTAAATCGCACCGCTGCCCCCATGCGAAACATGAGCTTGGTCGAAGCCTACCACACAGCTGCGCATATCAGGAAGGGAAAGCCACTGCGGTACCATTCTACGCAACACACCACGATCATCACCGTAAGGGCTGTTTGAGTTATCGAGCCCCTTACCGGTGATCACAAGCACGAGGGAGTAGCCCATGGCCTGAGACTGATAGATGAACGAGGTTAAGCGTTGGTGCGCTTGATACTGCGTCAAACCATGAAGGTCGATACGTCCATCAATATAGCCCTTGCCCCCGCGGACAACTTTTTTCCGTTCTTTCCGATTAAGCGGCGAAAGAGGAGGCATCGCAGGAACAACAGGCTTCGGCGGAGTATAGTCTGGCGCAGTCTTCCCTTTGGAACTGCGAGACTTTTTGGCCTGAGGCTTTGATGGAGAGGTCAGTTGCGGCTTAAGCTCAGGCTGAGGCATCTCAGCTTTTTGAGCGTGCATAAGGGACTGATCCGGCTCGGAAAGCTGCGTCGTATCTTCCAGCATATCAGAAAGGCGCTCTTGATGAATAGGCGTCAGAGTGGCTTTCACCCTGTCCCACAAGCGCTTGTCTGCTTCGCTCAGCTGCTTTGTCTTGGCTCGCTTTGCGCGATCACCATTCGTCATCTATCCGATCCGTCCACGATCATTTATTATTTTGGAACAAGGAGATAGAATTCCGCACGGTGACGGATATTCCCGGCAACGGCACCTGCCTCTGCACCACTTCCTACATAGATATCGCCGCGCGCGGGGCCTTTGATGGCTGACCCGGTATCCTGAGCAACCATAAGTTTGGCGAAGCGATCACCTGATGTGTCGTAGGTCCTTAACTCACTAGAGACAAAAATTAAACTGCCATAAGTGTGCAGATCATCATCAATTGCCAGTGATCTCAGGTCCGTCAGGGCTGTTCCTGCCCCTCCAATGGCTGCAATCTCAGTGTCTTGCGCAGATTGTAACTCAAAGAAGATGTAGGATTTATTGTGCCGAAACACGTCTTTCTGCTGGGATGGGTTTTTGGATAACCAGGCACGAAGCGCATCCATGCCCATGTTATCTCTGGAGATTTCGCCTAGCTCAATGAGCACACGGCCAATCGCGGTGTACTCATGACCAGACTTGCCTGCAAAAGCTAAACGACGCAACTCGCCATTGGGCAGACGAACACGGGCAGAACCCTGAACAGCTGTAAAAAATGCATCTATCGGGTCTTTCACCCACAGCACTTCAAGGCCCATTCCATCCAGTGCACCGTCCATCACATCGCCGCGTGTTGGCATCACCTTCAGGCCTTTGGGATAGGCATGAAGGGGAACAACAAACTCGTCAGTGCGAACAAGTGAGCCTTCCAGCTCTGGCATGTAGTAGCCGGTCACAAACCCGTCGTCCTCTACGCGCTGAAGCGTAAAGTTCTGTTCTAAAAAGGTTTTTGCATCACTTGCGTTATTTACGTCGATTTTGCGCGATTTTGCGCAGATAGCGCGTAATTTTGCGTCGCTAATGCCAAACGCCTTTGTCGGCAGCGTTCGGCCCTCGCTCGCCTCGCAGTGAGCCACAAATGCGGAAAGGGCCGCAGAATGATCATCTGCAGCCCATCCGTCGATTTCGTTGGGATCAAGTGGCCCGGAGAGCTTCGCGCTTCGCATGGTCCTATGGTCTTTTGTAAGGGTGTTTCCAGCTACAGCAGCAGAACTTATCCCCGCCGCGACGCTGAGTGCCATAATGAAACTCATAGCGCCGCGAGAGAAAGAAAACGTCATGCAGATTCAGTTGCAACCAGCTTCCAGTTTGGATCGTTCTCGCCAGTTACCCGAGCGAAGGTCCAGATATCGGTCAGGTCACTCACTGCGGTTGGGTCACCATCCACAATGCGGTTTTCAGAATCCCGTGTCGCGGTGATCAGCTGACCCTTGAAGCGAACAGTCACTTCAGCAAGCTTGTCTTTGTCGTTGAAGACCGCTTCCACAATGTCAGCTTTGTCGATACCCACAAAGGTGGACTCAACACGCTCATTGCGGCTTTCCCGGTCATCAATCGCAGCAGAGAAACCACTGAACACTTCAGGAGAAAGAAGCTCTTTGAGCGTGCGGCGATCACCCTGCGCAAACGACATCAAAATGATTTCGTAAGCGCCGCGTGCACCTTCCGCAAACTCTTTTGGATTGAAAGACGGCTCAGCTTTCCAGATTTCCCGCAGGCCGTGATTCAACTCACTGCCTTTTTGGGCAAGCTTGTCGATTTCGGCCTCAATCTGTTCGCGAGCTTCACGCTCTGCGCGCTCAGGGTCATGTTGAACATGCTCACTGCCTGGAAGAGGAATAACATTGTCCTCATTCTCAGGAGCCTGAGACTTTTGAGAGTCTTGTTTTTGCTGAGCAGAATACGGGTCAAATGGTTGACGCTCGTTACCGGTGCGATTGCCCAAAACGGAGCGTAACCGCAGGAAAATAACAACTGCCGCAATAAGGAAGATTATGTTGTAGACGTCGAATATTTCGTTCATTCCGAGTACCGACCGGTCCTTTACTCGTGGGCTGCCAGGCGCCGATGATCAAATGCATTAGATATCTAGATAATGTGCTCTAGCGCATTTTTACAGGCTCTGTCACTAATTTAAGGTTTCTATCAGCAACATCCAGCTATTTCGTGTCCATCCCAACGCCTTTTTAAAGTCTTACCACGCAAGTATAAGCTAAAATCAGTCATTGCAATTCTGTGAAGATCACCCACTATAAGTAAGATCGCTTCAAAAAGAAGTGATCAAAAAGCAAAATAAACCTGAACCTACGCGGACGCTATGCCACTCGGACTTATCATTCTTGCCTGTTTCATTCTGCTGCCAACCATCGAGATCTATCT
The DNA here is from genome assembly GCF_001623285.1 of Pseudovibrio sp. Ad26. Classification (NCBI taxonomy): domain Bacteria; kingdom Pseudomonadati; phylum Pseudomonadota; class Alphaproteobacteria; order Hyphomicrobiales; family Stappiaceae; genus Pseudovibrio; species Pseudovibrio sp. Ad26. The sequence continues at coordinate 16,336 of NZ_LMCE01000006.1, forward strand.
CTTTATTGAGGTTGGAAGTGTTATCGGGGCAATTCCAACAATCCTGTTGACTGTAGCTTCCGCAGCTGCCGGCACCTATATGCTGCGCCAGCAGGGGCTGTCTTTGCTCATGCGCATGCGCGCTGAAATGGACTCGGGACGAGTTCCAAGTCATGAGATGATGCATGGCGCGATGATCGTGTTTGCGGGCCTCATGCTGTTGATTCCAGGCTTCTTTACAGACGCAATTGGCCTTCTGCTCTTCATTCCACCACTGCGTGAGGTGATTGGCAACTATCTGGCGCGCCACGTGAAGGTGCAAAACCTCAACGTCAATCCGGGTTACCGTCGCCGCGATGGCACTGTGGATCTGAATGAAGACGAGTGGAGCTCCTCCCGTCATACAGAGCAGGATGATGACCCTTCCCGTCCTCGTTCCAATGACCCGGACCAGATCAGCCCATGGTCAACTGACGACGACAAACGTCGCTAAATCCCGCCAAGCTTAACGGAGAGCTGCCTGAACTGACTCAGGGCTCTCCAACAGTGTCGCGACCAAAGCAATCAGATAAGTGACGTCCAGCTCCTGCTCTGCATTCCAGGTGGTTGAGAAGCACCAGTTATTTCCGTCAGGGTCTTCCAAGGCATAGGTCATGTTCAGCACGCCAATCTCGCTGCCGCCCTTATAGGCGTACGACGTCCAGTTATCTGGTTCAGCCACCCCCGGATTCACAAAAATTCCCTTGATATCCTTCACTTTCGCCACAATCTCGCACAGCTCGCGGTTTGAAATGTACCACTCGACACCTTCAGTCAAAGGCACGGAGACCTTGTCTATCGCTGGGAGCTGCGCCGGTAAGGCAGCAAGAATCCGCGCCCGCTCCTCTGGACTTGCCTTGCGATAAGCCTCTGCGGTTTGCTCGTCGGCCTTCAGGTGGAACAACTGCTGTGTTGTCAGCGCCGGCGAGGTCTCTCCCGGCAACATCACACTCTCCTGCCCCACCAGATCCATCAGCAAGTCTGTGGCTGTGTTGTCTGAGATCGCGATCATATTGCGCGCCACATCCAGCAAAACGAACTTCTTGCCAACCGGCTCATTCTGCATCGTGCCGCCGGGATACGAGATATGCCGTTGTTCCAGAATGACTTTGTCTTGCCAGCTCAGGTCGCCATCCCGAACACGCTGCGCCACTTGATCCAACACATAAAGCTTAAACGCTGAGCCGACCGCCAATTGAGCATCGCTGTTGTTTTCGGCGTGCACCTTCCCGTTCTGCATCAACAAAAAGCTCTGCGTTGCGGTCTGCTGCTTCATGTGGTCCAACAGGTCTTCGTGTTTCATGTCCTTCACAAGCGCAAAGCGAAACAGCAGTCCTGTCAGCTGACCTGTTGTGTTCTGCTTCAAAAGCGTTGGAATTGTGTAGGATTTCGTCTCAACCAGAAACTTGTGCGGGTCTTTGGTCGCCTCAACACGAAGCGCAGGACCATAAATCGAACGCTGTTCTGAAAGAATGGAGACCAGAAGTTCTTTTGGGATCTTCTGGTAGACTTCAGGCGCAAAGTCATCGGCGTCAAAGTCCGGCCCATTCCAGATTTTCTTGAGCAACTCCGGCGGGGTTGTTGCCTGCTGAGCACTTAAGGGCTGAGGGGCGATGACCAAAACTGCAACAGTGCATAACGCCTTAAAATACCTAAGCAATTGCATCTCCAGACTATCTGGTGGAACTATATGTATCCTAGGCGCATAAAAACTAACATTACCTTAGGTTAGAAATATGCAGGCGATAACACCATGTCCCTTTGCTAAGTCCTCAGCAGTCTCTTGATATTCAGTCGTGGTAACCAACAATTAAAGTTGAAGAGATGCCGCTAGTATTCGCATCCCTTAAAACTTATGATTGCACGAATTAACTAGTAAATTTATGGGCGGTATTACATGACGGCGCACCAAACCTCCAGTCGTGTGGATTGGGTCGACTACGCGAAAGGCTTTTGTATCTTTCTCGTGGTGATGATGCATTCAACCCTTGGGGTTGGCAGTGCCATCGGCGAAATGGGGTTCATGGGCGACATTGTTGCCTTTGCTAAGCCCTTCCGTATGCCGGACTTTTTCATGATCTCCGGCCTGTTTCTCGCCTTGACGCTGGATCGGGACTGGCGTCTGTATCTTGACCGTAAAGTCGTCCATTTCTTCTATTTCTACATTCTCTGGCTCACCATCCAGTTTGGAATGAAAGCGCCCTCCTTTGCCGCAGAGTTTGGCTGGGATGGCGTGTTGATGCACTACGCGCTCGCCTTCGTACAGCCATTCGGAACCCTCTGGTTCATCTACGCCCTGCCCGTTTTCTTCGTCATCACCAAACTGCTGCACTCACTAAAAGTGCCGTGGCAAGTGACCTTGCTGGTCGCTGCTGGCCTGCAAATCAGCGAGTTGCACACCGGCTCTGTGCTGATTGACGAGACAGCCGCTCGCTTTGTGTTCTTCTTCGCAGGCTACATTTTTGCGCAAAAGATCTTCGTCATTGCTGACTGGGTGCGTGAGAATGTGCTGAAAGGCTTGGCCTTTGTGCTTGTCTGGGCCGTCGTCAACGGCCTGTTCGTTGGCTACGGCTATGCCGACCTGCCATTCGCCTCGCTTGCTCTGGGCGGTTTGGGCGCATTGGCGGTGATCACCGTTTCTGCTCTGCTTTCCAAGGTGAAGGCGCTGGATCTGCTGCGCTACATGGGCAAAAACTCCATCGTGATCTACCTGTCCTTCTTCTTCCCCATGGCTGTCTCGCGCACCATCTTACTCAAACTGGGCATCATTCAGGATGCGGGCGTGATCTCATTGATCGTCACGTGCACCGCAACCATCGCACCGATGATCCTGTTCTGGTTGATCACCAAAATAGGCTACGGCCAGTTCCTGTTCAAACGTCCGGCATGGGCCTACATCGCGGAAATGCCACGCGCCAAGAGCCCTGCACCGTCACCAACCTGATATCTGCACAAAAATGCTGATCTGCCTAAGCCCCCGGAGCCGCTGCTTTCGGGGGCTTTTTGCATGCATGTTCAGCAAGCGGCAATTTTAGTGGTTGGGTTCAGAAGGTCTTTCCGGTCTTTGCTTAGGCTTTGCGGAAGCAAACGGTGTGACAAGATCAAGGAACGTATCTCCATGAAACTCGGGGCTCTCAGGGTTCTGCCGCTTCTCTTCATTCTTGTGGCCATCGGCTGGCTGGAGCTACGCCCTCACCCCGCTGTTGCGCAAAAAGAAGATAAAGCACGTCAAGTCCTCAATGAGACCGTCGAGAAGTTCGGTGAAATCAAAGCCATGAGCTTTACCGTCTACGCGAGTGAGGAGCGCATCTTTAAAGACATGGTACCGCTGAACTTTGTGTTTGAATACACAGTCAACATCCTCGGACAGGGTGATCTGAAAATCGATCTCCCACGACCCGATGGTATGAGTGAAATCTATCTTGATGACGGCATCATCACCTACTTTGATAAAACGCGGAACATCTACACCCAGGGTGATTTCAGAGGCACTTCATCGGAATTTATTGAGGTGCTACGCACTGATTTCCAGCTCACATTGCCTGGTATTGATCTGGTCAACCCGGAACTGGACCAGATGCTCGATGACCTGACAACACGGTCCGTCTATGTCGGGCGTGAGGTTCTGCCAGAAGGGGTTGCCCATCATCTTGCCTTTTTTAACGATCAGGTAGATTGGCAATTGTGGGTCTACGAAGACAGCGGCCTGCCCGGTTATCTCATTATCACCTATAAGGATCTTGCTGGCGTGCCCCAAACACATCTGTCCTATCGAGGTTGGAATCTGGATCCTAAGTTCAGAGGAGAAGATTTCAGATTCAATCCACCGGAGGGGGCTGAACACTTCAGTTTGCCCGCCCTTTCAGCGATAGAAAGCGGAGGGAGCTCAAGATGAGTTACTCCACATCAATGCCACATCTCAAAAACATGCTCAGATCATTGGCTGTCCTGGCCTTTATCTCAGGCACTGGCATGTTCTCAGCCCAAGCGCAGGACACTCCGCCTCCCCCAAAACAGGCCACACCCGCCGAAGTTGTGGAGTGCGAGGAAGAACACATGAAGCGTGAGGGTCTCGCTGATCTGGGTGACTCTCAATATCGCGATAAGATCCGCGATCTCTGCAACAAATCCGTACATGGTGCTGAAAAAGCAGAGGCGGGAAAAGAGCCAGCCACCAACGACTATTACTTCAGCGGTGACAACAACGGCTTTGTCTATGAGCTCAACGAAGAATGCCAGCAGATCCGCATTCAGGATGAGCTGATTTTCATCTGTCCGGAAGGCAAATACAAACCAACCATCCGCAACAACCAATCCGGTTTCATGCCTTATTTAGAGCCCGTGGAACCCATTAGGCAGGGTGAGAAGCCGTGAGGCAGTCATCTGCAATAAAACATCATTGAAAAAGGGTTAATTCCTCTTTCTTTGTCGGCCTAAGGCGGGCATGATCCCGCTCATGTCGACACAATCCATTGCACCAGCTCTCACAGAGAACGATCACCTCATCCTGATCGATGGCTCTACCTTCATTTTCCGCGCGTATCACGCGCTGCCGCCGCTTACTCGCAAGCCCGACGGACTGCCCGTTGGCGCGGTTTCCGGCTTCTGCAACATGCTTTGGAAGATGATGCAGGAAGGCCCCACCAAAGAAACCGGTGAAGAGCCAACCCACTTCGCCGTGATTTTCGATAAGTCCGGCAAAACGTTCCGCAACGATTTCTACCCGGAATACAAAGCTCACCGCCCACCGCCGCCAGAAGACCTGCGCCCGCAGTTTGGCCTGATCCGTCAGGCAACGCGCGCGTTTGGTGTGCCTGCCATTGAGCAGCAGGGCTATGAGGCGGATGACCTGATTGCCACCTACGCCCGTCAGGCAGCCGCACAAGGCGCCCGCGTTACCATCGTTTCCGGCGATAAAGACCTGATGCAGCTTGTCACCGATAAGATCGGCATGGTCGACACCATGAAAAACAAGGTGATCGGCAAGCCCGAGGTCTTCGAGAAATTCGGCGTTGGCCCGGAAAAGGTCGTCGAAGTGCAGTCGCTCGCAGGCGATAGCGTCGATAACGTGCCCGGCGTCCCAGGCATCGGCCTCAAAACCGCCGCTCTGCTCATCAACGAGTTTGGCGATCTGGATAGCCTTCTGGCACAAGCCGACACCATCAAGCAGAAGAAGCGCCGCGAGAACCTCATCGAGTTCGCTGAGCAGGCCCGCATTTCCAAGCGCCTCGTGCAGCTGGAAGAGGCCGTGCCGGTGGAAACTCCGGTTGAAGATTTCACCGTGTGTGATGTGGATGGCGCGCAAGCTGTCGGCTTCCTCAAAGCCATGGGCTTCACCAGCCTCACCAAAAAAGTGGCAGATAAAACCGGCGCTGTGCTGGAAAACATCGAGCCGATTGAGCCTGTGATTGAAGGCTGGGAAAGCACTGCAAAACCGGCAGAACAAGCTGAGGATTCTGCGGGAGAACTTGAGGGTAAAGCATGGACCGCCGCCCCTTTAGCAGAGAAAGTTGCGGCTGAAATATCTGCGCTGCCTATAGATAATTCCGCATACGAAACAGTTTCCACCACTGAGCGCCTCAAAGAGTGGATAGCGCAGGCCTATGAAGTGGGCTACGTGGCTGTGGACACTGAGACAGATGCCCTCAACGCCATGGAAGCTGGCCTTGTTGGCGTTTCCCTCTCCTGCACCCCGGGCAAAGCCTGTTATATCCCGCTGGCGCATGTGGATGGCGAAGGCGATCTCTTCAGCGGCGGTGCGCTGCTGGAAGGCCAGATCCCGCTCAAAGAAGCTGTTGCCCTGCTCAAGCCAATGCTGGAAGATCCAGCTGTCCTCAAAATCGCGCAGAACATGAAGTACGACTGGCTCGTGCTCAAACGTTACGGCGTGGAAATGGCACCGTTTGATGACACCATGCTGCTCTCCTACGCGCTTGACGCGGGTATGGGCGGCAATGGCATGGATGAGCTCTCCCAGCGCTGGCTCAACCACACGCCAATCCCGTTCAAGGAAGTGTGCGGCTCCGGCAAATCGCAAATCTCCTTCGACAAGGTGCCGCTGGACAAAGCCACCTCCTATGCGGCGGAAGATGCAGACGTCACCCTGCGCCTCTGGAAAATCCTCAAACCACGCCTCGCTGCTGAGGAAATGACCGTGGTTTATGAGCGTCTGGAACGCCCGATGGTGGCCACGCTGGCCAAAATGGAGCGCCGCGGCATCTCCATCGACCGTCAGATGCTCTCCCTGCTCTCCGGCGAGTTTGCGCAAGGCGCAGCCGCGCTGGAAGCGGAAATCCACGATAAAGCAGGCGAAATCTTCAACGTCGGCTCGCCAAAGCAGCTGGGTGAAATCCTGTTTGGCAAAATGGGTCTGCCCGGCGGCAAAAAAACCAAAACCGGTGCCTGGTCCACTTCGGCTTCCGTGCTGGATGACCTTGCCGCGCAAGGGCATGAGCTGCCAAGCAAAATTGTAGAGTGGCGCCAGCTCAGCAAGCTGAAATCCACCTACACCGACGCCCTGCCAAGCTTCATCAATCAGGAGACGGGCCGCGTCCACACCTCGTTCTCGCTGGCGTCCACCTCCACGGGCCGTTTGTCCTCCTCTGAGCCAAACATCCAGAACATCCCGATCAGAACCTCTGAAGGCCGCAAAATCCGTCAGGCGTTTATCTCTGGGAAGGGCAAAAAGCTCATTTCTGCCGATTACAGCCAGATCGAACTGCGCGTGCTCGCCCATATGGCCGATATTCCGCAGCTCAAACAGGCGTTTGCTGATGGGCTCGACATTCACGCCATGACAGCAAGCGAGATGTTTGGTGTGCCGATTGAGGGCATGGACCCAAGCGTTCGCCGCCGCGCCAAAGCCATCAACTTCGGCATCATCTACGGCATTTCCGCGTTCGGCCTTGCAAACCAGCTGGGCATTGGTCGTGGTGAAGCCGGTGACTACATCAAAACGTATTTTGAGCGCTTCCCGGGTATCAAAGAGTACATGGAAGAAACCAAAAAGTTTGTCCATGCAAACGGTTACGTCGAAACCATCTTTGGCCGCCGCGCCCACTACCCGGATGTAAACACCAAAAACCCGAACATGCGCCAGTTCTATGAACGCGCAGCCATCAACGCCCCAATTCAGGGCTCAGCGGCAGATATCATCCGCCGTGCCATGGTGCGTATGGACGAGGTTCTGGAAACGGCAAATCTGGACGCGCAAATGCTGCTGCAGGTGCACGATGAATTGATCTTTGAACTGCCTGAGGATCAGGTGGATGAGACCAAAAAACTCGTCATCTCCACCATGGAAAAAGCAACAGAACCCGCCCTCCAGCTCTCGGTCCCGCTCAAAGTGGAAGCCGAAGCCGCCACCAACTGGGAAGAGGCGCACTAGCGCTTCTTTTTCCCTCAGGGCAAGGCAATTTGCCCCAGCAAACAGTGCGATCCCGGGCCAAGCACCCTGCCAACCCGGGCCGCACAAAACCACGCACATAAAGCCTTTGCCCATCTGCAGACCACGAACACTGAAGCCGCCAAGCCACACCCCTTCGGTGTCTTCCCGGCCACTGAGCCGGGACCCATGCGGCGCCACCTCGCGCTCAGCTGCTCTTATCGCCCGCACTCCCCAGCAACCACCTCATCAGCACTCTCACCAATGCCTTCACAAGCAGCTCTGGATCCCGGATCACCGCTCCGCTCGTCCAGGATGACGTCAAAGGGCAAAGCAACGCCACACCCCAACACCGTCATCCCGCACTTGATGCGGCAACTGTGTTTATGCATTGAATGGAACATTGTCTCTGAGCAGTGCATTGGCTGTGATGAGTATCTTTCGCGCCAGAGCAATCATAGCCGCTTTGAAGGGCTTTCCTCTTTTGATGAGTGCTTGA
>NZ_LMCE01000007.1:0-44104 GCF_001623285.1 Pseudovibrio sp. Ad26
CTGCAGGAGCGTCCAGCGATTGCAGCTCGTGTCCTTCCTGCGTGAGTTTTGGGCCGGATGTGCCGGCACAAAACTCATGCAGGAAGGATGGGGAAGCCTCAGGGTCGGGGAGCGGTAGCTCCCTTGTCCTTGACAGCGATCGGGGGCGAAGTCCCATTTTTTTGAAAGGTGCTTATTCATCCAGGTTTGCCTTGCTGAGCAGGCCAAAAACAGACTTTTGAAGGTGCAGATCCCCGGCTTTAGCTTTTGCCAGACAGCCGCGCACAAACCCACCATAGGAGTTGATGGTGGTGGCCGGATCGGTGCTGCGGCGCTCAGTGATTACAATCAGCGTTGCGGCCGCGCTGCTCCCAAGTTTGCAGTTCGCCTCCTGCCATGCTGGTTTTGAGATCCCAAGATATCCTGCGGCCAGTGTTGCGGCCTCGATGACAGCCTCCCAATCGGCACCAGCGCTCTTTGAAGTATTGCGGATCATGTCACGCAGCATGGGACTGGCACAGGTTAAAACCTGTTTGAGCGTGATGTGCTCAATGCCGGAGCTCAGGAGCACGGCTTGTGCTGAAGGCGGTTCAAGACCGGGCAGGGGAGGCGAAGTGGACCTGTCCTCATGTGCAATCGGGTGTTGACGGGCCGGAACGGCGCTTTCATGCTTGATCTTTTCAAGAGCCCTTTCCGCGTCAGCGGTCAAAGCAATCTTCAAGTCATTGCCGACTGGCAATGTCCGCTCACTACTTCTTTCGTTAGAAAGTGTTTGTTTTGTATTGTTTGTATTTATGTGTCGGAACTGGATTTCCGACCTGTCGGAAGTTTTCTTCCGACAAGACCTATCTTGGGGACCGGAATCCACTGCTGGATCGACCTCGATCTGGTCAGTGGAAGAGGGGTCACGCACCTCATGAAACGCTGCTATCAGCTGCAACATTTGCTTACTCCACTGCAACAGCTGGGTGATGGTCAAGCGTGCCTCGATGCGGCGCGGCAATGACAGCAACAGCTTTTGCGCATCCCCTACAGCTGGATGGTCCGGATGCAAGGTCAGCTGCTGTCTTAAGACCTTTTTGTGAAGCAGCAGCGTTGTCTTTTGCTGTTTCCAAACACAGGCACGTTGTTCCAGTTCTTGCGCCATGCAGTAAAGCCGCTTGTAACTTTCGGCCAGAGGGGCAAGATTGACACCAAACGCCTGCAGGAGCTCTCCATTAGCTGAGCGATGGCCGAACCGGCGCAGGTTGCCGCTGTCATGCCAGCACACAAGACCGGCACGGTTTAAGGCCCGCTCGATGTTGAGCACCTGGCGCTCGCAGATTGAACGCTTGTTGGCGGTCGCGCTTACCGTCAGATAGACAATCGGATTGCTGCCACTTTGCCAATCCTGATCGCGGGTATAGCCCACGAGGAATTCCAGGTGCGCAACTTGTGTTGCGGTCAAGCCAAGCTCGCGTTGCAACCTCTTCACCTGCGAGAGCACATCCCATCGGCTCACGCCGACCGGCAGGCCAGTAAAACCTCTGGCCGCGACTTCTGTCTTCTCATTCCGCTCCCAAGTCCTGTTGCCGCTTTCAAACACTGCTTCTGCCCTATCTGGCATATTGGCATCAATAAACTTTCCAAATATTCCGTCTTCACCGGAAGCGTTGAGCCAAATTCAGAGTGAGTTTTCCTGTTCGCAAAAATTATTGCGTTCTTCACTCTTGCAATTTTGGGGAGGACAACATAGAAATTCAGGTGCTAATCATGAATTCTATGTTGTTCTCCCTGGCGGCCTCTGGCTTCCAGGGTTTACTTTTTTATAGGGCAGTGCCCTGATTGCTTTAGTCCTTGAGATTTTCGTTAGATTTCATGCAATTGTTACAAATCCCTTTTCGATTTAAAAAGTACAAGTTTAATCAACTTGCGTGTTACACACATGTAAAGATTAGATTCTGTTCATTTATTCATAGGACTTTCGAATAGATCTATGGATTTCCCTAAGTCTTCAAGTGAGCTAACTTTAGTATTACTTATCAATTGGACCCACCTACATTATTGATAATGGACCACGTTACTTGGACGCATTAACTATACTTGAGTTAGTTGTGAACAAAGATAGAACATTGCCAGGTTTCATTGAACCTTCTCTAAGAGTTTTGTAAAATAAAACCAATGGAGGTACATTCAAATGCGCAGAGTATTCAGACACATAGCTATTGATTTGAGTTGGTTTATTTCGTGGGCTGTGATTTCGGCTCCAGCTTTTGTAATCTTGTTTTATGCTATGATCCCGGTGACTTCTGTCATTAACAATTATGACTTGCTGCCGTTCCATGTCCCTCACGTCAACGAGCTGTTTGTTCTTTGCGTTCAATTCACGCTCATCCTGTTCCTGGCTTCGATACCGGGCATCTCTGAATTCTTTGATGATATCAGGTTGGGTGCGCGGCGCTGCTCGCAGCGCGAGCTTGATCAGATCGAACCCGCTTTTGCATATCTGCAACACAGCGCCGATACCAAGAACATCAAACTGCCTCACATTGTGTGGCGTGTGGTTGACGACAAAAACTACAATGCCTGCGCTTATGGCCGCAACCGGATTGCCATCCATAGGGGCGCTCTTTTTGATACCAAATTTCGCGAGCACGGCCTTGAAGAACTGGCTGGGCTTCTGGCACACGAGATAGCTCATTTGCGGTATTGGGACACAAAACACGCGGTAATATCGGCTGCAATCTTCACACCGTTCAATGTGCTTTTGTTTTTTGCAAACCTCTTCAAAAGTGTACCAATCCTCAATCTGGTCGTGATGTTCTTCTTCTTTCCTTGCAGCCTGATTATCGGGATCGGAAATCGTATCCCGGCCCTGACTTCTCGCATGGCTGAGTATCGCGCTGATGAGTTTGCTCAAATGCTGCTTGGAAAAGACTGCATGTGTCAGGTTCTCAGCAGCATCGGTGATGAACGTGGTGGTACGAACATCATGGCTCACTACCTGACCTCTCATCCCCCGACTGAACTGCGTCATAACAATCTGCAGCTGCGATCTGATTATCGTGCTCAATTCAATGCTCCTCCATCTGAAGATCTCCTCGCCCGCTTCCGCAAGCATTAAGATGCCTTGCCAAACATAGTCTTCACCCTGTCCCTCTTGCCGCTAGCACCACCAGCAAGACGGGCAGGGCATCTCGCCTACGCCATCATTGTTGTCAAAGCCCCATATCCATTTCCTTCATGCTGTGTCGTTCCTGCCGTTTTGAGCCGGTGATATGAGGGAAAAGGCTCGCAAATTCTTGCTGCACTGAGCCAGCCTGTTTACCCGCTCGCCAATCTTTCCAATTGGTACCAAGAGGCGGGCTGATAAACTCGGCCCCTGCCTGTTGTTCGTTTGTGAGCTTCAACTCGCCGCTGCGAGCCGTTGCAATCACGATATTCATATCCGGGTATGTGCTGCGCACATCCAAATAAACCTGCTTCAGATCGTCCTTTGAAAACACAGCAGCGACCGGCAGGTTGGACACCTCGCTCAAGGTGGCAGCGTTTGCGAACCCGTTGGCGATGATCAGCGTATCTTTGCCCTTTAAAGAGCCCGCCTGTTTGCTGGTCTGCTCTGGTTCAAGAAGATGGAACAAGCCATCCTCTCGTGCCCCGCGCATCGATGTTTCCTGAGTTGTGCTGATAAAGCGCAGCGAGTGCAGATTGCCCTCCACATCACGCAGTGGCACGACCATGCGCCCCATACCATCCACGGGAAGCCCATGGCTGCGGATGCCAGTTTGCTCCAGGTAAGGGCAAGAAGAGGGAGTGGCGGGCTCTTCGAGTTGTGACCACACAACATAAGCCTGCCGCGCCCGCATGTCCTTCACACGCTCAAGAGTAGTAGCATTGACGGTTTCAAGCTCGCCCTGATCAAGTCGGCGGTCCCGCCACACAAGTCCTTCGCGGCTTTCGGGAGACAGAATATCATTGACCTTTACATCCAGAATATCCCGCGTCTCCTCAGGATCAAGATCCGCCTTTGCAACCTCAACGCAAGGCACCCCCTCCGCAATGGCACGGTAAAAGCCAACATCAGCATCTTCAAACCGGGTGCTGTGCCACAGACCATCCATGATGATTGGCTGCTTCAGCTCGCCGCCTTGTTCTTTGATGAAGGTAGATGCGTTTCCTTCAAACTCTGCCGCGCTCATGGCCTCCACGGTGTCCAGTCTTTGCTGCCACTTTGCGCAGGTTCGGTAAACCTCCCGCGTGGGCGCAAACCACTGTTTGTTCTTCTTGTCCCACCATGCCCCGGCCGCTTTAACTTCCTCGCGCTCAATACGGGCGACAGACAAAGGAAAACGGTTCGACTTTGATTGCCGCCCTTTCCCAAAATGTTTCTCCAACAGTCCTGGTTGCCGTCTTGACCCAAGTCCCATCAGGGACAACATGGCTTCCTCGCCCTTGAGCATCTCGATGGCTGCATGATTGAGCTGAGCGTAATCCGTTAGAAACGACTTCCAGCTGTGTTTGCGTTTACGCTTGGATTTACTGAGTTGATCGGTGAACTTCTCCCACAAATCACTCTCCCGGTGCCGGTCATAAAGCGGCCTGCGCTCATAGCGATCTTTGCGCTTAGCTTGAGAGAGATCTTTCTCCGGTGCCTGATAGGGACCGAACTTGTCTTCCAATGCCTTTTTAGAAAAGTCACGGTGAACCGTGCTGGCCTTTTCCAAGCGCGGGCCGTCCAGCTCCTTGAACACCAGACCATTGCCACGCTGCTTCAGCTCCAGCGAATACGCCGCGATGCCCTCATGGAACTCAGCCCATGTCTTAGTGTTCTCCCGGATCTTCAAGAGTTCAGGCTTGTAGTCCTTTACATAGGTGGAGAAGGAGACCTCATAGGTGTTGGCCTCATAGTCCCTTGCCTTTGGATTGGTCTTCTCCAGCACTTCGCCCCTGGCGTTGGTGCGGGTCAGGCCGTATTTCACTTCCATCTCAAGACGGGTGCGCTCCAGAGCGTCAAAATCCATATACGGCGTGTGGACCTTGTAGGTTTTGGGGTGAATCCGATTGATCGCCACGTGCATGTGGTAGTTGTCTGTGTTGGTGTGCGTGCCGATGATGCGCTCATGCTCTTCAAAGCCAAGCGCCTTGGCAAAGGACTTTTCGATGTCCTTCATGGCCACCAGCTCGGGCACTTCTCCTTCCGCGAACGAGATCACCAGGTGATAAGAGCGGTCGCCCTTCACACGGGTGTTGTGCTTTTGCGTGTTTTCAATCTCGACAATGGCAAGCTCCAGTTCGTCCTTGGTGCTTGCCAGCTCACAATTCTCAATCCAAAGATCGCCCAGCTTCTCATTGTCTTCCCTGGCGGCGGCCACATAACGCGCCAGCGCCTTGAAAGAGTTCTGTCCGGATTTGCGGTCTATCTTGTGTGCAATCATGGTTCAGAGCGCCATTACTTTTGCTTTGATCTGTGTTTGCGTGTCGCGAATGTCGTGCAAGAGCTTTTCCATCTCGCCGTGATTGGCCCTGAGCGCCATATCTGCCAGACCTGCGTTCAAAAGGTTACCCAACCGCGCCTGGTCATGATTGACCTTTTTCAGCTCATCAATGGCGGTTAGTTTTACCGGGTCCGGATGGGCAACGTTTTCATAAACGTAGGCAACGTAATGACCGTATTTCCAGTTCAGCTTTTTGGCCCGCACTTTGATATCAGCAATCACGCTGAGCGGCATGTACAGGTTGAACGCTGCCGTTTTCTCATTCTTTCCTCTTCCGAACTTAAAACCTGTCTTGTCGATTTTCATAAGCTCATCTCCATCTCGCGGCCTTGCTGTTTAGATTTTGTGGTATCGATCTGAAGCTCCTGCGCGTTTCCCAGGCTTAACGCTGCCCGAGTGCGTGTGAGGAACTGGAAGACTGCTTTGTCGTGTCCGCGCACCACACACAGATCATTCCAGTCCGTCAGACCTTTTGCTTTTTCAGAGCTGGTAAGGGGAGGGGCCACCACATACCCGCCAACGGCCTTTGCTGCCTCGCTTGCCTTCTCCAGTCCCTTGTTGGGCAATGGATTTTCGCGAAGGGGCAAATGATGGTCATCATCTGCTGCAAACAGCATGGTCACGTTGGGGTATTTCTCACGCAGCGCTGTGGCAACCTTGACCAGATTGTCACCATCAAACGTCACGATGACTGGCTTGTTTGTGAGTTTGTGAACGGACGCACCGGTCGCATAGCCTTCTGCAAAGACGAGCGTATCTCCCTGTCCCAGCTTGTCCGCATCGTTTAAGTAACGCCCTGGATCAATGGCATGGAACAGCCCTTCTTTGCGGCCATGTTTGAGATAGTGTTTGTCTTCGCCTACGAACTGCAGCGAGTGGATTTTAAGATCCGTATCGCGCAAAGGCACGACCATGCGCGCATCTTTATCCAGCTTCACACCATAGCCACGAACGTTTTTTCGGCTCAAATACTCGCAGTTTTCCGGATTGGCCCAGTCCTTAAGGTTGGCCCAGATCCCATAGGCTGACTTCGCAGCTTTCTCCTGATCCAGTTTCCGCTCATCTGCCCGCTCGATTGAAGCCTTTTTCCCCGCTTCAATGGCCCGCCCAACTTCATCCTTTGAAAGCTGCTGCCCGTCAAACGTCCAGCTCTCCTGAGTTCCTTTAAAATTATGCAGCATGCCATTTGGAACAGCGCCATCGAGAAAGCCACGATAAGAGGCGTTCTTGACCTTCTTCTCGCCAGCAATGGCAATGCGGTGCCATTTACCATCCATCTGCGCCAAGCCCTGCAGATCCATGCCTTGTGCCCGGAGCCAATCGCTGAATTCCCCTTGCGGATCGCGGTTTTGTTCAGCAGCAGGCGCTTTGCCTTCCACCGACCATTTCATCGTTGCCTTCGCGACTTTGGCGTTTGGCGCAAACCAGCTCTTGGCTTTGCGATCAAACCTGGCACCAAGTTTCTTAGCAGGCTCGCGCTCATCAAACGGAACGGCCAGATAGGTCCGCTCCGGCTTGTTTGAGTTTGCAGGCTCACTCGGCGTTCCTTCATCTGCTTGGCGAGCATGCGGGTGGGCATTCTGGCGGGCAGGGGCCTTGGTTTCAGTTTGTGCCATGGTGGATCTCCTCAGGGTTTAAAACGACAGAAAGAAAGGGAATATTTGGACTCATGACCCGCCTGCCTTGCTGTCAAAGGGCACGCCTTCAGCAACTCGGCTGAGGGGGGCAAGAAAAGGATTGCTCTGAGTTGCAGTCTCGGATTTGCAAGTCTCAGCCTCAAAAGCTTCCTGGATCACCTCTGGCGCGACCTGTTTATCCATATCTGGCTTGGGTGAGGGCTCTGGCGTTCCAACTTGCGCAGGCGAAGTCGGTCCATCTTCAGCAGGGTGAGCACTGTTGCCGCTCTCAATCTGAACCCCTGCTTTGACGTTGCCAGAAGGTTTCAGTTTAGAGCGGGCATTCATCACCTCATCAAAGAAATAAAGGTATTGCTGGCCCTTGATGGTGGGTTTACCGGCGGTGAACACCAGCACCTCGCCTGGGGCAGTAACCCTGCCGTCCTCATCGTATTTGAGGCCGGGGAGCAGCATGCATTCATCGGGTGTCATCAAAGGCCGTGAGGTCTCAGAAACACTTTCAGAAAGACTGGCGCCGCCCCGTTCCAGATTCTTTGATACCGAGCGCTTGCGCTGCACCACCGTTGTCTTGCCGGTCATGTCAGACAGAACACGAGCCGTCTCGATCTTGTTGGGTGCATAGGCAATACGCACATGGCAGTTGGAGATGATGCTCTCATCACGGGTATAGGCGCTTTGAAGCTGGGTGATATCCTGCGTGATCAGGAAAGCTTTGAGGCCATAACCTGCCATGAAGGCAAGCGAGCTTTCAAAGATGTCCAGCTTGCCGAGCTGCGGAAACTCATCCAGCATCAAAAGCATGCGGTGCTTGTAAAGCGTCTCACCCTCATTATGGGACATTTTAGCTGTCAGGCGCGTGAGCATCTGATTGAGGATGATGCGGATAAGCGCCTTCATGCGCCCGATCTCGGCAGGCGAGAGGACCAGATAGACATTGGTCGGCTGATCCGCGTTCATCAGATCATGAATAGTAAAATCACAGGCCGATGTGTTGCGCGCTATGATCGGATCTGCAAAGATCGCAAGTTGAGCCGTGGCCGTGGAAGAGACACCCGAGCGTTCATTGGCTGCCCGCTTGCGCATACGCGATGCTCCGCGCCGGACTTCCTTGTCAGCGCCCTCATTGCCATGCTCATAACCCTCCATATCGAGCAGCAGTTTTTCGAACCCGTCCTCATCCTTTTTCTTGCCATCCGCTTTGGCTTTGACCAGCGCATCAAGCTTTTGCTCATCATCACCGGCTTCATCATCGCCAACGGACAGGAAGTGCAGTACATCGGCCAGATTTGCCTTGCGCTTTTCCTCATTGCGCACCCGGTAAAGCACATGCAAAATGGCGGTGGACAGCCACGAAAACCCTTCCTGTTCCCAAAAATTCTGAAGACCCTTGCCGGAGGTGTCGATGATCATCTTGGCAACGTTCATGCAGTCACCAATCTGGAAATCGGTGTCGATGCGGATCTCTTCTAAGGGGTTGTAACGGGCAGAGCCTTCAGGTGCAGTTGGCTCAAAGTAAAACACGTTCTGGCCTTGCGCCGCTCTCCAACCCGAAGTCTTCGCGTAGTTCTCACCCTTGATATCAAGGATGATGGTGCTTCCAGGCCAGGTCAGCAGCGTCGGGATGACCACGCTGATACCTTTACCGGAACGGGTCGGGGCAAAGGCAAGCACATGCTCAGGTCCGTCATGGCGCAGCATGGCAGCGTTTTTGAACTTGTCTTCAAGACCGCCGACCACAACGCCTTTGCTGCGCAGATAGCCCATGCCCTTGATCTCAGCATCTTCAGCAAAACGGGCCGTGCCATGCAGGGAACCTGAATCGCGCTCACCAGAGACCGTCTTGTTACCCGCCTGTTCCATGAGGATGCGACCGGCAATCATGATGATGATCATGGCGACAAACCCGCCGCCAAACGGGATCAGGATCTCATGGGGGAGTTCATTGGTCTCAATGTAAAAGGCATAAAGCCATTTCCACCACTCAGGCTGGGTGGGGTCAAATTCCAGCGTATAGTACCAGCCTGCGAGGGTGACGCAGACAAAGGCAAGAATGGAGACAAGCGCGACCACCCGAGGGAAAATATGCATCACTGAAGCTTCCCGTCTTTGAGGATGTAGCGCTCGTTCTTGACCTCATAAATGTCAGTGATCTGGCGCACACCGCGCTCAAAACGAGTGATATGGAAGACCACATCCACCAGTGAATTGAAGTAGCCGCGTATGGGCGTGGCAACGCCTCCGGACAGGTCAATATTGGATTGAAATCGATCTACGACCATCTCGGCACGGTCGGCGTGAATGGTGCACATCCAGCCCTTTGCGCCGGTGTTCAAAACATTCAAAGCTGAGTACGCATTTTGAACGGAGATCTCGGAGAAGATGATGCGGTCGGGAGAGATACGCATTTTGTGATCGAACAGCTGCGGCCAGGTTTGCAAACCAGCTCCTTGTGAAGCCTCACGCGATGCAAACAGCGCTGACCCATTCCAGAAGCGCTCAATCTCCAGTTCTGGTGTGTCCTCACAAGACACAACGCGCTCATCAACGGGCAACAAGCCAAGCAGCTTGTTCAAGAGTGTGGTCTTACCCGTGTTTGTCGAGCCGGAAATCGCAATATTCCAGCGCTTATGCATAGCTTCACTGATGTAATCGATCATCTTTTGGCGAAGCCCCATGTCCTCAAATTTGACCTCATAGGGGTGCTTGCAGCGCACGGCCATAGACAGGCCGGTGAGCGTGCTTGGCCCAATCAAGCATTCAAAACGATGGCGCTCAGGAAGCGACACAGAGAGCTTTGGGTGCGTACCTTCAGAAAACTTCAGGCCGTTGTAGTTGGCAAGCGCCTGACAGATCCGGCGAACCTGCGTGAAGCCAATACCTGGGGCATCAAGCTGTTGCAGATCAGCTTTGCGATGCTCCAGAACAAACGTTTCTGGCCGCGTCTGACGCAGCTCTACCACGTTCGGATCATGGTAGATTTGCGATAAAGGTTCCATAAGCTTCATTATCAGTCGATCAGACATGGCTCACCCGTTGGCCCTGATATGAATGTCAGGACTTTAAAACTTAGCAGTTGTTATTGCTTACAAATTTCGGTTCTCAGTCAGCCGACAAGAGCGCCCTGTCGGCTGACATTTTCAATAAGCTCTGTTAAGAGCTCTTGTCAGAGATGATCAGTGGTCACTTCCGTTGTCACAATAGCTGTCGCTATATCGGGATGGTTGTGAAGCTTGACAGGACTGAACTGGCTCCGAGCGAGATACCTCTTTCCACTCAGAGTACTCAACCTTGCCATCGGGTAAGGTGAGAACATCGCGCTCTTCGTTCGCAAAAACATTTGTCACGCGCCCCTGAACCTTACGACCGGTACAATTTTGTTGCACAACACGGCACCCGGTAGATTGGTACTCTCCATCCGTTCTGTCGCTAAACGACTGCCATTGATGGCCGTTCCCATTCCAACCCCAACTCTGAGAAACATCCATACTCCGCACCTTGCCCGAAGGATTATATGAGTACAAAGTGCCATACCCCTTGGCCTCGAATTTCGTACGGATATAACGTTTCCGCTGCTCTTTTGAGCGCTCGCACTTGTCACCTTCATTTACCGGAGTGCCATTACTGATCGTGACTGAATGCTTGCTGCCATCTGGCCGCTCATAGACCTGGTTGCGCTGAACAGGAACCATGGCATTACAGCCCTCATAGTAACGCTCTGATGGAGCCTCTACCTCTTCGATATTCTTTTTTGTGTAAGCAACATATTGCGCATTTGGCAGAAGCTTCTTAGTTGCAATGGTGTAGCTCAGACCTTCAATTTTGATCGAAACATCTGACAGTGGCCGTGCTTTGCGTTTAGGGTCGTCGTACTTCCAGGCTGATGTTTGCGCAATGTGCGTATAGTTCGTATCGCCCTTCTGACAATTACCTACATAAACTCTGTCTGGGTTGGTGTAGTAGAAGCGCTCCAATCCAGTAGACACGCCAGCTGTGAAATCATGCGTAAAGTCTGCTGGACTGATACACCCTTCAATGGTTGGCTTGCACTGATAGCCTTCCTCAAAGACTTCCCCATCCCCCAATGGGACCTCCAAGCGGGTGCTGTCCGGACGCTCAAAAACATCTGTCAGCCTGGTTGGCACAAAGGCATAACAGCCCTCAAAGTAGCGCCCTGAAGCAACCTGCTCGGCTTCCGTTTCCAGCTTGGTGTAGGCAACTTCAGGTGCCCCAGGCAGCATCATGTTTGAAGCAATCGGGTAGACCTGACCGGCCACATTGATCGACACATCAGAAAGAGGCTGGGCCACTTTTTTCTCGTCATTGTGCTTCCACGATGACACATCCACATTGTGAACGTATGTTGTCCCGCCCTGCTGACAGGAACTTACATATTCACGGGTCGGGTTCTCAAAATAGTGCCGCTCCAGGCCATAAGAGACACCAGCTGCAATGTCGTGATTGAACTCGGCCGGATTGATGCAGCCTTCTGTGGTGGATTTGATCTCAATCGAGGCATTTGAATCTGGTGTGCACTGATCAATATACTGAGACGCGCCGCCCACTGTAATTTGCGTGCGGTACTGCGGGATCGCTCTGCGCCCGCTCAAATCCACCATAGTCTGACAGATATCAACGCCATTCTTCTTGAACACCTTCTCATGCGGATAGGTGTTTTCTGTCACACTGCAAGGAGAGGCCTGGAAGAACTGATCGTCCTTTTGATAGATCCACATCGCCATTTCAGTAGAAAGGGAATTGCCAAAATCATGACGGATGTTACAGCCGTCTGTGACCTGCGCCATCTTGATTGGCTGGTAGAACTGGGAGCGTTCACAGGTGCGTACTGTCTGCAGATTGTTGTTGCCATCGGTGTAGACCATTTGGGTCTCAATGTAGGCCATGCCATTTTGCAGATCGATATCAATCGGGCAGCTGTCATCCTCGGTAATGGAGAATGTTGTATCTGGATCAGGCTGACAATCAGAAAGCTGGATGCGCTCCTGCTGGCTGTTGACGTAATATTCCAGATATTGCGGCTTTGCGATCCGGGCAGTCACATCGATCTTATCGTCACAGGTTGCCCCGCTCTTCTGGATCGTGAAATTGGTCCCGCTGTCTGAACACGCGCTTTCCTCAACCACAATGCCTTTTTTGAGCGTCTGCGTCTTGGATTGAACCCGTACCTGGCCCTGATTGCGGTCAATGACCGGCGAGCAACCCTCAAAGGTCACACGGATTTCTTCCAGGTCTTCCTCAGGAGCGTCTTTTTCTTCCACCTCTTTGCGATCAGGTGTCTCATAGCCGCCTTGTCCTGGCGTCTCCCCGCCATCTGATGAGCCTGACCCAGCACCGGACCCGCCGTTCTCATCGCGCTCAACGTCCTCGTATTTCTCCTCGTCCTCTTCCTTGTCCTTATCTTTGTCGTCCTCAGGCTCTTCTTGCGCATTGAGTTTTTTAAGCGCTGCAATCAGCTCTTCTTCATTGCCCGATACATCAAGCGTTTCTTCCGGATCGATTACATCCTCTTCAACGTCGAACTGAGAAGAAAAGTTTTCTGCATTGAGTTCAACAAAACGCTCGCCCTTTGTCAGACGTGTGAGCACAGCTTGCCCGATCTTCTTCCCATCATGCATGACATATTGGGAGAAGCCCTCTGCGCTCACACCGGCAACGGAAACCTCATCCTTGTTGACCCCTGCGGTGAACTGCGGTGCCTTTTTAATCTGCAAGGCAAGCTCAACCGCTTTGCCTTCAAAAATGGGTGTGGTCTGCTTCACGGCAACGGCAAACAGCTTTTCACGAAGGGCAGCGGTGGCCTGCGCCGCACTCGTTGCTTGCTGTCCGATCTGGCCTTGCTTGCCTGCCCCGGCCGCCTGAGCGGCGGGTGTGGGAGGGGCCCCTGTTTGGGAGAACCCGGCTGCTGTACTTGTCAGCAACATGGCCCCCACCATTGAAAGTCTTAAAATATTCCGCATCTAAATAACCTCACATTACTGCTGGGTAGGTGGAGCCAGGTACCAGTCATATTCAGGTCTGATCTGAACTCTGGTGCCCTGGGAAATACGGATGACCGGTCTCAAATTGACCGTGTCTTCCATAAACTTTGCCGACAACTCGCCAACGTTCTCCGAAATGCCTGTCAGGGCAGACGCGATCGTGTCGGAACCCTCTAAGCCATAGGCAGAGGCCATGGTGACGGCAGATTCAACGCCCGCGCCAATGGCAACGGTGGTCACAGCGGTGCCGTACTTCTCCCACCAGCGATTATCGACGTGGCCGGACATGCCGCCATAGCCTTGCGCATCACCCACCTTGGCTTTGAGCTGATAGATTTCAGCGCGGCTCTCAGCCATGAGAACACGCTCGCATTGGAACCCGATACGGCTCTGTCCAACCTTCTTGGCACTCTCATAGCGGCAGATCATCCGGCTTCCCTTTGGAACCAGTAGATTGGCCCCGTGATAGCCGTAAACATCCCTGCTCACCTGAATGACGACCGTGCCCTCATCAGCAAGCTGGCTGTTAATGCCGGTTTCCATGATGCCGGTGATGTAGCGATCGGCCGTCACAATCCGGCTGTTATCAACCGCACTGGTGGAGATCCGGCCAGATGCCTTGTAAGTGCTGTTTTGCGGGTCGATCCCCTCAGGGGGACTGAAGGAACCGGATAGTCCACCTGCAGGAGGTACATTGAGCGCCGCTGTGTGCGTTAGACCTTCATCAAGACCTGGAACATTGCCCTCAAGACCATTTGCCAACACACCTTGCGAGGTGATGTAGCCTTGCGTTCCAAAGCGGGCGGCACGAGCTGCCTGCAGCTCCAGTTCGAACGGGCTTGGATCGATTGGTTTTGGCGGCTCAACAATCTTCTCAACGGTGATGTATTCTTTCTTGATGATCGTCCTGGGCGGTGCGTCCTTACTGACTTCCTTTTCAACCACGATGGGAGGAGCCATGATGATGCGCGGCGGCGGCGGTGCTGGCGGTATCACCGGTTTGGGAGCCGGTGGCCGCTTATACTCAAACACACCATCATCATTTGGCGGCAAACCACGCGAGAGAACCGGCTCAGGGACACACGCCCCGCCGAAACTCAATCCCACCGCAAGGAATAACTCACATACACTCATGTTAGTTACCCTTGTACTGGATACACATGTAGGACTGACCGGATTTTAAGGTGATAAGATTTGCTGTGTTTTCAATGATGTATGCCTTGCCAGACACGCGGGTATTGACCAGTTCATCAATGCCATCAACCACCACATAGGCGGTCGGCAACTCCAGATCATTCCATTTGTCGCCGTAAAAAATGTAGGTGAAGTGATCATCGCGCAGCACCAGTTCAGGCTTTAACGAGTTGTCAGATCCCCAAAGCTTGTATTCTCCCCAGCCGCGCAGTTTGGACGGGTCGATGTTGGCGCGTTTGACATAATCGCCCGGCACCTTCTGTGTCTCGCCGCCCTTGGGAGTATAAGCAGGCATATTCATCAAGGGCACTGGCGCTCCCCCTGCTGCAACTTCGATCAAAGCCGATTGCACCAATCGAGGTTTTTCGATCTTGAATTGCAGATCCGGAATATGCTTTGAATTGACGGTTTCTGCGCGCAGGTAAAAACTGAACACTCTGCCATCTTCAGCATAGACCTGCAGGGAGCTGTCAACGCCTGCGGCCAAAGGCTTGATGACCAACGTGGTGTCATTGCGCACTTTGGTGTCAAACAAGTTCACATCCGCCACATCCGCGTTTTTGATCTTAACGTCTTCAGGCAGCTGGATCACGGTGAGCATGAACTCACGAAGACGGACCCGGTAAACGCAGGTTCCGCATTCAACCTGCGTGTGAACGCCGCCATCCTTACCAGCCTTATCCCAGGCCTTCTGGATCTGGCCCAATGGCACGGTCGTGCGGTTCAGGGGACCGAACTGGCCGCGCCGCTGTGCAGCTGCTTGTTTGAGCGCATCCTGCGGAACACTGGCAGCAACATTTGAGGCTACCTGCTGACCCTGCGCTACCCGCTGGTTTGGTGTTTGAGGACCGCGGTCCAATGAGGTCTGGGCAAGAGCGGTGTTTGAAACAAGTAATGTGACAAGAAAAAAAGAAATACGGGGGCTCATGTGGTCGGTCTTTCCTGAACAGCCAATTTTAAAATGCGAATGCCGAGGGGGTTCTCAAACCGCTCCACGCTGGTGACTTCTTGCGGGCGTGTGGTCATTTCCACATAGGCGCGAAGTCTGGATTGCTCAGGCTTTGCCCTGCCGATCCTGTCTGTCTGGATGAAGTCAACGGCGTATTGGTAGATCCCGCCATAGGCATCGACCTGGTTGGCGCTTTCAACGGTGATTGAGCGGTTCAAACCATCTTCAATCGCTTCATCGATGCGGCCTTCGTTTTCTTTCAAAAACTGACGATAAAAGTCCTGATCGGAATACGTGGCGACTTCCTGAAATCTCGAACTTTGAGAGATCGGGTCAACGGCGAGGATCTGCGCCACATAGCGCCGTGCCATTTTCTCTAACATCAACTCAAAGCCATCAACCTCTTTCGTGATCGGCTCGACCCGGTAAATCCGCTCATCTGCCGGATCGACACGTAGCAGCGCGATTTCCGTCGTCTTAAGGGGCAGGGCAACCGCAATGGCCTGCAAGGCCAACGCCAGACACACGCCCAAAACAACATTGAGACCGGCTGAGATCCTGAACAATGTCACCATGCGCCGATGGGCGCTTTTATAGGCGAACGGATCTGCATCCAGCACTGCCTTGCGCTGTACTGCCGGTGCATCCTGCGATGTGTCGTCAAGGCTTATGTCCGGAGCGTTGTCCTGAACAGGGACCGCAAGCCCTTTTTGCAGTGCCTCTTCAGGCTTGCCCTTTCCTTTGTCTTGCCGCCTTCTTTTAAACATGGGCCGCCTCCACCCACTCAAAGCTTTGCGGCTGGTAGTCCAGATCTACGCAGGCACAAGGAGAGGGACGCATTTCATCGGTATCAACCGGGGCGTAGGGCATTTCTGCGTTGGAGGCGCAGCCAGCCAGAAACAGAGCCAGAAACAGGCCAGGGGAAAGCGTGAAGAGGAACGGTTTGCTCATGATAATTACTTCTCTGATTTCAGGGCATCGGTTGCTTTGGAATTGGGATTGCCGCCAGATTGCAGGCTCATGTCAGCGGCTTTGTCACTGAGCGTGGCATTACTCACGCCAAGCGCTGCCTTACCAGCGCTCCAGCCGCCTTTGGCTCCAGCAGCAATGCCTTTGCCGTAAGCCCCGGCTGTTTGAGCTGCCCCGCTCATCATCGCACCCGGAGTGGCGGCATTGAGCGTCACTTGTGCCAGTGTGCCGGCCAGTGAGGTTGCTTCCTGCACCAGCGCCACACCCGACCACGCGGTCAGGATCACAAGGATGTAAGCCTTCCAGGCGGTATCATCTAAAACATCAGAGCTGATTTGCTCACCACCCGGCATAAGATTGCCGATGCCAGTAATAATCAGCTTGAACACCAGCGTGACTGCAACCAGCGTCAGGATTGAGGTCAAAAGAGTGGAGACCCCGGAGCCGATTTTCTCACGGCCAAAGGGAAATGCAGCCATGGAGATCACATAAGGGGCCAGCAGGCACACCATCATGATGCGGAACAGGCCGATTGCCACATGGACCACGAACACAATCATCATGATGATAAAGGGCAGCATCAGCGCGGCGACAAACAGCACGATCCCGAATTTTTCTAACCACCCTGCCCCATTCATCATGGTTTTTGCCATTGCAAAGGGCTGGGTAAAGGCTGCTTCCAGCTCGGTGACAAGGCCGGTGATGGCATCCGCGCCACTGCCAGCCCCCATGAGCGCACCTGGGATACCGAACATTAAGGTCGTGGTCGCTTCATAGATCATTCCGGCAAGGCCGAATTTGAGGGCCGTGAGCACGCCAAAACCAAAGAACAAGAACACAAACTGGGAGGCGACCCAGGTTAAATCCGTGGTGGCTGTGGCAAGTTTAAAGCCCTGCCAAATCGCCCATAAACATGCTAGGCTGGCAAATATTACCAGCATCGGTTCATAGGCCACATCCATGTATTTATTGACAAACTTACTGCCGCTTAAGACATACTGCTCAATCAAGGGACAGCTGATACAACCGCTATTCATGACCCTCTCCCTCGTCGGATTTATAAGTGCGGCCCAGGCAGCGCCCGATACCGATCATTTGAAGGGCTCCATTGTTCTTAAAGGTGAGGGCTCCACCAATATTTTTGATGGGATAAAAGACACCCGCTTCCTTGATCTGGCTTACGCCCAATGGGCCTGGAGCAACCTGAAGAGCCCAACCGATGTTGCGGCCGAGCTTGCCAAATACAAGGGCGCCTACAAAACCTTTGAACAGGCGGCGAAGGCCGAGTTCAAACCTCGCTGGAAGGTCAAGTACATGAGTATTCCAGACAATCAGTGGACTAAGGCCGGACGAGAACTTCGCGCTCATGTGGACCGGGAGCTGTTCTTGCAAAGCCCGGATCAGGACGCCATTGCCCGGTACCGTGATCTGACTTTGCTGGAAATGGCATGGGATGGATATGTTTCGCGTAGAGCCCCGTGGCATGCAGAGGACTGGGAAGCCTTTGAGAGCTTTTACTGCGACAGGCACACCCGCGTTCTTGGCTTCGTCATGGACGGCTGCGCTATTCCCAATTGGCACAGGCCCGATCCCGGCGCGTGGAAAAAGGTTGGTTATGAGCGACTGAAACGCGAAGGCAGGCTTGAATTCCTGCAAGGTGGTTGAGCTAAGTGTGAAGGTCTGGGAGGTCATGAGGCACCTCCCTTTTTCTTCATGTCGTCTTTTGCCAGCTCGCTCTCTAATGGAACGCCCTGAACAATGGATTGCGCCGAAGACACTTTAAGCAGTTGTGCTAGCAGCTGATTGGTTTGAGATTGGCTTTGCAGCAGGGCGGAATTAACTTCAATCAGCACCTGCAGACGTTCATTGACCGTTTGTGCCTTTGCCCCTTCGCTTTTGAGCTCTTGCGCCGCCTCCAGAGTTTTAACCGCGTTTTCCTGCGCCATATCAGCCTGCGCCAGCCCTTTAAACGAGGCATCGGCCACCGTACTGAGGCGGGCCTTTTTAACACTGTTCTGGGCTTTTTCTTTTTCCGACCAAGGCATGCTCTCTATGTCTTTGGGATCAGCCACCAGACCGTTTTGATAGGCATCAGAACGTGAGCACAGCGAGCCCATATCCATCTCATCAAAACTCACATCCGGCATCAGACTTTCAAAGTCGGGAACCAGGCAGGAATTGTCAGACATGATCTGACCGGTAATGTCACTGAAGTTGATGGAGGGGATCGAGATCTTGGTGACCTCGCCAATGCTTTTAAGCGTATCATCAATGCCAGCGCGCACATCCTTGACCACATCAAGCTGCTCTTTGAGCGTCTTGATCTGCTCTTTCATCTGCGCAATCTGCTTCTTGGCTTCTGCGATGGCCTTGATGTCAATGACGGGCCGGGCAGCAAAACCAGGAGCGCTCATCAGGGCCAGCGAGAGGACAAGCATGGAGGCGGCAACAAACCGGTTGGCTCTCATCAGCTCGCCTCCCCGTCTGCGTCCAATCCCAAATTGGTCTGCCCGATTGGTTTTAACGGCGTAGCAACTGTCTCAGAAGCCAACGCCTCTCTTTTGAAGATCGTTTCAGGCGCGACCAACCGGTTTGCCTCTCGATCAATGATGACAGGAGGGTCTATAATGACAGGCTGCGCAGTCAACGAGGTCGCAGACAAAGGCATAGGCGTCACAGATGCAACCAGATGAACAGCTCCCTCCAACCGGGACAGTCTGTTTTCAAGCTCGCTTTCATCGGACCCACTAAAGAGGAATGATCCCAGAGCAAAGCAGGTCAGGCAGGCCGCCATGACAGCACCCCACGAAGGCCGGTACTGATGGAGATCTTCGTCTACAAGATCTTCATCAGCAGATCCTTCCTCGTCTAAGCCTTCCTCGTCTAAGCCGTTGTCGTCACAAAGGTTCTCACCCTCATAATAATCACCAAAAGAATAGTGATCGTCCAACCGATCAGCCTGATGGTCATAGGAGTGTTTTGAACCTGTCCCGTTAGATGCATTCATTTTACTTTGTTCCCGCCGCTTTGATGATTAAGTCCTGCATGTGCCGTTAGACATGAGCGAGCCATTGCTCGCCCCACACGTCCTGAATTTTGCGAAGTTCAGCCATTGGCCCGGTGCCTGAGCGATAAAACCGCAAGGCATCACCCAGGCCAGAGAGATCCACATCAATGATGGTGCTCTCGTTGAAGCCGGAGGCCAGATCACGCTTGACCAGAAGAACCTGACGGCCTCCTGCCAGATCCACCTCACCGCGAATGAAGGCGATCTGATCCTCGCTCAGATTGAACGGCTCAAGGGCTTTATCGCTGCCACCACAGCCAGCCATGAACATAAGGTTCGGGGCGTTGTTGACGATCTTGGCTGAGCCTTCAAACTCCACCAACGCTTCCGGGTTCTGGAAGGCCAGCCCGACAACACCGCCTAGTTTGCGGTATTCCATGAACATCTGCCCGACGAGATGACGGAAGCCTTCATTGCGGAGCAGATTGGCCGCTTCATCGACAAAGATAGAAAAGCCTTTGTGGTTGACCTTGGCGGCTTCATAAATGGCACTGGCAATATGCGTCACAAGCGCAGGACCAAGCAGCGGGTCTTTAAGCGGCTCGGTCATATCAATGCCGACCAGATGGCTTTGCTCCAAAAAGGTGCGAATGCTGTCATGAGGGGCGTTGAAGATGTGGCTATAAGCCCCCTCTCCTTGCCGTTCGTCATGAACCCACCTGGTAAAAGCTCGTTTGATATCTGTATCTGGAGGGAATGCCGTCTTGAAAATGCTGTCGAACGTGCGTTCACCCCTATCCATGACACTTGCAAAGTCGAGCACGTCATTGATCTGGTCGTCCATCTCCTGCACATACTGGTCGCCCAGCATGATCCGCATCATGGTCGCGGCCCGCTGGCGAGCGCTCTTATTGTCAAGATCACAATCAAGCGGGTTAAGGGAGAGCTGGTCAAAGGACTGGTACTGTCCGCCCATGACCTCACTCATGAACCGCGCACCCTCCAGACTGTCAAAGACGTAGTTGCGCACGCCTGCAAACTTGGCGATCCCACCAAGCAGATGCATGATCAGGGTGGATTTACCCGTGCCGGTCGGGGCAAAGATCAGGTAGTGCCCTGCAGCTTGAGGCTTATCTGCAATATGGAACTGGAAGGAATAGTTCTGGCCTGTTGGCGTCTTGAACAGACGCAAAGGACGGTTCCCGAACGGGGAGGAATACATGCCTTCGGGGGAATATTGCAGCGGCCAGAGCGCGGCCACGTTATAGTCCATCAACCGCAGTTTGCGCACCAGCTTGTCTCGTCCGGGCAGGCGGTTAAACCAGCAATTGGCAGCTGGTGCCGTCTCGATCGTATGTTTGACGCGGCGCGTGTTCAAAATCGCCGAGATCTGGTCGAGCACCTCATCCAGCTCTTCTTGTGTGCGCGCTCTGACTGTGAACTGAAGCTGGGTCTGGAACATGGTGTTCGTGCTGTTGGTGAGCGCTTCTGTTGCATGAGAAAGCTCTGTGACCATGGCCCCGGAGGTTAAGAAGCTGTTGAGCTGTTCTGCCTTCTTGCGGGTGTATTCTAAAATGGTCTTTTCTGAACTGAGCGGTACACAGACCTGCATGACTTCCAGCTCTGCAGACAAGGCCAGCACTTTGGAGATCATCAGGCCCGATACACTATCTGGATACTCACTCACGCCAATGGTTTTATGAATGTGTTTGAGCGGGGTCTGGGTGAGGATCGTCCCGTCTTTGTTGATGATCAGATCACAGGCGGGCAGGTTGGCGTTAATAGACCGGCTGACGCGCTTTGCATTGTCCGGCATATGTCCGCACACCAGATAGGTTAGGAACGCGGTTAATTCGCACGGTTCCTCAAGATCCTTTGCCGCCTCAACCGGCGTGACCTGGTAGTTCTCAAACCCGTTAAGAAGCGCCTTGCAATGCTTGTTCAAAGTTTCAAAGGTGGTTGCTTCCAGCAGGATATACCAGCTCATGGAGTAGGCATGCTTGTAAAGCTCCTGCTCTGCTTTGCCGATTTCAGCTAAGGCCGGAGAGGGCCAGTCCGCCTCAAAGGAAATGTCCTTGAGCCGTTTGACGGCCATCAGGCGAAACGCTGATCCGCTTGATCCAAGCTGGTGCAGGATGTTGCTGCGCTGGCGGGCAAGCGTTTCCTGCTGCGCAAAACTCATAGTGTCGTAGGAAACGCCTTTCAGCCTGAACACCCGGAACAAGGTTCCATCTTTAAGGGCAATGGTGGTGCGGTCTTCAAAGAGAACGTCAAAGTCCAGCTCATCTGCAAGCCAGTCCTGCTCAAAACTGCCCTCCCCATCCTGACGCAATACCTTATTGGCGAGCATGGCCGCGCCGCCTGCAAATCCCAGGGTCGCTGCTGTTGAAAGAAGGAGGCTCATTTTGTCTTGCCCTTTGTCGTTGTCTTTGAAGACCCGCCGACGATGAGGCTGCGGGCTTGATTGCCTTTGAAGAAGGTGTGAGGCAGCAACAGTGTTGCCTCACAATGTGCATCCTTGCGGCGCAAGGCGATGGTGAAGGCAAGGGCTGGGGGAATGGAGAAAATGCAGAGAAGCATGACGAGCGGCGGATCAATCACCAGGGTTAAGATTGCGCCCACAAAGAACACTCCACCCAACGCAAGAGCTGCAAACAATGGCGGCATGCCAAAGATGGTCGAGGGTGACTGAAGGTGCCGATAAACGCCGTTCTGCACTCGCATACCCGCCCCCTTAGGCTAGATTAACAAGGGCGCGGATAGCCGTTGGGGCGGCTACAATGATGATAGCTGCGATGACGTAGTTGACCAGTCTCTCCCAGCGCATGCTGCCAGACATGGCCGACCAAGCACCGAAGGCCACCACACCAAGGCCAACGACAACAGCACCGATCTGAACCATGCCGCTTTCAAGGAAGCCGAATGTTGTAACAACTGGGCTTGCCCAGTCCGCGCCGGCAAAGGCGAGCGTCGGATTTAAAAGCAGAACAGCAAAGACAACGAGTTTGACCTCGCGGGAGAGAAACGACTTTGAATTCTTAGATGAGGACATGACAAACCTACTTCATGATCAGATAAAGGGCTCCAACTGACATCCAGTTCAGAGCGGTGAAAAAATACAGAGGCGATGAAAAGCGTTTGATTTTGGATGTGAGATCGCCAAGCTCGTTCGAGAATTGAGCCTGCTGCTTCAAAAGGCCCTCAATTGAGCTTGCCTCAACGTTCTGGCGGATTTGTCCGAGCGTGTCGCTCAAACGCGATAATTCGCCCTGCATCTGCTCAGAAAGGATCTTTGCGCTCTCCCCAACCAGTGCTTTGAGCTTGTCTCGTTCGCCGGATTGTCGGGTTTCAACTTCGCTCAGGAGCACCGACAAATCGGAGGTAAAGACCTCAAACAGCGAATAGAGCATCCAGATCGGATCGTCTGATCCCATGGTTTGACCACCATGTTTTTTGGCGATCAAAGCGCGAACATCCTCAAGCGAGGAGATCTGAGCGCCGCCCAGAGGGGTTGACACTTCCGAATCTATAAAGTCGAAATTTGCCTGATTTTGCTCCGAATCGGGTACTATCGCCGCCATCACATCCTCACCCACGCTTACAAGGCCATGTTTTCGAGTTGCGTGGAGACGTCAGACCAGACCTTTTTGAGCCTTTGACGGGTCATAAGACCGAAATTCTCGTCCAAAATGGCCTCTGAGAAGGTCTTTCGGCGCTCAATCATGGCCTGAATGTCGTGGTTGAAGGAAGAGCCGGTGCGCTGTGCTAAAGTAGGTACAGCGTAAATACGGTCCTGATTTTCCTTAAACAACTTCAGTTCTTCGAATGGCTTACCGTTTTTCTCCGCCCGTCCTGAGTATTCGTTCTTCCAAAGCACGATCTTTTGCTTTGGGAATACTTCAAACAGTTTCTCAATGCAGGACAATGTGGCATCAATCGCCCCTCCCCCGCTAACCACGGAATGGATGGCAATCTCGCACTCATGATCATGCAGGAGGTCCAGCACATCGTTCTCAGCCAGGTATTTGACCAGCGGTAAGAAGGTGGTTGCACCCGTATCAATGACGAAATGTGTCTCATCATCTGATTCGATTATGCCCTCAACAATGGCGTCAAAGCTGCGATGATCGATCTCTGCGTTATCCATCATCTTTATAAGGTTACAGTTGAGTGCTTTATAAGATGAAAGAGTGGGGTTTACTGGATCGGTATCGATGGCAACAAGGTTCCGCCCTTCTTGCCGAAAATACTCACAAAGCAAAATGGAAATAAAACTCTTACCGGCCCCGCCTTTTCCTTGCATTACAAAGTTTACGTATCTCATGTTTGCTTAAACCTATCAGTCGTAATCTTTAATGGAATCGGCCATGGTGAACCGGTTTGTACCCTTAGGTTGAGATGGAGGGGGCGAATCCTGGGGGGTATTGGACCCGCTCCCTCCTGTTTTGGGTGGTGGTACAATGGCACTTCCTGGAGCCAATTCAGGCTTAGGGTTCAAAGCCTTAGCCGCATACTTATAAAAGGTTTTCTTTGCCATATCGATCTTCCCTTCATCACGAAGGGCCTCGAAGATCGTACGAGTAGACACACCTCTCCCGATCTCAGCCTCAACATGCGCACGCACAAGTTGAAATTGAGCTCGGGCATCTCCCCATGGAAGCGCCATTGTTTGACTACCCGCCTGTAAAACGGGTATCCCTGATGTTTAATGTTTGGATAAAGGAATAAGACTCATCTCTGCCCATCGCGTTTCGAGACGAAACACGCTAAGCCTCACATCCATTAGCGGACATGAGATGAGCTGCGACTGAATTATGAGTTGTGGGTTCTCCCTATGCGAGTGCCAAGTCATCTTTGGTACTTGCTAGGCTCTGACGGTTATGGGGGTCCAATTCCTAATCGTCAGAGCCGCATGCCATTTTGCTATGGCAGCAAGTAATGACGTGCATAACGCATCCTTACAACTTTATCTAGTCCTTTTTTGGTCACGATTTCCCAAAGTAAAGCCTTTGTTTTTACTTAAACTTTTACCCATAACATAAAACGGCTGAAATCTTAGAGTTTTGACTCAAAGTTGAGGGAATTCCCCCAGCGTGTTTTCCACAGATAAACTCAACCACAAGTTCCTTTAAATTTGCGCAGCAAAAAGCGTTGAGCACGACAGTGCGAATAAGCTCAATTGTACGGGTTGGGCTCAACTCGTGGAATTTCCGCTAACCGGCTCCGGTTAGCATATCTTGCTAACTTTCACTCGGGGGAACCTTAGAGAATGTTAGAGATATTTGGAGAAACTCGGAGAACCAGTTAGCCAAACGGAGAAACTCAGAGAATATCGGAGAAACTTGGAGAATTCTCCCCGCTAACTTGGGGAATGTCAGAGATACTCGGAGAAATTCGGAGAAATCACCAAAATAGCACATTGCTTGATGAAAACTGAATAGTTGATCAGCTGATGTATGGATTTTCTGTCAAGGCGACATGGAAATGAAAACGAAAAATCCGTTACAGCAGCAACAATCACCAGAGCGCGGAGCATGTGCGAGCTTGCAAAGCTTGCGCGTGCTTCGCGCGACAAGGCGCTTTGTGATCTGTGAGTGCAACGAGCGATCGCAAAGCGCCGCACGCCCCGATCTGACAAGGCGAGTGCGAGGCATCGTGTGCCCTGCAAGGGTGCCGATGCCGAGTGCTCGCCTTGTCAGACGGTTGGCAAGAAAAATGAGCGCAGCGCCAAAGCTGGAAGGCGCAGTGGGATCGGCAGATCCCGCAGAGCCTGGAAGGTTTGGCGCAAGCCCAAAATCACAGCCACTCTGAACAGCGATCCTATTTGATTTTTAGGGAATTTCGGAGTAGTATACCGGAGTGGCAGGGAGAAAATTCCCCCTGCCTGTTTGCTTTCTATCTAAAAGAGACACGGAGACTCAGTAGCCAACTGTTCCGTGTCTTTTTTAGTTTCAGCGTGACAGAAATTGGTAAAAACCACATCTGCTCACCCTCCGGTTTGGGACAAGGCTGTTGCCTCAGTCGGGAGAGCCTATCTTTCCCGATGCGCTGGTTGGCTCAGCGCCGCTGCTTTTGCCCCAAAAGTCTCAACTGCTTGTAGCAGATGCACCCCTTGGTTGCTATGGGTGATCACTCAAGGGCTGAGTGATCCCGTGCTTTTTATCTTTCTTCAGTACACCGCCCATTCAACGTCTTTGCATTCAATGTACTCGTACTTGTACCGCTGTCCCATACAGTCCATGGCCTGCACGCTCCACGCCCCTTCCTTCGCAAGGCGGGTGGAAAGCTCCTTTATCACCTGCGAAAACTCTTCAGCTTGAATGAAGACAAGATTGCCAGCGTATCCGGTTGAGGCAATCTCTTCACATACCGGGCTGATGAGGCAGGCAAATTCTCCCATGCCTGGATCAATGTCGAACTCATGGAAATAATCGTGCTCGTTGCCTTCAGCTTCACACCGGTGCTTGTAGGTGTTGTCGTTCCAGTCCCGTGCACTGACCGACCATGAGTAATCGGAATGGTAACGCTCAGAGAGGATCGCAATCACCTCTTCAAAGGTGCCCGCCTCGATGATCTCCTGATAGTCAATATCAGCTTCCGCGTTCCAGCCCTCACAATGCGTTCCGCTGATGGTGCAGGCAAACTCACCCTGTGACAGGTCCGCTTCCAGCCGTTGGAACACCTCGAACTCATCATCCAAATCATCTTCCTGCTGCGCCTCATCATCCAACATCTGAAAGTACAACTCTGCTTCAGGGTCATGCTGGCGATTTTTGAACTCCAGCTCTTCGCGCTGGTGATCAGCGGAGCTGACAAACAAGTCAGAAAAGAACTCTTTAAGGGTCGTCAGGCTTGGAAGATGCAACATGATTTGTCTCCGTCTTGGTGATGGTCCGTTTCTATTTTCCTTGCCAATAAAACGGGTGAGCGGGAGCTAGTGAGGAGAGAGGCTGTCCATGATCTCCCGCAGCCCAAAGGGCGAGGAAAGATTGTGGTCAGGCGAGTGACGATCTAGCTTTCGTGAGGGCGCGAGCCCTTAAAGCTGCCCCTCAGGTCAAAACGACAGAAAAGAATGATCAGAAGTGCGGCTTGCTGGAAGCTGGCATGTGGTCCGTGCGCGGGGCGCTTGCCAGCTTCCAGCCCTTCTAAGAACATGCGTGAGCTGGATTGTGAGGGCACTGTGGGATCAGCCGATCCCGCTGTGCGCTTGCAAGCCAGATCGCCCCGCTTCAAGAGACATGAACACCAGGCATTAGGATCAGATTTTGTGCAGCAAAAAGCCCGCTAAAAGCGGGCTTAAAAACTAATCTCTAGCGAAACACACCAGCTCCGGTGCCTCGAACAATATAACATGCTGACTTTCGGGCTGTTGTGATAGTAGCTCACAAGGCGCTGGCATCCTGTTTGTGAGCAGTATCCCAGTATCTTCCGCTCATCCTTCTCTAACTCGACGTGTTCCCCTGCAGCCCTTGTCCAGTCTCGCTGCAGGCGTTTTTTCTGACCCTCTGCCCATATCGGTTTCATCATCAAGCTACCGTTCTATACGAATGATTTTGGTGTTCACCCTGGCCGCGCTGAAGGTGTCAGGGCCTAAGGTTTCCATTGTCTCGGCCTCGTCATGTTTGAAAGTAATTGGAACAAGAGCAACAAGAGTTGCCGGTCGGTCGTGGCCGTGCCGTCCAAGCAGATCCAGCGCGGCCTTGATGTGCTGGCGTACTTTGGAAAATGGCGGGTTCATGATGATCCGCGCAAACTCCGCCCTGCCCTGAGCCTCTTGCGCATAGTCTAAAAAGCATCTGTTTGAGACGTTCACACCGTCAATATTTAGCGAAGCGGCAAGCTTGATATGGCGCTCAATCGCGACCAGCTCATAGGGGCTATGACCTGAGGCAAGCAGGGCCTTAATGAGGGCTCCGGTTCCTGCGCTTGGCTCCAACGTCAAATAGTCTCCAACTGGCCCTAAATACTCCACCATGCGAGCTGCAACGTCAGCCGGTGTTACATGGCACTCCGTTGCACTATCAACAATGACAGGAGCGCTCACAACAGGCTGTTTCACGTTAATTTCTGCCGGTCTTTTAACGTCAATCATCATCGGTTTATCTGGTCGGCGGTAGACTGATTTTTTCATTTCTCTATGCCCTTGAGTTGCTTGGTGCTGGTTCGGCCTGGGGGACGTGATCACAGCCCTTTAGCTGTGATCACTGGAAAGGAAGTGGCGCTTATGCCGCTTTGGCTTCCACGACCGGCACGAAGCTTTCAGGAACGGGGTGGGCCTTGCTGTCTGTCAGGAACACAGCAACCCGAGGGGCTTGATAGCGAGGGCCTTTGTAGTTTGGGTCCAGACAGACCTTGAAGCGGAATTTGCCACAAAGAGAAAGGCGGGTGCCGCGCTCCTCATCATGAACCTTTGCGTAGTCCGCCTTGGTCAATTCGATCTGCTCTAAGGTGTTGATTTCGCCGGAATGGTAACGGCTGGGGGACTGCAAGTGCTTCGCCTTGAAGTTCAAAATGGACGGCTTTGCATCCTTCTTGACTGGCACCTCATAACAAACATCGCTCATCAGCTCGGCCCACTCGCTGTTCGTCAGTTCAAGCGTGTCACAGCTCGCGCCGTTTACAAACTGCTTTGGGAGTGGCGCAAGGCTCTTAAGCTGAAAGTTTCCGCTCTGTGTTTTGGTGGCTTTGGGCTTGTCGGCTCCATGGGCGCGGGCGAAGGTCTGAAGCAAGGTTGCTGTAATCTCGCCCTCAAAGCGGCTTACCCCACCAAGCATCTCACTCTCAAAGGCCAGTCGGTTGAGAAGGTGGTCAATCCAGCGGTGGCGGTTGGTGATCTCTAAAGCACGCTTGAATGCTGCGATACGCTGTGAGCGTAATTGTTGCGGGGTGATTTCGCCGTTTTCAAGGCTCTGACGGGCTTTATCACTCACTGTCGAGCCCGTTCTGATAAGCCCCCATTTAGAAAACTTGGTAATTTCTTCGTCACTGGTCATTTTCTCCCAGATCTTCAAAGAAAGCGCATAGTGATTGAGGTCGCTTTGATATTTGCGCAAATCAACAAGCAGCGTTTTGATGCGGTTAGCTCTCACTTTCGGGTTGTTCTTAAAATTGGCGTGGTGCTGAACACTTACGGACTTGTAAAGATAGTGCCTTGCTGCCTTTTGGCTCTCAACACCAAGACGCATGTTGTTATCCATGCGGTCTTTGGTCTTCAGGGCCTTGCGCTCTGAGTGATGGCCCGCAAGGATCGGCTGACCATGCTCAAACATTCTTGACAGCTCATTAGCGCTAGAAAACAGCTCGTCCGCTTTGCGCTCTTTGTTCGCTGCGTACCCTTCCAGCCGCTCGGCCTTCGCTTCTGCGCGTTCTGCAAGCGTGGTGCCTTCCGCTTCAATATCGCCAGCAATCGCAACGCAAAAATCTTCACGCTCTGGGGTCCATATAGGAGCTACAAAAAGGTCTTGTTTAGGTGCCCATTTGAAGCCGTATTGTTTCACGAGGACATAGGTTTCGTCGTCAAAGCGGGTCGCTGCATAAAGGCGAAGTTTGTTGTCTTCCGGGCTGTAGGTCGCCTCTACGCCGTCAACCTGTTCAAGCTCAGCCATGAGTTCAAAATGGGTCTTGGTCATGATGTTGTCTCCGCATCTATGAGGTCCGTTTCTATCTTCCTTGCCAATAAAACGGGTGAGCGGGAGCTAGTGAGGAGAGAGGCTGTCCATGATCTCCCGCAGCCCAGGTGGCGAGGAAGATTGTGGTCAGGCGAGTGACGATCTAGCTTTCGTGAGGGCGTAAGCCCTTAAAGCTGTCCCTCAGGTTAAAACGGCATTGAGGAATGAATGAAGTGCGGCTTGCTGGAAGCTGGCATGTGGTCCGTGCGCGGGGCGCTTGCCAGCCGTAAGCCTAAAGCAAACATGGGTGTTCTGGGTTGCAAGTTCAAAGTGGGATCAGCAGATCCCGCGCAGAGCTTGCGAACCAGGGCGCTCCGCTTCTTGTAACTCTAAAGGCCAGTTGTTCTTGAGGTCTAGAGGACACATTTGAAAAAGAAAAGGGGAGCTTTCGCCCCCAGTCCTATCCAACGGGATATTTGTAACAAGTCCGACCACGTAACTAGCAATCTCTTACGGGTCTTTTGCATGCCAAAAGTTAGCACTACAGCAAATCAAACAAGTCTTTCTGGTGTGTAAGCAACTCATCAACGTAGTTGAGGATCGCAAAGCCATTATAGATATGATTGTGCTTCAAACTGGCACTCACGCAGTAATCACCAATAGATCGGTATGGATCGCGCCTATCATAAAAGACCGCTCCTTGGCGCAATTCACACACCGCTTCGCGGTATCGGCTCAAATCACGTTTTAACTCAGTTAAAGCAGTGGCCTTGATCGCTCTAAGCTCATGTGTGCGCTTGGGCTCTGCGCTCTGGTCAATGCGTTCAATTTCTCCTGCCAGATACCCACGATAACCTGAGGCCATCACGCACCGTTTAATCTGCTTTGGGTAAAGCGGCTTTCCTCCGGTGTGATAAAACCAAGGATGAGAAGGAGCATAGCCCATGCTTTCAAATGTTGCAGTCATGGCAAGAAGAGCCTTTGAAAAAGGGAGGTAAAGAAGGCCGTTTGCCTTCTAACAAGCCGCGTTGATGAAAGAGTTGCGCTGAGACTTACGGGCAAGCCGCAGCGCTTAATCATAGCCCTTGAGTATTAGAACTCAGAGGAACCAAGCACCTCGCCACTTTCGTTAAATGCGGTCCATGTGTTTCCGGCAACATCAAACGCTGAGTTTTTCATCTGCTCCAGTACAAGCGCTGCACCTACCCAAGTTGGTTCTATGTCAGTGGGTTTCTCCTCTTCAAGAAAATCACCGTAAACATAGACGTTGGAGTTCTTCGGAACTGGACCAAAAAAGTTAGATGGTTCAGCCACATCGGTTTTGCTTGTGACAACCAACTCTTGATCTGGTTGTACGGCCCAAACTTTGTTGCAGTGCGCAGTTTGCTCTGTTGGCCCACTTACTTGTCCCAGCACCTTTCCAGACTTCTTGCAGATAAGCTGCGTATACAAAACATTGGTAGCTTCTTCGACTGCAACCATTTCTCTTTCTCCTTAGCTGCCTCACAAGAGGTCCGTTTTCATTTCCCTTGCCAAGCAAACGGGTGAGCGGGAGCTAGTGAGGAGAGAGGCTGTCCACATTCTCCCGCAGCCTGAAAGGCGAGGAAAGATTGTGGTCAGGCGAGTGACGATCTAGCTTTCGTGAGGGCGCAAGCCCTTGCAGCTGGCCCTCAGGTCAAAACGACAGAAAAGAATGATCAGACGTGCGGCTTGCTGGAGGCTGGCATGTGGGGGGTGCGGCCACCGCTTGCCTGCTTCCAGCCCTTCAGTAGACATGAGTGAGCTGGATTGTGAGGGCACTGTGGGATCAGCCGATCCCGCTGTGCGCTTGCAAGCCAGATCGCCCCGCTCTCAGATCACTGAAACTGGAAACCTAGCCAAAACGAAAAAGGGAGCTTGCGCTCCCCTCCTCTGCCGCTTTCCTCACACCTACTCGGGATCGTCATGAGAGTAGGCATACAAGCTCTCATCAATCGGTCCATCACAATCAAAGAGAATGTGGGAGCAGTCCTGCGCCCATGCAGCCGTGAGGCAGCTAAGCAAATCAATGGGAAGCTTCTCGCCGCTGTAGTCGTAATCCTTACTGGCAGAGACAAACAAACCGTTCATGAGGTTGCCGCCATAGAGCGGGAATGTCTCAGGCGTCTTCTCGCCAAGCATTGCAAGCGTTTTGGGGGATAGGTGAGCGGTCGATAGATCGAGAACAGATAAGACGTTCGAAGTCCGGCTCAACGGCTGCTCCTGCGGCTGACCTGGGGCCTTATCAATTTCACAGACAATCGCACTTGGATCTTCAAGATAGTGATGAGTGGCTTCCATGTGCTGATCCATCATCTCAAGCATCAAAGATGGAAGCTCTCTGCCAAAATCACACCCTTGAGGGCTGTCGTCCGGGTGAAACATCAAGTCTGCTTTATGCAGTTCAATCAGAAAGGTGATTGCGGTTAGGGAGCAAGTCGGCTTTGTGAAGTTGTACATGGGGTGTCTCTGGATCTGTGCGTTAGAAAAGGCTTGGCTGCTGGTAGCCGATCGGGCTCGCTTCAACTTGCTGCCGATGGGCCGCTGCCTTACTGGAGAGCTTGTGTGTTGGGATGTGAGCAAGACTGGCCGTTGTCTGCTGCCACTCGGCAAGCCCTGCCTTGCTCATATGGCGCAAAATGGCCTGCTTTAACTCATGATCGGTTTCACTGAGGCGCATGAGAGCTGCAACGACAAAAGCTCCATCATACATTTCAAAGCAGTTATCAAAGGCGCGGCTGTCTTCTCCAAGGCAGAACCCTTCCCGCGCATAATTCACCCGCTGCTTAAAGGTCGTGTTTTGCGGGTTGGTCAGGCGCTTCCAAGCCCTGGCACAGTAATAATCGCCCATATCATCAACCTTCCGCTCATTGGCTGGCCCATGAAACGTCTTGCATCCCTCGCAATACCAGTTTGGTGCATCTTGCTTCGTTTTCATATTCTCAGATCTCCTGTTCAAACTGGCCCCGTATCCCCCTCAAAAGAGGGAGAGTTGAGCGGTTGGGGCTACGTTGGAGAGTGCGGCAAGAGGAGGAAGGCAAACCGGCTCCACGGGCACAACAGGAGGTGCTGGAACTGGTGTGGTAGTAA
This sequence comes from Pseudovibrio sp. Ad26, assembly GCF_001623285.1. Taxonomy (NCBI): domain Bacteria; kingdom Pseudomonadati; phylum Pseudomonadota; class Alphaproteobacteria; order Hyphomicrobiales; family Stappiaceae; genus Pseudovibrio; species Pseudovibrio sp. Ad26. The sequence goes on from NZ_LMCE01000007.1 coordinate 31,922, forward strand.
GCTGGACTTCCTCTACCGGACACGGTGAAAAGTCGATCAGGGCCACCTCACACAGCGGGGAAACACCTTTCCAGCTTTTGCGGTAGACGGCGGTATCAATCCCCACGCCTGCCGTCATTTCAAAACCCTGTTTAGCTGCAAACTTGCCGCCTGCGCTGGTTGGTGTCTGGCGATGGCACTGCACACCAGAATAAGCAAAGCTGGCGGAATTCTGGGGAATGATAAATGTCCCCTCATCTGCAAGTTTTGAGGCAATATCTATAACATGATGTTCAAACAGCCCGCCTTTATAGCTTGGGCCATTGCCTGAGCGCGGCACCTTGCCAAAGGGCGGGTTGCTGATCGCCTGATCAAACCGGCCAAGGTTGAGCTCTTCCCACTCAAACACATCAGCACAAATCCAGGTCGCCTCAGGAAGCAGTTTCTTTCCAACGGCCACATAAGCGGGGTTGCGTTCAATGCACACGATTTCCGGCGCTCTGCCGTTGTGCTCCTTCAAGCGGTGGTAGACTGCAAAGGACAGCATTCCAATGCCGGCACAAAGATCAATGATCCGGTGGCCGCCACAGTCAAATGAGAAATCAAAAGCCAGATCCCAAGGGGTGAAAAACGCACCACGGGAGCCGTTTTCAAACTCAGCGCCTTCATGCCAGTTTTGAAAAACAAAATCCTTGTCGTTCTCGTTGAGCACGTCTTTGTTAAGGAGTTCCACTGCTTGTGCGTGGCGCTTTGCTTCTGCTTTGGTGAGTTTAGCCATTGTTCTTGCTCCCTGTGAGGTCCGTTTCATTTCCCTTGTCTTTAAAACGGGTGTGCGGGAGCTGGTGAGGAGAGAGGCTGTCCATGATCTCCCGGAGCCGCCAGGTGAGGAAGATTGTGGTCAGGCGAGTGACGAACTAGCTTTCGTGAGGGCGTAAGCCCTTGTAGCTGGTCCTCAGGTCAAAACGACAGAAAAGAAAGAAGAAAGTGCAACCCAGCACGAAGGACAGTCACCGTATGGCAGAGACAGACTGCCTAAGGCACTTAGCAAGGCTTGGCGCTGTGGTGGCTCAGGAAGAGACAACGCGGCTCCTTTGCCGCGCTTAGTGGTGTGGTAGTTTGGCTCTGTAAGCGCCGAGAGGCGCGTTGACCGGCCTGACCCGTCAGGGGCGTGTCCAATTACCAATCAAACCAAAGCGATAGTGCCAATGCTGACACTGAGGACCATAGAAACCCAAACAACCCCGAACTTTCGGGCGTTTCCATCATGGGTTGATCTGATTTGAATGGAGGGCTTAATTTTGCTCCCTCTTCCCAAACATAATTTCCCGCAACTCATCACGGGGGATATTGGCGAAGGCATCGAGTTTCGATGTCTTCGGTTCTAACAAACTGTAAATCGTGGCACGTGAAACGCTGAAGGTGGCCGCTATCTGTGAGATGGTCTTGCCTGAAGCCTTCATTTCAACAGCTTCAAGCTGCTGCTCTTCGCTCAGCTTAGACGGTCGCCCCTGCTTCCTCTTCGCCTTCTCAATCGCCAATGCCCGCCGCTCATCATCCAGCCCGCGACCAAAGCCAACAAACGCCGCCATAACCTGAAACACACCTGGGTTTTCCAGTGTGTTTAGTCCCTCACGAAGAACCACCACATCAACGCCGAGCACTTGACATTTAACGAAGAATTCAGCTAAATCCCGTTGATATTCCGCGATACGGTCCAAAGAGCAAAATACCAACACATCACCCGCAACAGCCTCTTGCATCAGCCTATCAAGCTCAGGCTTCAGGAAGGAGCGCCGCGAAATTCCCTCATCAACGCGGAAGGTTTCGCAGTTTGCGGCTCGCAACTCTTCCATCTGGTCATCTCTGGTGTGTTCGTTTTTGTCGGTTCTTATATAGCCATGTATCATTTCGAATACCCAGGTGTAGGAAAAAATCAATTTCAAATATTTTACTACACTTCATTAGTGCGTATTAAAAGATTGCAATTACATATTTTCCGACGTTCTCCATTTTAAACGCCTGAGTGCGTTTGCGGCACTATAGAGCCAAAAGGGGTATGCTCTGTGAGTAATAGAGCCTCATACTGAAATGACGCCCAATGATCCGAAGTTGCCTGTCAACGCGGTTCGATTTCATATTTGAAGTCTGGACTTTGCTGACGTTCGCTGCGGCGTAGAGAACTGGAAGTGAGTATGGCTACGTCAAGATGCGTCGGGCCAACACCGGACATTGGAGCGTTTCCATCAACGGTTGAGATCGTTCGCAACGGGGGATTACGAGCACTGCTGAGAGATACTAGAGATTGGTTTTGATAAGTCATCAGCACCTTGGGACTATTCTCGGAGAGCGAATAAGTCTCACACCGATAAGCTACTCTATTCTCGTGCGGCAACGACTAACGATATTAGCTGTTTGAACTCGCGCCGCGAGATAAAGCGATGCTCGATGCAATACTCGGTTTCACGGGCAGCGGGTTCGCGGCATGAGAGAATAAGCTGCATTATCGCCTCTTCTCCGGTCATTTTTTCACTACGGGTCAGGGGTATAAATCGCTTCAGGAAATCGGTGGTGTCTGACTGGTGGATGATGACCGTATTCCATTTTGGGATCACTATGAGCGCCTGATTTCCCAGCCCCCATGCCCAGAAAGTCCCCTCAGGCAGACCAGTCTCTTCTTCGGGTATCCACCACAGATATCCATGCCCGTTTCGCAGCCCACCAAAGCCTGTTTCAGTGAAATCGGCTGTAATGAGGTCTATCCAGTTTTCTGCAAGAATGTGTTGTCTGCCAGCAAGTCCGCGATTGAGATAGAGATTTCCAACTCTTGCAAGGTCACGCGAAGACATTTTGAACATCGCCGCCCTATGCTCAGACTGCTGAGGATCAAAGGTATAAAACACGGCGGAGCGTTCAAAATCTTGCATTCCGACTGGTTGTGCTATCCCGATATCAAACGCCTCTGCAACCTCGGAGCCTGTTGTATTCTCAAAAACAGTAGTCAGCGCGTTATAATCCCAGTTGTTGTAAGCCCAGATAGTACCTGGCTGGTTTTCTGTGTGTCCCAAACGCCTGTCGATATCTGCTTGCAGACTACCCGATGCGGCAGCCGGGTGGTTAATACCTGAAACACTTTGCAGCAAATGACGCACGGTTGTCTGTCGCTGCAACTCCGTCAGCGAAACCGGGGCGTCATCAATTCCCAGCTCCAGAAGTGTGGCATCAAGGCGCAGTTCGTTTTTAGGCGAAGCCAGTTGCTGGCCGAATAGAGCGCTTAGAAGAGATTTTCTTATAGAATGAATACTGTAGGGTTTTGAAAGATCACCGAAGGCACCAACTCTTTGACCATCGGTGATGATCATGAAGGAATCTGTGCTTAAACTAGCAGCGTATTTGAAAACTACATCCAGCCCTTTTGCATCCCAACCCAAATTCTTGATTTTAGTTGCGTCAAGTTGAGTCACGTCCAAACTTCGGGTGGGCCGCGCTTGACGTCCTAGTCCACGTTCTCCGGTCTGTATGAGATAAGTCAGCACGGATGCAGCAATCAGTACGAAGGCTAGCACAATTAACAGATAACGGCGATTCATGCTAAGTACACTCCCAAAAATTCAGTCCTTGAAATTCAAATTCCAGCCACCTACAAGACATGTCCCCGTGCTCCAAGGCCTGTAAATGATGCCGACGTTGCGATGAAATCACTTAGGGTGGCACTAGTCACAGTAGCGAGTGTAACATGCTTTCCTTGGTTGATAGCACTGCTAGGAACAAGAAGTACCGTTGGCAATGTGGACATATGAACTGGAAAGGCACAGATTTTGCCGTGATCCGTGGCAGGCGCGATGATCTGGGGCCAACAGCCCATAACTGGAGTGTCGGGCCAACTGCGGACCTTTGGATGGTTCAATCAAAAGCTGAACTTGCTCGATTGTAGGCTTTCGCAGAGTATGTATAGAAGACTCAACTTATCTGACACCGCTGCTTTTCCAGAGAACTGGATCAGCAGCGGTGCAACTCTTGCAAGAGAGTGTGGTTCTCGGTTTTATTGGTGTTGCAAACCAACCCTAAAACGAAGGCAAACCACAATGTTGAATACTACTGACAAGATCATCAAACACAAAACCGGATTGTTGAATCTGGCTGAATAGCTGGGCAATGTTTCCCAAACCTGCCAGGTTGGAGATGTTAGCGTGTGGTATGCCTGCTGAAACAAGGTCAGCCACACGACTATTCTGCTTGACCCCACGTTTATGCAAGGACTTAATCTTCGCGGCAGAAAGTTTGTAGCAATGGCCTTAAGGTACAATGAGAATGTCTCGGCTCATGTGAAATCTCCCTTAATCGTCCAAAGCGTCCATGTTCAATAGAAAGCAAGTACCCATCATTGAGTTGCAAACACCATCACCTGGTAGGTTGGGGATGCTAGCGAGTGGTACTCCTGCCGATACAAGGTCGGCTACACGACTGTTCTGCTTGACCCCACGTTTATGCAAGGACTTAATCTTCGCGGCAGAAAGTTCGTAGCAATGACCTTGATGTGCAATGATGATATCTCGGCTCATGTGAAATCTCCCTTAATCGTCCAAAGCGTCCATGTTCAATAGAAAGCAAGTAGCCATCATTGAGTTGCAAACACCATCACCTGGTAGGTTGGGGATGCTAGCGAGCGGTACTCCTGCCGATACGAGGTCGGCTACACGACTGTTCTGCTTGACCCCATGTTTATGCAAGGACTTAATCTTCGCGGCAGAAAGTTCGTAGCAATGACCTTGATGTGCAATGATGATGTCTCGACTCATGTGAAATTTCCTTATTTACTTTAATTGTACAGGCATCCATGTTCATTAAATCCCTTTAACCAGATCAATATTCAGCAATATGGCCTGCTCATTTACTCGAGTGGGATGGTCTATCTTAGCAATTGTCGCGCCATTCGTGATGAGACTTGCAATACTCTCGTTTTCTATAATCGGACTGGAAGGGAGGGATTTCCAATCTTCTTCTGAGATATGATAGTATTCCCCATCCAAAGCGATCAACATATCTCGATCGTAATCATCAAATACAAAATCGGATTCTATCGCTTTTTCCTCTTCTTTCCGTTGATATTTGTATTCCCTAAATATAGATGCAATGAATGCTTGACGGTGATCGAGATCGAGCGAACGAATATGGGCGTTAAGATGAAGCGGCATGCTGGTACCAAGATGTTTTGTGAAATACCACTCTAACAGATCGTCAGAAGATAGGCCTGAGGTTGCAGCTTCTGCCTCCGACAGACCATTCTTCGCCAGATATTCACGCTTGTCCTCGGCACGCATTTTAAGCTTCCCAAAGATTCCCATGTCACGCAACGTATCAGGCAGCGCTCGGACTATGTCAGCACGCAACAGTCCCCTTACCGTATCAAGTCGTTGGTGCTTTTCTATAAATGTCTGGAAAGTGTCTTCGTTCAGTCCCTGTTCCGACATCCAGTTAATAATATCTTGCGGCTGAACAATATTGCGGCACACAAGATATTCGGCAAATTTGCGCTCAAACTCATCCGGTTTCGCTGTTACATGTGCCCTTGCGGCTTCACGTTCCCCCAGAACTTGGGCCATAGTCATTTCAACAGCAGTCTTGTACGTATTCGGCTCTAACCTAAGCTCTTCTAGAAGCTCTTCATAGGACAACGCATCAGCTGCGGGCTCAATCTGACGTACCATACGTTCCCAGGTGTCTGTATGAGCAAATGCAAACTGGGCTTGGTAGTTATCCGGTTCCTGACTGGCACATTCCGCTATATCGTGAAGCATCTGAAGCGCATCTTCACGTTTCGCTTCAACACGCCCTGTTCGTAACCAAAGACGAAAGGGATCGCATTCTTTTGCGGTTAACTTGGTATCCTGAAAAACAAGATCATATGACCGTTGCGAAAAATGTAGGGATTTTGCCGCTACTAGAAACGCCTCCGCGAATTCACCATTAACCACCCCTTCATCTTCGGCTTTTTTCAAAGTGGCGCGAATATCGACCATAGCATTCGAAAGGGGAGGGTAACCGATTTCTGCCGGCCCATGTACGATGGCGACTTCATCATCATCTTCAATTTGACCATCTCTGTAGGCTTCAAACACGGAACCCACACCCACCATTCCGAATTTGTGTAACTCGGCAGCACGCAGCGCACCCATGCTCGATGCGCCAAACACGCGCACACCTTGGCTCATCGCATAAAGTATTTCTTTGTGCCAGACTGCAGGTATACGCTCGAAATAACCGTCAATGATACCGATCAGGCGGGCGCCATTTGCGACTGCTCGATATATATCTCCCTGAGAAGCAGGTGCTCTATACTCCGATTCAAGTATTCCTCTTGCTGTAGAAATAGGAAGTGTTGGACCTAGAAAAACAACCGTCTTCATGCAGCTTCTCCCGTCAGAGTTTTTTGCTGGGCTTGTGCCCTACGGCCAACAACATAACCGGGTGCATCATGAATACCTTCCAGTCCTGGTATAATTACCTTCACCACCTCGATGCTTGGTATCCGCCCATCCAGATCAACGGTGACAACCTCTCTCAAACCAACTGCACGCAACAGATCAATTTGTAGTTCAACATCCGCTTCAAAGGAATCTGTCTCAAAGGTCGGGACATTCCCAAAATTAATAGATGGGGCTGTCGTAGGTTTATCGATCCACGTGAGATATTTATTTACCCTTTCAGGCTCTCGCATGGAAAGATACACGTCGCGATGCGCATCATCACGAGCACCCGAAATAAATGTCAGGCGAGTTTGCGCCGCCTCGGTTAGAGCCCTGAGTAATGCAATCTCGCGATTAACATGACAACCGCTACCTTCACTATAATAGTGCCGTCCAAGATGGTTGAGGGTACGGTCCGCCATAACACAAGCGAACGTGGGCAAACCTATATCACTCGTAACTGACCAGACACCAACCGCCTGTCCTCCGGCTTCTAACATTTCAATGATCCGACAACAGTCCGGATCCCGAACTGTTGTCAGATCAAGACGGTTATTAGGATTCGATGGACCGCCTCGCAACGCCCAGAGGGCCATGCAATCTCGCTCGACAACCTCGGAAATCGCATGACTTACCGCTTCGAACCACGTGTTGCCACTCGCCAGGCCGTTTGTGCTTATTTGGAAGTTTCCGCTTCCACTGGGCAACGGCAATGTGAAGTTCGAATGTACGGATTCATAAGGTACCCATTTTTCGTCGTCACCTGAGAGATCCTTGCCAGCTATCCAAAGAATTGGCATATGATCATGAAACCGGCTACTGCTCTTGGCAGGGAGGCTTTCAACATTGATTACAGCTACCTCCTCGGAAATTTCACTATAACTTGCGAGGCGCAGAGGCTTTTTTATGTGTTCCGCGTGCCAAATCTCGACGCCCTCCATGATTCCTGAGACCTTGGCGGCTAAATCATTCATTCCCTTACCCTGAGATACTGAAACAGAACGGGCGTTGGGGCGGTATACTGCAAAAACAGGCACGCCTATGCGGTCAAGTCCAGTGATATTGGCGACCCGGGTAATCCCAAAACTATCCAAGTGAGGTAAAACACGTTCTAACGTGACTGACGGTGCAACTGTCCGATGCATTCCCTCGCGGTAAGATTTATCTGTCATGTGCTTCCGACATAGGTCCAACTGTGATTCTACCTAGATATATCACAGGTGAAATCTACAAAATACCTGACACCTTATTGGCCCTTAGTATTGTTACATTCGCCCTGTTTGTCGTCGACACTAGGCGGACAGATCTGTTGATTTGAGTAAAGGAGTGTTTTGGCCATGATCACGACAACAAACAACGTGGATGAAACTAACTTGAAGTTGCATACGTCGCAACAATTTGGTTGACAGCCGAACGTACGAACGACGGCTCTGGTCACTCAGCAACAGGCTGTCCAAAATCGACCTATAGTTGAAGTCACTTCCTAGCCGGATGTGCCTAGATTTGAGTTGAATGTCCGCAAATGGTCAAAAATTACGGTTCGACTGTAGGCTCACAGCAGCGCTGAACAAGAAAATCCTACGTTTTTCTTGTAGCCCAAGAGCAAGCCTGAACAGTGCGGGTTGAACATAAGAAAACCCGTTGCGAAAAGCATCGCAAGGTTGCTTCATGCCTCTGGTCTTTTCTTGTGGGCACTCGTCAGGCAGGCCCCTAATCAGAGACGCTAATATGGCATTCTCAAGCAGCACGATTCCACTTAAAACCGCTCTTCATCCTTAGCAAACGTGACAACACGAGCTGAGATATTGCGAAGCTTCAACTCTTCGACAAACGCCTTGCAACCCGCTTCATAGACACATTGCGATTTGTAAGGCAGTCCCAGCAACAGCGAGACTTTCCATTCTCCTGTACTCATGGCCTCCCCTACGCCTTTGACTTTTAAAAGGCGCACAAACGGGGCATTGAGATCAGCAAAAACAACATGGGCTCCACCTTCCTCAAAATAATCGCCGTTCTGTTCGACAAACTCCAACGTGGCTTCCAATGAAGCATCCCAAGCTGCCTCCAGCACCTCAGAAAATGAGATGACTTCAGCGCGGTTAATTGCTGACTGCTTTGTTGGAAATGTGAGGATCTTGGCATTCATGTTGTGCTCCCTTGTGATCAAGAGACTTGAACGGCTTGCAAAAACCATGATGTTCATTCCGTCTCAATGAGGTCCGTTTCATTTCCCTTGCCAAACAAACGGGTGTGCGGGAGCTAGTGAGAAGAGAGGCTGTCCATAGTCTCCCGCAGCCCTAAGGGCGAGGAAGATTGTGGTCAGGAGAGCGACGATCTAGGTCACGTGAGGGCGTGAGCCCTTAAAACTGTCCCTCAGGCCAAAACGACAGAAAAAAATGATCAGAACTTCGGCTTGCTGGAAGCTGGCATGTGTTGGGTGCGGCCATCGCTTGCCAGCTTCCAGCCCATCAACAAACATGAGTGAGCTGGTTTGTAAGTTCGAAGTGGGATCTGTTGATCCCGCGAAGGGCTTGCAAGCCAGGGCACGCCGCTTTCACACTTCCCCAGATGAAGACTTTGGAGAGAGTGTGCGTCGTGGGATCGGCAGATCCCGCAGAGCACCGGCCTGCGCACGGCTTAATTCCAAATCAGGCAATAAGGCTGGTAGAAGCCTCCCTGCCCTCCCCGCTTCAGGAGGTATTCAGGAAGGCGATGAGCTGCTCCATCTTCTCCAAAGACAGATGTTGAATCTCCAGATCACAATAAGCGCTGTCAGGCCGGATCTCGAAAGCACCGCGAGCACTGCAATCAAAGCTTTGAATAGCCTTGCGCAAACTGTACCTGCCGTGAATATTTACATGCGCTTCTGATGGAGCTGCCCGCTTGATCGCTTCTGCAACCTTGCGCTTTTTATCGTGATGATCAGCAATCGCCGCCAGTGCCTTAAAGGCCAGCGGGAACGCTGGCTCTGTGATGTGACGGTTGATCTCCTTCAGGATTTGCTCAGGATGGGATGCAAACCGGTCAGGCGCAAACGTTCGCCGTAAGGCTGGCTGCTCTCCCCAGGGAGCATATTCTTTCAGATTGCGCCAATAGTGACTGTCTCCCAAATCATGCCGCAGGCTGGCATTGGCCCGAATGCGGCCGCGCTCATTCATAAAGCTGATCACCAAGGCTCCCATGGGAGCCTCAACCGTGACAAGGTGGCCTTGGGAGAGGATTGTCCCCTCCCCCTCAAACAGCATTCTCGCGACCGGTAAAACCGTTTCTTCCAGTGTCATGCCGCCGCTCCAAGTGCATAGTTACGGCGACTAGGACGAGACGGGCGCGTACTGCCATGTGCGTCCCTGATATCATCCATTGAATAGGTGCCACGGCTGCGAGACTTCCATCCGGACGGGCGATAATTCCACTTCTGCTTTTTCTTGGCATATTTGAAGCCTGCCTGTTTCAGGGTCTCTTTATGTTCTCGGGTATTTCCACCAACCCACACCCATGCACCACAGATTTCAATTTCCAGCCCATCCAGATCAATAATGGCGTTGATCGCCGCGTTGAGTTCTTCGCCGTAATTACAATCGCTGCCCTCTTGGGTCTGTGTGCTGGTCGCATCGCGCAGCACATCAAAGGCAGCGTTAACAAGCTTCATCATCTCAGCCCCAGCCGGATTCAGGTCTGGATGGTATTTCTTGGCAGCACCCTTGTAGGCGGATTTGATTTCATCCTGTGATGCACCTGAAGAAAGTCCGAGGATGGAAAGGGCGTCTGAGATTTTCATGATGTTTGCTCCGTCTCTGGAAGGTCCGTTTCTACTTTCCTTGCCAATAAAACGGGTGAGCGGGAGCTGGTGAGGAGGGAGGCTGTCCATGATCTCCCGGAGCCGCAAGGTGAGGAAGATTGTGGTCAGGAGAGAGACGATCTAGTTCGCGTGAGGGCGCAAGCCCTGCTGAAGCGTCTCAGATCAAAACGACAGAAAGGATGGGAGGAATTAGCTGATTGCGCTCAAAACGTCAGGGAAGAGTACCCAGCGACACTCATTGCTCTATGAGCGGCCAGAGCACGGAGTGCACGGAGTGCACGGAATTGCGAGAAACCTGCGTCTCATCAAATCGCACTGGTTTGTCATGAAGGCGCAAGGCAGATAGCAAGACCCATGCTCCTCCCGGTGACTGCCCGAGCTTCAGCACTGTCAGCAAGTCTGGGTTTGGTAATAATTTTGGATTGGTCATTTGGGCAGACAGGCTGGTCACATCAGATTCCAGATCAAGATTATTGATGGCTTCCCACGCCTTCAGCACGCCTTTCCATGTTGTGCCCTCACACCATGAGAGTGCCATGGCTGAAACCGGTGTCCAGCCAGCACCATCGCCAATCAGCGCCCACTTTCTGGCGGGAAATGCTTGCAGCTCTTTCAGATATACTGAGTTTTCTGTATCTCTTAGTGGGTGCAGGTCTTCGTTCACATGGCTACATTTCAAGCGCCAGTTCTCCAGCTCGACATGTAGCCCTGTCCAGATCTCAATTGGCGTAAAAGCTTGATCTTTATGCATTACTAGATCACTTGACAGGAGGTATTAAACATAGGGATAGGGATTGGCATTCGTGCGGCCAGCTGTTTATTCTGGAACTACTCTAGCCCCATTTCTTGCATAAGATCGTGATCATGGAACTCGCCATCCAATCCAATACGTCTACACAGTTCATCATCACTACAATCAAATGGAAAGCGGACGATTTCTCCATACTCATTCACGAATATCAGTTTTCCATTTAGCTCTGGAAAGTCTTTTCGGAGTTGATCGCAGAACATATATGCAGCTTCGATTGTCGTTGGAGGACGAGAAAACGAAATTGTGCGATTACTTCTATACATAATATTCATTCGCACATTTGGTTTCTTTATGCTCTCCATCTTAATTTCGTCATCTACACTTCCGTCATTGTACTGTTGTTTTTTTGACGATGAAATGTTCCACTTCTTACTCAACCAACTTGATAACGAGGTGCTATCACTAAAAATTACTATTCCATCTCGAATAACAGATAGCATGCTTGGGTCATAAAGCTTGTCGTAATTTTCAAAATGCAACACTAATCAATCCTTTACTTATGCTATATCGCCATATTCTGATGGATCGTAATTCCACCAATCGTCTTCAGGATTAATCCTTGGAGGACGAGCAGGGTCATCATTCCCAAATTCGTTTTGCGCCTTGCAAGCATTTCGCATCGGCACATGCTCAATCATTCCCTCAATATCTTTCGACTCGTATAGTTCCATATAAAATGGAAGTAACGCAGGATGACTAATCGCTGTATAAAGTCCGATGTTCCAACAAGGTTTTCCAGGTGCATCAGGATTTTTTGTTATTATGCCATATCGTGTATATTCATCTTCATCTTGTTTCCGAATATCAACGTGCATCCAGAATTGTGAATACTCACCATTTGATTTTCTGACTTTTGGAGATCTGCTAGCGTTTTTGGCATATTTTGCGTCACCGAGCCAGCAACGATCCGGGTAGCTCATATCAGCATCAATTTCCTCTTTCCCGCCGCTGCAATGGAACTCGCTGCGAGTTTGAAAAATGCAGTATTGATACCCCCACCCCCTCATTTTTGCATCACGATCTACCCAAGGAAGATCCGGCCTCATTCTCCCATCAGTGACTCTATTCGGCAGTTCCACGGCCCAGAGAGGGAACTTATGCGGCTCACAGCAATTGCGCCGGGGGCGGAC